>NZ_CP116871.1:0-312771 GCF_031885415.1 Microbacterium forte
GACCCCGGAAACCCACGTAACTTATTACTTGTTCGCCCCACAGGGAAGCGGAGAGGCCGAGAGCCTCACCCCCCTCAAGCGGAGAACCACCTCCCGATCCACTCACTTGTGAGAACAGGCGCTTGCGCCTAGGATGGGAGATCCACCCCCTCTGCGGCTGTCATCGGCTGCGCATCGGATCCAAGATCCGCACGGCGCGCTGACTTGACAAGCGGGACGGGATGGCTAAGATAGAGAAGTTGCCCTTCGGGCCTGGTTGTGATGACTGGGTCGTGGGAGCATCCGATCCTTGAGAACTCAACAGCGTGCACTTGTCAAATGCCAAATTATCCTCGTCTAGCTTCGGCTGGGTGAGAATTCCTTTGGATCAAAGACCAACCTCCTTGTGGGGTTGGCATTCGGATGAAGTCAGCAATGAATTCGTCTCTTTGGTCAGCATCAAACTCGCTGCGTCACCGTTTTCCCGGTGTCGTATGCATTTCTTTTTTACGGAGAGTTTGATCCTGGCTCAGGATGAACGCTGGCGGCGTGCTTAACACATGCAAGTCGAACGGTGAACACGGAGCTTGCTCTGTGGGATCAGTGGCGAACGGGTGAGTAACACGTGAGCAACCTACCCCTGACTCTGGGATAAGCGCTGGAAACGGCGTCTAATACTGGATACGAGTGGCGACCGCATGGTCAGCTACTGGAAAGATTTATTGGTTGGGGATGGGCTCGCGGCCTATCAGCTTGTTGGTGAGGTAATGGCTCACCAAGGCGTCGACGGGTAGCCGGCCTGAGAGGGTGACCGGCCACACTGGGACTGAGACACGGCCCAGACTCCTACGGGAGGCAGCAGTGGGGAATATTGCACAATGGGCGCAAGCCTGATGCAGCAACGCCGCGTGAGGGATGACGGCCTTCGGGTTGTAAACCTCTTTTAGCAGGGAAGAAGCGAAAGTGACGGTACCTGCAGAAAAAGCGCCGGCTAACTACGTGCCAGCAGCCGCGGTAATACGTAGGGCGCAAGCGTTATCCGGAATTATTGGGCGTAAAGAGCTCGTAGGCGGTTTGTCGCGTCTGCTGTGAAATCCGGAGGCTCAACCTCCGGCCTGCAGTGGGTACGGGCAGACTAGAGTGCGGTAGGGGAGATTGGAATTCCTGGTGTAGCGGTGGAATGCGCAGATATCAGGAGGAACACCGATGGCGAAGGCAGATCTCTGGGCCGTAACTGACGCTGAGGAGCGAAAGGGTGGGGAGCAAACAGGCTTAGATACCCTGGTAGTCCACCCCGTAAACGTTGGGAACTAGTTGTGGGGTCCATTCCACGGATTCCGTGACGCAGCTAACGCATTAAGTTCCCCGCCTGGGGAGTACGGCCGCAAGGCTAAAACTCAAAGGAATTGACGGGGACCCGCACAAGCGGCGGAGCATGCGGATTAATTCGATGCAACGCGAAGAACCTTACCAAGGCTTGACATATACGAGAACGGGCCAGAAATGGTCAACTCTTTGGACACTCGTAAACAGGTGGTGCATGGTTGTCGTCAGCTCGTGTCGTGAGATGTTGGGTTAAGTCCCGCAACGAGCGCAACCCTCGTTCTATGTTGCCAGCACGTAATGGTGGGAACTCATGGGATACTGCCGGGGTCAACTCGGAGGAAGGTGGGGATGACGTCAAATCATCATGCCCCTTATGTCTTGGGCTTCACGCATGCTACAATGGCCGGTACAAAGGGCTGCAATACCGCGAGGTGGAGCGAATCCCAAAAAGCCGGTCCCAGTTCGGATTGAGGTCTGCAACTCGACCTCATGAAGTCGGAGTCGCTAGTAATCGCAGATCAGCAACGCTGCGGTGAATACGTTCCCGGGTCTTGTACACACCGCCCGTCAAGTCATGAAAGTCGGTAACACCTGAAGCCGGTGGCCTAACCCTTGTGGAGGGAGCCGTCGAAGGTGGGATCGGTAATTAGGACTAAGTCGTAACAAGGTAGCCGTACCGGAAGGTGCGGCTGGATCACCTCCTTTCTAAGGAGCATCTGACTCTTCGGAGTCCAGAACCCAGATCGAGGACGTTCGTTTCTCGCTGGGAGCTCATGGGTGGAACATTTGACATGACATCAGCGCAGCTGAGTCTCGTGAGTACGCTGACCTTCGGGTTGGTTGGAAAGTGGGGCTTCGTGAGCGGGGTGTCTGCACGCTGTTGGGTCCTGAGGGACCGGATGCGATCTTCGGATCGTTTCTGTACCTCTGGGCCTCTTGTTGTTTCCCCTGTGGGGGAGGCGGGAAGGGGTACCGCCCGTACTTTGAGAACTACACAGTGGACGCGAGCATCTTGCAACTGATCTTTGATCGGTTGCACAAGATGATCTTAAAGATCATTAGTCAATTTCAAGCCAGGCCCTGTGCCTGGTGTCGATTCTGATTCAAACTCATGTGATTTATCAAGTCTTTAAGAGCAAACGGTGAATGCCTTGGCATCTGGAGCCGAAGAAGGACGTAGCAATCTGCGATAAGCCTCGGGGAACTGATAAGCAAGTTTTGATCCGAGGGTGTCCGAATGGGGAAACCCCGCTGGGCGGCGTGCCGACCTAGTGACTCCCGCCTGAATATATAGGGCGGGTAGAGGGAACGTGGGGAAGTGAAACATCTCAGTACCCACAGGAAGAGAAAGCAACCGCGATTCCGTTAGTAGTGGCGAGCGAAACCGGAACAGGCTAAACCTAGCGTGTGTGATAGCCGGCAGGCGTTGCACGTTGGGGGTTGTGGGACTTTTCAGTCATCTCTGCCGAGATGGCGGCGTTACAAGATGGTATAGACGAACGGTCTTGAAAGGCCGGTCATAGAGGGTGCCAACCCCGTAGTCGAAATGCCACCCTTGGCGCGAAGAGTATCCCAAGTAGCACGGGGCCCGTGAAATCCCGTGTGAATCTGTCAGGACCACCTGATAAGCCTAAATACTCCCAGATGACCGATAGCGGACAAGTACCGTGAGGGAAAGGTGAAAAGTACCCCGGGAGGGGAGTGAAATAGTACCTGAAACCGTTTGCTTACAAACCGTTGGAGCAGCCTTAGTAGCTGTGACAGCGTGCCTTTTGAAGAATGAGCCTGCGAGTTAGCGATATGTGGCGAGGTTAACCCGTTGAGGGGTAGCCGTAGCGAAAGCGAGTCTGAATAGGGCGATTCAGTCGCATGTCCTAGACCCGAAGCGAAGTGATCTATCCATGGCCAGGTTGAAGCGACGGTAAGACGTCGTGGAGGACCGAACCCACTTAGGTTGAAAACTGAGGGGATGAGCTGTGGATAGGGGTGAAAGGCCAATCAAACTTCGTGATAGCTGGTTCTCTCCGAAATGCATTTAGGTGCAGCGTTGCGTGTTTCTTGCCGGAGGTAGAGCTACTGGATGGCCGATGGGCCCTACAAGGTTACTGACGTCAGCCAAACTCCGAATGCCGGTAAGTGAGAGCGCAGCAGTGAGACTGTGGGGGATAAGCTTCATAGTCGAGAGGGAAACAACCCAGACCACCAACTAAGGTCCCAAAGCGCGTGCTAAGTGGGAAAGGATGTGGAGTTGCCTTGACAACCAGGAGGTTGGCTTAGAAGCAGCCACCCTTGAAAGAGTGCGTAATAGCTCACTGGTCAAGTGATTCCGCGCCGACAATGTAACGGGGCTCAAGCACGCCACCGAAGTTGTGGCATTGACATTATTGGTAGGCCTTCGTGGTCCAGCCGTGTTGATGGGTAGGAGAGCGTCGTGTGGCCAGCGAAGCGGCGGTGTAAACCAGCCGTGGAGGCTACACGAGTGAGAATGCAGGCATGAGTAGCGAAAGACGTGTGAGAAACACGTCCTCCGAAAGACCAAGGGTTCCAGGGTCAAGCTAATCTTCCCTGGGTAAGTCGGGACCTAAGGCGAGGCCGACAGGCGTAGTCGATGGACAACGGGTTGATATTCCCGTACCGGCGAAGAACCGCCCAAGCTAATCCAGTAGTGCTAAGTGTCTGAATCCCAGTGACTGATCCCTTCGGGGTGACGCGTTGGGCCTAGCGCACGACCCCATTCTGGTGCGGTTAGCGTATTAACAGGTGTGACGCAGGAAGGTAGTCCAGCCGGGCGATGGTTGTCCCGGTGCAAGTGCGTAGGCCGAGAGATAGGCAAATCCGTCTCTCACATAGGCTGAGACACGATGCGGATAGAAAGTGGATGATCCTATGCTGCCAAGAAAAGCATCGACGCGAGGTTCCAGCCGCCCGTACCCCAAACCGACTCAGGTGGTCAGGTAGAGAATACCAAGGAGATCGAGAGAATCGTGGTTAAGGAACTCGGCAAAATGCCCCCGTAACTTCGGGAGAAGGGGGGCCTTCGACGTATTAGGACTTGCTCCGAAAGCGTTTGGAGGCCGCAGAGACTAGTGGGTAGCGACTGTTTACTAAAAACACAGGTCCGTGCCAAGTCGCAAGACGATGTATACGGACTGACGCCTGCCCGGTGCTGGAAGGTTAAGAGGACCGGTTAGCCGCAAGGCGAAGCTGAGAATTTAAGCCCCAGTAAACGGCGGTGGTAACTATAACCATCCTAAGGTAGCGAAATTCCTTGTCGGGTAAGTTCCGACCTGCACGAATGGCGTAACGACTTCCCAACTGTCTCAACCGCGAACTCGGCGAAATTGCATTACGAGTAAAGATGCTCGTTACGCGCAGCAGGACGGAAAGACCCCGTGACCTTTACTATAGCTTTGTATTGGTGTTCGGTGTGGCTTGTGTAGGATAGGTGGGAGACTGTGAAGCATGGACGCCAGTTCATGTGGAGTCATTGTTGAAATACCACTCTGGTCACTCTGGATATCTAACTTCGAACCGTAATCCGGTTCAGGGACAGTGCATGGTGGGTAGTTTAACTGGGGCGGTTGCCTCCCAAAAAGTAACGGAGGCGCCCAAAGGTTCCCTCAACCTGGTTGGCAATCAGGTGTCGAGTGTAAGTGCACAAGGGAGCTTGACTGTGAGACTGACAGGTCGAGCAGGGACGAAAGTCGGGACTAGTGATCCGGCAGTGGCTTGTGGAAGCGCTGTCGCTCAACGGATAAAAGGTACCTCGGGGATAACAGGCTGATCTTGCCCAAGAGTCCATATCGACGGCATGGTTTGGCACCTCGATGTCGGCTCGTCGCATCCTGGGGCTGGAGTAGGTCCCAAGGGTTGGGCTGTTCGCCCATTAAAGCGGTACGCGAGCTGGGTTTAGAACGTCGTGAGACAGTTCGGTCCCTATCCGCTGCGCGCGTAGGAAATTTGAGAGGATCTGACCCTAGTACGAGAGGACCGGGTTGGACGAACCTCTGGTGTGTCAGTTGTTCCGCCAGGAGCACCGCTGATTAGCTACGTTCGGGATGGATAACCGCTGAAAGCATCTAAGCGGGAAGCCGGCCTCAAGATGAGATTTCCATACCTTCGGGTGAGAGGCTCCCAGCCAGACTACTGGGTTGATAGGCCAGATGTGGAAGTGCAGTAATGCATGCAGCTGACTGGTACTAATAAGCCGATGACTTGATAACACACCGTTTGTTGGTGCTACGCGTCCACTGAGTGGTTCTCGATGTACGGTCGAGAACCGCATGACAATGACTTTGTTATGTGTTTTGATTGAAACATCTATAGTGTTTCGGCGGCCATAGCGTGAGGGAAACGCCCGGTTACATTCCGAACCCGGAAGCTAAGCCTCACAGCGCCGATGGTACTGCAGGGGGGACCCTGTGGGAGAGTAGGACACCGCCGGACTTCTTTTAAGCAAATGGCCACCCATCGTTGGGTGGCCATTTTGCGTTAACAACATCTAGAACAGGGAGCATCATGCCGGAAGAGGAAGAGCGCCGTCCGCGTCGCAACGACGACAATGGATCGCGCGGTCACCGACCTTCCGGAGGGCGCTCGGATCAGAACCGCAGCGGCGGTCCGCGTCGTGATGACGCGCCCCGACGCGAGGGCGGATACAACCGTGATGGTGGTGCTCCGCGTTCGGGTGGGTATAACCGTGATGGTGGCGCTCCGCGTTCCGGTGGGTATAACCGCGATGGTGGTGCCCCTCGTACGGGTGGGTACAGCCGCGACGGTGGTGCCCCGCGCCGGGACAATGACGGTCCTCGTTCGGGCGGTTACAACCGTGATGGTGGCGCACCGCGTTCCGGTGGGTACAACCGTGACGGTGGTGCCCCGCGCCGCGACAATGACGGTTCTCGTTCGGGCGGTTACAGCCGTGATGGTGGTGCTCCTCGTTCGGGCGGGTACAACCGCGATGGTGGCGCACCGCGTTCTGGCGGTTACAACCGTGATGGTGGCGCGCCTCGTTCTGGTGGGTACAACCGTGACGGTGGTGCCCCGCGCCGCGACAATGACGCTCCTCGTTCGGGCGGGTACAACCGCGATGGTGGCGCACCGCGCTCTGGTGGCTACAACCGTGATGGTGGTGCCCCGCGCCGCGACAACGACGCACCTCGTTCCGGTGGCTACAACCGTGATGGTGGCGCCCCGCGCCGCGACAATGACGCTCCTCGTTCGGGCGGGTACAACCGTGATGGTGGCGCTCCTCGTTCCGGTGGGTACAACCGCGGCGGTGGCGCCCCGCGCCGCGACAACGACGCACCTCGTTCCGGTGGATACAACCGCGATGGTGGCGCTCCTCGTTCGGGCGGGTACAACCGCGATGGTGGTGCTCCTCGTTCCGGTGGGTACAACCGTGACGGTGGCGCACCTCGTTCCGGTGGATACAGCCGCGATGGCGGTGCTCCTCGTTCCGGTGGGTACAGCCGCGACGGTGGCGCCCCGCGCCGCGACAACGACGCACCTCGTTCCGGTGGATACAACCGCGACGGTGGCGCTCCTCGTTCGGGCGGGTACAACCGTGACGGTGGCGCTCCTCGCTCCGGTGGATACAACCGCGACGGTGGCGCACCTCGGTCGGGCGGTTATAACCGTGACGGTGGCGCACCGCGCCGCGACAACGACGCACCTCGTTCCGGTGGCTACAACCGTGAGGGTGGCGCACCGCGCTCCGGTGGATACAACCGCGACGCCGGACAGGAACGTGACTCGTCGCGTTCCTACCCGCAGCGTGGGGGAGCGGGCCGCGAACGTCCGATTCAGGCAGACGGTGATCGGCCGCGTTTCAACGACCCGCACATCCCGGATGAGGTCACAGCCCGTGACCTGCACACCTCTGCCCGCAACGAGCTGAAGACTCTCAGCAAGGAGAACGCCGAACTGGTCGCGCGTCACCTCGCCATGGCATCTCAGCTCATCGACGAGGATCCGGCCCGTGCGCACGAGCACGCTCTCGCCGCGTCTCGCCGCGCCGGCCGTATCGCGATCGTCCGCGAAACGCTCGGTATCACTGCGTACGCCACTGAGGACTTCGCTCTGGCTCTTCGCGAGCTGCGGACGTATCGTCGCATCTCCGGCAAGGACGACCAGATCGCGCTGATGGTCGACAGCGAGAGGGGCATCGGACGCCCCGACCGCGCCCTCGAGACCGGTCGCGCCGTCGACCGGGCTGCCCTCAGCACGCCCGTTCGCGTCTCTCTGGCGATCGCGATGTCGGGTGCACGCCTGGATCAGGGGGACCTCGAGCTCGCGCTCGGCGAACTCGAGATTCCCGAGCTCGACCCCGACCGTGCGTTCGAGTGGAGCCCTGCGCTGTTCGCCGCTCGTGCAGCAGTGCTCGAGGACCTCGGACGAACTGACGAAGCCGAGTTCTGGGCCCACCGCGCAGAGGTCGCCGCCCAGGCGCTCGGCGTCGACGAGGCCGGCGACGAGGAGATCATCATCGAGGACGGCCTGATCGAAGGCGAGTTCGACGACGCTGACGCTGCTGACGCTGCTGACGCTGCTGACGCTGCTGACGCTGCTGACGCTGCTGACGCTGCTGACGCTGCTGACGAGGCCGACGACGCTGACGAGGCCGACGAGGCTGACGAGGCTGACGACGCTCAGGCTGACGACGCTGACGTCGAGCCCGAGCCGTCCATCGACGACGAGGTCCGCGAGCTCCTCGGCGAAGGCGACGCGGCTGCCGGCACTGACGATGGCGCCGACGAGACCACCGAGGGCTTCACAGCATCCGATTCGTCGAAGGAGGCGTAGTGGGGCTGTTCTCCAAGAAGCCTGCGCTGCGGACCCCGCTCGACGGCGTGGACGCCGTGCTCGCGGATCTGGATGGCGTCGTCTACGCGGGGCCGGGCGCTCTGCCGCATGCGGTGGAGAGCCTCAACGCCGCCGCGACGACTGCTCGGCTCGGGTACATCACGAACAACGCATCTCGCACAGACGCGTCGGTCGCCGAGCACCTGAGCAGCCTGGGCCTCGACGTCGCGCCCGCTGATGTGATCACCAGCCCGCAGGCTGCGATGCGGCTCCTCGCCGGAATCGTCCCGCCACCCGCCACGCTTCTGATCGTGGGCGGAGCGGGACTCGTCGACGAGGCGGAGAAGGCGGGCTACGCCGTCACTCGTAGCGCCGAGGATGCTCCGGATGCGGTCGTGCAGGGCTTCGCCCCCGAGGTCGCGTGGACGGATCTCGCCGAGGCGGCCTTCGCGCTGAAGGTTCCCGAGGAGGATGGCGGCATCCCGTGGATCGCCACCAACACCGACTGGACGATCCCGCGCGAGCGCGGCGTCGCCCCGGGCAACGGCACGCTCGTGTCTGCCGTGCACACGGCAATCGGTCGGCTCGCGACCGTCGCCGGCAAGCCTGAGACGCCGATCTTCGAAGAGGCCACAGAGCGCTTCGGTGCGAAGAAGCCGCTGTTCATCGGCGACCGTCTCGACACGGACATCCTCGGAGCCGTCCGCGCGGGCATCGACTCCGCGCTCGTGCTCACCGGCATCGACCGACCGAAGCACGTACTCGCCGCGCCGGAGGGGTCGCGTCCGACGTACATCCTCAGTGACCTGCGCGAACTGCACCAGCCGTACCCGGAGGTCACGTCGAAAGACGGCGTCCACTCGGTCAACGGCGCATCCGTGCGGGTCGTCGGTGCCGACGTCGAGATCATCGCCGAGGGAGAGTCGCAGATCGATCTGCTTCGGGCAGGCGCATCTGCGATCTGGGCCTCAGGAACACCGGTATTCGTGCTGCGCGTGCCCGAGCGTCTCTACGACGACCCGTTCCACCGGCCCTGACCGACGCCTTCGCGCCGCCGTGGCTCCGCCGACGTGTCGGCGCCGCCGCGTACAGTAGAGGCGTGAGTGATGAGACGACGAATGCACCGACCGACGGTCTGTGGAGTCGCCTGCGCCTGATCGAGGGGCAGCCTCTCGCTGCCAGAGCAGACGCGTACTCCGGGCTTCACGAAGAGCTGTCGCGCCGCCTCGACAGCGGCGCGAAGCTCGACCAGCGCGACGCGCCGGGCTCCCGATGACGCGACTCGATGCCGCCCTCGCCGCACGAGGACTCGCTCGTTCGCGCACGCATGCTGCCACGCTCATCGCCGGCGGTCTCGTGAGCATCGACGGCCGCCCCGTGGTGAAGGCCTCGACATCTGTCGCAGACACGGCGGAGATCACTGTCGCCGGCGCAGATCATTACGTCGGTCGTGGGGCGCACAAGCTGATCGCCGCCCTCGACGGATTCGGCATCTCTGCCGACGGCCGCCTCGCGCTCGATATGGGCGCGTCCACCGGCGGCTTCACCCAGGTGCTTCGTGAGCGCGGAGCGCGGCGCGTGCTCGCCGTCGACGTGGGCCACGACCAGATGGCCGCAGCCGTGGCATCCGACACCGGCGTCGTGGTCGTCGAGGGCTACAACGTCCGTCACATGACTCCCGAGAATCTCCAGGAGGTCACGGGCGAAGCGGACGCTCCCGACCTCATCGTCGGCGACCTGTCCTTCATCTCCCTCGAGCACGTGCTGCCCGCTGTCGCGGGGGTCGCCGCTGCCGGCGCAGACATCGTCCTGCTCGTGAAGCCGCAGTTCGAAGTCGGTCGTACCGCGGTGCGCGGCGGACTCGTCACCGACCCGGCCACGCGCGCGGATGCCGTCGCACGAACGGCTTGGAGCGCCTGGGATGCCGGCCTGGGCATGCTCGGCATCCTGCCCTCGCCGATCCTCGGAACGCACGGCAACTCGGAGTATCTCCTGCACCTCGCGCCGGCGCGAGGCAGCGATCCGTCAGAATGGTCAGACCGCATCAACGCACTGGCAGGGAGACGATGAACGAGCGCAACATCCTGGTCGTCGCCCATGCCGGCCGGGAGGCCACTGTCGAGGCGGCCCGCAAGGTGATCGACGAACTCCGCGGTGCCGGTGCGCGGCCTGTACTCCCGCCCGATGAGAGCGGTGACCTGAGAGCGGTCGACCCGCACTTCGCTGACGTCGACATCCTCGGCGAGACCGTGCAGCAGGACGAGCTCGAACTCGCGATCGTCCTCGGGGGAGACGGCACGATCCTGCGCGCCGCCGAACTGGTGCGCGGCTGCTCGGCACCCGTGCTCGGCATCAACATGGGACACGTCGGATTCCTCGCCGAGATCGATCGAGACGACATGGATGCCGCTGTGCGACGCGTCATCGATCGCGACTACGAGGTGGAAGAGCGCCTGGCGCTGTCGGTGCGCGTCAAAGACGTCGACGGCGCCGTCGTGTACGAGACCTTCGCGCTCAACGAGGCCACGGTCGAGAAGGCCAGCCGCGAGCGCATGATCGAGGTCGTGCTCGAGATCGACGGTCTGCCCCTGTCGAGCTTCGGCTGCGACGGCATGGTCGTGTCCACGCCGACCGGGTCGACGGCCTACAACTTCTCGGCGGGCGGGCCGGTCATCTGGCCCAGCGTCGAAGCCATCGCGGTCGTGCCCCTGTCAGCTCATGCTCTGTTCGCCAAGCCTCTCGTCGTCAGCCCCGACGCTGCCGTGGCCATCGAGATGCTCGAGGGCACCTCTGGTGCCGGCATCCTCTGGTGCGACGGCCGCCGCTCCCACGACCTGCCTCCTGGCGCACGGGTCGTGGTGCGCAAGTCCTCGCGTCCGGTGCGCCTCGCGCGCCTGCATCCCACCGAGTTCACCAACCGTCTGGTGCGCAAGTTCCAGCTGCCGGTCGCCGGATGGCGCGGACAGGGGGCGGCTTCGTGATCGAGGAGATGCGGATGCAGGGGCTCGGCGTGATCGCCGACGCCGTGCTGCCCCTCGGTGCCGGATTCACCGCGATCACGGGTGAGACCGGTGCGGGCAAGACGATGGTCGTGACCGGCCTCGGCCTGCTGCTCGGGCAGCGCGCCGACTCCGGAGCCGTTCGAGCGGGTGCAGCCCAGGCATCCGTCGCCGGCGTGTGGATCGTGCCTGAGACGGGCGACGTCGCCGACATCGTCTCGGATGCCGGTGGAGAGCTGGAGCCTGCGGGGTCCGGTGTCGCCGAGCTGTACGTCTCCCGCACGCTGAGTGCCGAGGGCCGCAGCCGCGCGAGCGTCGGCGGACGCGCGGCGCCGGCGGGAGTGCTGTCGGCTCTGGCCGAGGAGCTGGTCGTCGTGCACGGCCAGTCCGAACAGCTGAGGTTGCGCTCCTCCGCGGCGCAGCGCGATGCCCTCGACCGCTTCGGAGGTGCGCCGATCGCCGAGGCGCTGGACGCCTACGCATCGTCGTTCGCCCGGTGGCGCGAGCTGGACGCCGAGATCGCCGACATCACCGAGAACCGCGACCGCCGTGCCGAAGAGGCATCGCGTCTCCGTGAAGCGCTGGCACTCATCGAAGCCGCTGCCCCCGAACCCGGGGAGGACGTCGAGCTGTCCGCACGGGCAGAACGTCTGGCGAACGCCGAGGAGCTGCGCCTCGCCGCGTCACTCGCGCACAGCGCGCTCTCGAGCGAAGAAGGCGAACCGGATGCATCGGCTCTGATCGCCGAAGCGCGTCGCGCGCTCGAGCGCGTCTCCGACGCCGCGCTCACCGACATCTCGGCCGCCCTCGCCGATATCGGCTACCGCATCGCCGATGTCGCGGGGCAGCTCTCGGCATACCTCGCCGACCTCGATGAGACAGGACCGCACGAGCTGGCGGCTGTCGAAGAGCGCCGCGCAGCCCTGGGCACGCTCATTCGTGCGCACGGTTCGCTGGACGAGGCTCTCGAGCTCTGGCAGACGGGGTCGACGCGGCTCGCTGAGCTCGACGACGACGGCGAGCGGCTCGATCGCCTCGAAGCCGAGCGTGATGCCGCCCGCACCGATCTCGATGCACGTGCTGAGGCCCTGACGGCGGAGCGCACCGAGGCCGCCGCGCGTCTCGGGGTCGCCGTGAGCGAGGAGCTGCATGCCCTCGCGATGCCCGACGCGACCCTCGAGGTCGCGGTGACACCGGGCACGGAGAGCGCTCACGGTCGTGACGATGTCGCGATCCTGCTCGCCCCGCACCCGGGAGCCGAACCTCGATCCGTCGGCAAGGGCGCGTCGGGTGGTGAGCTCTCGCGGGTCATGCTCGCGATCGAGGTCGTCATCGCCGGAACAGACCCTGTGCCCACCTTCGTGTTCGACGAGGTCGATGCCGGCATCGGCGGTGCGGCAGCCATCGAGGTCGGCCGCCGACTCGCCCGACTTGCAGAGAAGTCGCAGGTGATCGCAGTCACTCATCTGGCTCAGGTCGCCGCGTTCGCCACCAACCATCTCTCGGTCGTCAAATCCAACGACGGAGCAGTCACCGCATCGAGTGTCCGTCGTCTCGAGGGTCAGGAGCGCGAGGCCGAGATGGCTCGACTGCTGTCCGGATTGACCGATTCGGATGCCGCGATCACCCACGCCCGAGAACTTCTCAGCCTCGGCACCCCCACCTCCTGATAGGATCGAAGCCCGTGATGAACTCTTCTTCTGCGGGGCCCAAGAACGACACGACCAAGCACATCTTTGTGACGGGTGGTGTCGTTTCGTCTTTGGGTAAAGGGCTCACTGCCGCAAGCCTCGGCAACCTCCTCACGGCCCGCGGACTCCGCGTCGTGATGCAGAAGCTCGACCCGTATCTGAACGTCGATCCGGGCACCATGAACCCGTTCCAGCACGGCGAGGTCTTCGTCACGGACGACGGCGCCGAGACAGACCTCGACATCGGGCACTACGAGCGCTTCCTCGACATCAACCTGTCTGAGGCCGCCAACGTCACGACCGGCCAGATCTACTCGCAGGTGATCGCCCGCGAGCGCCGCGGCGAGTACCTCGGCGACACCGTGCAGGTCATCCCGCACATCACCGACGAGATCAAGCGCCGCATGCGTCTGCAGGCGACCGAGGACCCGCGTCCTGACGTGATCATCACCGAGGTCGGCGGCACGGTCGGCGACATCGAATCGCAGCCGTTCCTCGAGTCGGCACGCCAGCTGCGTCACGAGCTCGGCCGCGACAGCGTCTTCTTCGTGCACGTGTCGCTCGTCCCGTTCATGGGGGCATCCGGCGAGCAGAAGACCAAGCCGACGCAGCACTCCGTCGCCGCCCTCCGCCAGGTCGGCATCCAGCCCGACGCGCTCGTGCTGCGCAGCGATCGTCCGGTCAGCGAGAGCAACCGCAACAAGATCGCTCTCATGTGCGACGTCGACGCCGAGGGTGTCATCAACACGGTCGACCTGCCGAGCATCTACGATATCCCGTCGACGCTCAACGACCAGGGCCTCGACTCGTACATCGTGCGCCGCCTCGGTCTCGACCAGAAGGCCGCAGAAGAGGTCGACTGGACGCGCTGGAGCAAGGTGCTGCACGCCGTGCACAACCCCAAGCACGAGGTGACCATCGGTCTGGTCGGCAAGTACATCGACCTGCCCGACGCCTACCTCTCCGTGACGGAGGCGCTCAAGGCCGGCGGCTTCGCACAGGAGACCAAGGTCAACATCCGCTGGATCCCGTCGGACCGCTGTGAGACCCCTGAGGGTGCGAAGGAGCAGCTCGGCGAGCTCGACGGCATCTGCGTTCCCGGTGGCTTCGGCATCCGCGGCATCGAGGGCAAGCTGGGCGCGCTGAAGTTCGCGCGCGAGCAGGGCATCCCGACCCTCGGCCTCTGCCTCGGCCTGCAGTGCATGGTCATCGAGTACGCCCGCGATGTCGCCGGCATCACCGAGGCATCATCGAGCGAGTTCGACCCGCAGACCACCGAGCCCGTCATCGCCACGATGGCCGAGCAGGTCGAGATCCTCGACGGTGGCGACCTCGGCGGCACCATGCGTCTGGGGCTGTACCAGGCAGCACTCGCCGAGGGATCCCTGGCGCGCGAGCTGTACGGCGCGCCCGAGGCGTCGGAGCGCCACCGTCACCGCTACGAGGTCAACAACGCCTACCGTGCGCGGCTCTCCGAGGCCGGTCTCGTGTTCTCGGGCCTGAACCCCGAGCTCGATCTGGTCGAGTACGTCGAGCTGCCGCGCGATGTGCACCCGTACTACATCGCGACGCAGGCGCACCCCGAACTCCGCTCGCGTCCGACCGCCCCGCACCCGCTGTTCCGCGGACTGGTCGGAGCAGCGATCGAGCGTCACCGCTCGAGTGAGCTGTTCGACGTCGAAGCCGATGCCTGAGTTCGTCGAAGCCGATGCCTGAATTCGATGACCTGCGCGACGAGCCCTTCGAACCGGAAGTGCTCCGCAGCGATCTCGCGTACGAGGGCGCCGTCTGGAACGTCCGCGACGACCGGGTGCGCTACGGCGACGGCGAGATCCGCCGTCAGTATGTCGCGCACACGGGCGCCGTCGCGATCGTCGCCCTGGATGACGCGGGGCGGGTGCTGCTGATCCAGCAGTACCGGCATCCGATCCGTCACCGTGACTGGGAGCTTCCCGCCGGTCTGCTCGATGTCGCAGGCGAGGAGCCGCTCGAGGCCGCTCGACGCGAGCTCGCCGAAGAGGCCGACCTGGTCGCTGCGCACTGGGAGCCGCTCGTGTCGTCGTGGACGACCCCTGGCGGAAACGACGAGCTCATCCACGTCTTCCTCGCGAGCGGCGTCTCGGCGGCGCAGGACGCGCATGCGCGCGAGGACGAAGAGGCCGACATCCGCGTCGAGTGGGTTCCGCTCGACGCGGCGGTCGGGGCGGTTCTCGACGGGCGGATGCGCAACGGCATCCTCGGCATCGGCGTGCTCGCCGCCGCCCAGAGGCTGCGCGACCGGAGCTGAGGATGCAGCTCGACCGTGCGCTGGACACGTATCTGCGTCACGTCACGATCGAGCGCGGTCTCAGCGGGCATACGATCGCCGCCTATCGCCGCGATCTCGGTGGCTACCTCGAGTGGCTGGAAGCCGACGGGGTCACCGACACGGCGCAGATCAGCGCGGCCGTCGTCGGGCGGTTCGTCGCCGATCGATCGGGTGCCGATCCCGCCCCCGCTGCGACCAGTCTCGCGCGACTGCAGTCGTCGGTGCGCGGGTGGCACCGCTTCCTGGCGCGCGAAGGCATCGAACAGGATGATCCGAGCGGGCGTCTTCGTCCACCCAAGGCCCCTCGTCGCCTCCCCAAGGCGCTGACGATCGACCAGGTCGAGCGCCTGCTCGGCGCGCCCAGTGCCGAAGAGCCGATAGGGATCCGCGACAGGGCTTTGCTCGAACTGCTCTATGCGACCGGCGCCCGGGTGTCCGAGGCGGTCGGACTCGACGTCGACGACCTCGCTCACGGCGACGTGCTGCGCCTTCGGGGCAAGGGGTCGAAGGAGCGCATCGTGCCGATCGGCTCATTCGCCCGCGACGCGGTGGATGCGTATCTCACCCGCGTCCGCCCAGGTCTCGCGGCGAAGGGGCGGGCATCGGCCCGGCTCTTCCTCGGTGCTCGCGGTGCCCCGCTGTCACGGCAGAGCGCATGGCTCGTCATCCGCGCGGCCGCGGAGCACGCGCACATCACCGTGGAGGTGTCGCCGCACACGCTGAGGCACTCGTTCGCGACGCACCTGCTGCAGGGCGGTGCCGACGTGCGCGTCGTGCAGGAGCTGCTCGGACACGCCTCGGTCGCGACGACGCAGATCTACACGCACGTATCGGTCGACACCCTGCGGGACATCTACGCCACTTCTCATCCGCGCGCCCGCTGAGATCGCGGCACCGCGGCGAAATCGCGGGATCGCCGGGGCTGAGGCAGTGATCCCGCCAGGCGATCGGTAGACTCGACCGAGCACGAAAGAGCAGGAGAATCGGTGGCTGAGAACGCGGCGAAGTCCAGGGCGAAAACGTCGAAGAACGACGACACCCCCATGGGACCCACCGGGCGTCCCTATCACGGCTTCGCGACCCCTGAACCGCTCGCCTCGCACGGGCCCGCACGCATCATCGCGCTGTGCAACCAGAAGGGCGGCGTCGGCAAGACGACGACCGCGATCAACCTCGCTGCGGCCCTCGCTGAATACGGGCGCAAGGTGCTGGCCGTCGACTTCGACCCCCAGGGCGCGCTGTCGGCCGGTCTCGGCATCCAGACACATGACGTGCCGACCGTGTACGACCTGCTGCTCGACACCAAGCGCGACGCGCATGAGGCGATCGTCCCCTCAGGGGTCGACGGTCTCGACGTGATGCCCGCGAACATCGACCTGTCCGCCGCCGAGGTGCACCTCGTGAACGAGGTCGCCCGCGAGACGATCCTCGCCCGTGTTCTCCGTCAGGTGGCGGGGGAGTACGACGTCATCCTGATCGACTGCCAGCCCTCGCTCGGCCTGCTCACGGTGAACGCACTGACTGCGGCTCATGGCGTCATCATCCCGCTCGAGTGCGAGTTCTTCGCGCTTCGCGGCGTGGCCCTCCTGATCGAGACCATCGACAAGGTGCGGGACCGGCTGAACCCGTCGATCACGATGGACGGCCTTCTCGCCACCATGTACGACCCGCGCACGCTGCACTCGCGCGAGGTTCTCGAGCGTGTGGTCGAGGCATTCGGCGACGACGTCCTGGAGACCGTGATCGGTCGCACGGTCAAGTTCCCCGACGCCTCGGTCTCCGGCGTGCCGATCACCGAGTTCGCTCCGGAGCACGCTGCCGCGCAGGCCTACCTGCGGCTGGCGCGGGAGCTGGTCACCCGTGGCGCTGTCGCCTGAGCTCGAGCCGTCAGACACCCCGGCAGAGTCCGTCTCGCCAGCTCAGTCCGTCTCACCCGCAGAGTCCATCGGGCCTGTCGACGCCGCCGCGGAGCGCGATCCCGAGGTCACGGGAGAAGCCTCCGTCTCGGAGGCCGGATTCCGCGTCTCACTGTCGAACTTCGACGGCCCGTTCGATCTGCTGCTGAACCTCATCTCGAAGCACGAGATGGACATCACCGAGGTCTCCCTGAGCGCAGTCACGAACGAGTTCATCGCGTACCTCAAGGAGCTCGACGACGACGAGGAACTCGACCAGGCGTCGGAGTTCCTGGTGGTCGCGGCGACGCTGCTCGACATGAAGGTGGCAGGGCTCCTGCCGCAGGGTGAGCTGGTGGATGCCGAGGCCGTCGCACTGCTCGAGGCCCGAGACCTTCTCTTCGCGCGCCTCCTGCAGTATCGCGCCTTCAAGGAGGTGTCCGCCTGGTTCGCCCGGTGCCTGCAGCGCGAGGACCGGCGTCATGTGCGCGCGGCCAGGCTCGACGAGAAGCACCGGCGGAAGACGCCAGAGCTCGTCTGGTCGCTCAGCGTCGACGATTTCGCCGCCCTCGCACTTCTGGCCTTCGCGCCGAGAGAGATCCCACATGTCGGCCTCGATCATCTGCACGCGCCGCTCGTCAGCATCCGCGAACAGGCCGCGATCGTCGTCACCCTGCTCCGCGCCGCGGAGTCGGTGAGCTTCCGCGAGCTCGTCGCGGGTGTGAGCGAGCCGGGGATCGTCGTCGCGCGGTTCATCTCCGTGCTGGAGCTCTACCGGCACGCCGCCCTCTCATTCGAACAACTGGAACCGCTCGGCGAGCTGACGCTGCGCTGGGCAGCCGACTCCTGGTCGGACGAGACACTCGCATCGCTGGGAGCCGACTATGACCGATGACGTGACCGAATCCGCGACCGATGCAACCGTGCGGGAGTCTCCGCTGTCCGAGCGCATCGAGGCGATCCTGCTGATCATCGACGAGCCGATCGGTCTCGTCGCCCTCGCCGCGGCAGTCGGCTCGCCGGTGGCGGCAGTACGGCAGACGATCGAGACTCTGGTCGACGATTACGACGGCAAGGGGCATGGCCCGCGTCGTGGTTTCGAACTGCGCGAGGTCGGAGGCGGATGGCGCCTCTACGTGCGCGAGGATCACGACGATGTCGTCGCGGAGTTCGTCGGCGGACAGGCACCTGCGCGACTCTCTCAGGCGGCGCTCGAGACGCTCGCCGTGATCGCATACAAGCAGCCGGTCACACGCAGCCAGGTGGCGTCTATCCGCGCGGTGAACGTCGACTCGGTCGTGCGCACTCTTCTCGCTCGAGGTCTCATCACCGAGCTGTTTGCGGACTCCGAGACCGGCGCGATCAACTACGGCACCACCGACGCGCTCCTGCAGCACTTGGGCATCAACTCGCTCGACGATCTGCCGCCGATCTCTCCTCTTCTCGACGACGGCGCAGACGGTTTCGACGAAGGGACCATCCGATGACCTCGGTGGAACCCGCTCGTCCGAAGTCGTCGGGTCGCGCGGACACGATGCACAGATTCAGTTTCGACGAAGGGACCATCCGATGAGCGGCTTCGAGACACCAGAGGGCATCCGCCTGCAGAAGGTGCTGTCGGCGGCGGGCGTGGCCTCACGACGCGTGATCGAGCAGTACATCGTCGAGGGACGGATCCGGGTGAACGGAGAGACCGTCACCGAGCTCGGTCGCCGCGTGGACCCGGAGACCGACCTCATCGACGTGGACGGCACCGCGGTTCAGCTCGACGTGACGAAGCGGTACGTGATGCTGAACAAGCCGACCGGAGTGGTCAGCAGCCTTCGCGACGAGAACGGCCGGCCCGATCTGCGCGTCTTCACCGACGACTACGAGGAGCGCCTCTACAACGTCGGGCGACTCGATGCCGAGACCAGCGGTCTGCTCGTCCTGACGAACGACGGCGACCTCGCGCACGTGCTCGCTCACCCGTCTTTCGGTGTCACCAAGGTGTACATCGCGAAGGTCGAGGGCGAGGTGACAGCCCAGACGATCTCGAAGCTCACCAAGGGCATCGATCTGGACGACCGCCCGATCGCGGCAGACAAGGCGCGGCTGCTCGACACCTCGCGCGGGTCCAGTCTCGTCGAGCTGACACTGCACTCCGGTCGCAACAGGATCGTCAGAAGGATGCTGGCTGCCGTCGGCCACCCCGTGACCGAACTCGTGCGCCGTCAGTTCGGTCCGCTGCACCTGGGAACCCTCCCGGTTGGGAAGACCCGCGAACTGACTAAAATCGAACTCGGCGCACTCTTGACTCTGTCGCGCCGTGATTCCGGTGTCGCCGAGGCGCCAGGCGAGCAACAGGAGAACGAGTGACCGATACGACGAGTGCGCCCACGGGGGCTCGGAGTTCTGTCGCGCCGCGAATCGCCGCCAGGCTCTCGGGCACCGTTCGTGTTGTCGGCGCCGGTCTGCTCGGTGCGAGCATCGGTCATGCGCTCCGCGCCAAGGGCGTCGATGTGGTGCTCGCCGACACGTCGCCGGCTCAGCTGCGCCTCGCGATCGACTACGGAGCCGGTCGCTCGGCTGCCGACGACGACTCGCCGGTGCTGATCGTGGTCGCCGTGCCGCCGGACGTCACTGCAGATGTCATCGAGTCCGAACTGGCTCGTTTTCCGCACGCCGTCGTCACTGACGTGGCGAGCGTCAAGCTCGAGCCCTTCCACAGCCTGCAGAGGCGCGGAGTCGACCTGACGCGCTACATCGGCTCGCACCCGCTCGCCGGACGAGAGCGGGGCGGGGCGATCTCCGCTCGCGCAGACCTGTTCATCGGACGCCCGTGGGTCGTGTGCCGTGATGCCGACACCAAGGCAGCGGATCTCGCGCTCGTCGAGGCGCTGGCTCTCGATGTCGGAGCGATGCCCCTCGAGATGACTCCGGAGGAGCACGACCGCTCCGTTGCCCTCACCTCACATGTTCCGCAGGTGATCGCCAGCCTTCTTGCCGGACGGCTCGCCGAGGCGGATGAGGGCGCGCTGCGCCTCTCCGGCCAGGGCGTGCGCGACACGACGCGCATCGCCGCATCGGCCCCTGAGCTCTGGGTGCAGATCCTCGGCGCGAACGCCGCGCCCGTGGTCGAGATCCTCGACGCCCTGGCATCCGATCTGCGTCAGGTGTCCGACGCGCTGCGCGAGCCCGAAGCTCCCGGCGCTCGGCGCGTGGTCGCCGAGACGATCCGACAGGGGAACGACGGCGTCGAGCGGCTCCCCGGAAAGCACGGACAGAACCAGCGGTTCGAGTCGCTCGTCGTGATGATCGACGACACCGCCGGCCAGCTCGGCCGTCTGTTCGGCGAGCTCGGAGAGCTCGGCGTCAACGTCGAGGATCTTCGTCTCGAACACTCACCGGGTGCACAGTTCGGCCTCGCCGAGATCAGTGTCGAGCCCGCAGCGCTGCACGGCGCGATCACCGGACTCCAGGAACGCGGCTGGCGGATTGCAGGTACCACCAATGACTGACTTCATCGCGATCGATGGGCCCGCCGGTTCCGGCAAGTCCAGTGTGTCGAAGGCGGTCGCCCGCGCTCTGGGCTTCGGCTACCTCGACACGGGGTCGGCCTATCGCGCTCTCGCCTGGCACGTGCTCGATCGAGGGGCCGACACGGCGGATGCTGCCGCGGTGCTCGACGCGGTCGCGGATTTCCCTGTGCGCCTCGGTCTCGACCCCGACGATCGCACGGTGCGGGTCGGCGACGTGGACGTCACGGACGCGATCCGCGAACCCACCGTCTCGGGCGCCGTCAGCGGCGTCGCCCGCGTTCCCGAGGTGCGCGACCAGGTGAACCGTCTGTTCCGCACCCTCGTGGCCGAGGCGCCCTACCCGGCTGTCGTCGTCGAGGGGCGCGACATCACCACCGTGGTGGCACCGGACGCCCCGGTGCGCATCCTTCTCACGGCTGCGCCCGAGGTGCGCGCCGCACGACGCGCCGGCGAACTCGCCGGCGAGAACGCCGAGACCGTCGCGGCCGCACTGCACAAGCGCGACGCTTCAGACAGCGCCGTCGTCGACTTCCTGAACGCCGCCGAAGGCGTCGAGGTCGTCGATTCGACGGAGCTCGATTTCACACAGACCATCGACGCCGTCCTCGCGGTGATCGAACGAACCCGAGGAGTACACCATGGCTGACGACGAATACGAAGGCGGCCCCGACCAGCTCGCCGAGAAGATGGCGCAGCTCGACGAGCAGCTCGCCGAAGCGCGTGCCGAGACACTGCGCGCGGGCCTCGCCGACTACGACCTCGACGATGAAGATGCCGCGCTGCTCGCCGGCATCACGATGGGCGAGGACGGCATCCAGTTCTTCCCCGCACTGCCGGTCGTCGCGATCGTCGGTCGCCCGAACGTCGGCAAGTCGGCGCTCGTGAACCGCATCCTCGGACGCCGTGAGGCCGTCGTCGAGGACACACCCGGTGTGACCCGCGACCGCGTGACGTACAAGGCCGAGTGGGCCGACCGTCGCTTCTCGCTCGTCGACACCGGAGGCTGGGAGCCCGACGCGCGAGGCATCGACCGCTCGGTCGCCGCGCAGGCAGAGGTCGCGATCGACCTCGCCGACGTCGTGCTGTTCGTCGTCGATGCGATGGTCGGCGCCACGTCGACCGACGAGCATGTCGTGAAGATGCTGCGCAAGAGCGGCAAGCCCGTCTTCCTCGTCGCGAACAAGATCGATGACGCCCGTCAGGAGCCCGAAGCGGCAGCCCTGTGGAACCTCGGTCTCGGCGAGCCGCACCCCGTCTCGGCCATCCACGGTCGTGGTGTGGCCGACCTGCTCGATGAGCTGTTGAAGACGCTCCCCGATGTCTCGGCCGTCGCGAAGGCGGAGATCGGCGGACCGCGTCGCGTCGCGATCCTCGGTCGCCCGAACGTCGGCAAGTCGTCGCTGCTCAACAAGGCCGCCGGCGAAGAGCGCGTGGTCGTCAACGACCTCGCAGGAACCACCCGCGATCCGGTCGATGAGATCGTCGAGCTCGGCGGCAAGCTGTGGCGTCTGGTCGACACCGCCGGCATCCGTCGCCGCGTGCACATGGCGCAGGGTGCCGACTTCTACGCCTCGCTGCGTACGTCAGCCGCGCTCGAGAAGGCCGAGGTCGGTGTCGTCGTCCTCGACGTGTCCGAGTCGATCAGCGAGCAGGACGTCCGCATCATCGACCTGGTGCTCGAGTCCGGTCGTGCGCTCGTGCTCGCGTTCAACAAGTGGGATCGTCTGAACGACGACGATCTCGAGAATGCCGATCGTCGCCGCTACCTCGAGCGCGAGATCGAGCAGGACCTGGCGCACGTCGCCTGGGCTCCGCGCGTGAACATCTCGGCGAAGACCGGCCGTCACCTCGACAAGCTGGTGCCCGCGCTCGAGACCGCGCTCACGAACTGGGACCGTCGCATTCCCACGGGCAAGTTCAACGCGTTCCTCGCCGAGCTGGTCGCCGAGCACCCGCACCCGCTGCGCGGAGGCAAGCAGCCGCGCATCCTGTTCGGCACGCAGGCATCGACTCGTCCGCCGACGTTCGTGCTGTTCACGACCGGGTTCCTCGACCCCGGGTACCGTCGATTCATCCAGCGTCGCCTGCGCGAGCTGTACGAGTTCGACGGAACGCCCATCGTCATCAACATGCGGGTGCGCGAGAAGCGTCAGCGCTGATCCGCAGCCGGGTCGCACGAGTGAACAGCTGTTCCCTCGTGTGACCCGGATGCATGCCGACGCCCGGATGCTGTGACAGGCTGAAGGGGTGACTGTCGTACCTCCTGCCCCAGGTGAGCCCCGCCGCCCCGATGGGCCCCGGAACCCGGGTGACGCCTGGGTGGTCGCCGCGTCGGGGGAGAAGTACTGGGGACGTTTCGGCGCCGCCGGTCTGCTCGCCTTCGACCCCGCGCGCGGAATCCTGCTGCAGCACCGCGTCTCATGGAGCCACTTCGGGGGTACGTGGGGCCTGCCCGGTGGCGCGATGCACGAGGGTGAGAGCGCGATCGAGGGTGCTGTGCGTGAGGCACAGGAGGAGGCGGGGGTGCCCGATGGTTCCGTGCGGCCACGGTTCACCAGTGTGCTCGACCTCGACGTGTGGTCATACACGACCGTCATCGCCGATGTGGTGCGCCCGTTCGAACCGGTGATCAATGACCCCGAGAGCGTGGCGCTCGAGTGGGTGCCGGTCGACGAGGTCGACTCGCGACCGTTGCACCCCGGTTTCGGCAACGCATGGCCTGCTCTTCGCGCCCTGCTCGAGGTTCGCCCGGCGCTCGTCGTCGATGCCGCGAACGTGGTCGGCTCAGTGCCCGACGGCTGGTGGAAGGATCGCGCGGGCGCGGCGACTCGTCTCGCTTCGCGCCTGGACGGGGTCGCCGTGCCGGCGTCTGATCTCGGGATAGACGGGACGCTCTGGTTCCCGGAGGTCGCACTCGTCGTCGAAGGGAAGGCGCGCGGGATCTCCGCGCCGTCGCCGTCATCGTCTGCTGGTGCTGGTGCTGGTGCTGGTGCTGGTGCTGGTGCTGGTGCTGGTGCTGGTGCTGGTGCAGATGCGATGGCCCCCGAGCTGCTCCCAGCCGGGGGCGTCTCGGTTGTGCGTGCTGAGGCCGCGGGTGACGACACGATCGTCGCGGAGGTCGAGCGTCGATCGCGGGCGGGACAGTATGTCGTCGCCGTCACGAGCGACCGCGAGCTGCAGAACCGCGTCGTCGCGGCGGGCGCCGCGCAGGTGCTCTCGGCCGGCTGGCTGTTGGGCGTGCTGCCGCAACAGGCCTGATGGATACAGCGCGTCGCTGCGTTCAGACGAACATCACCCGACGACGAGGTGGGTCGACGTAATCTCGGCCGAGCGGACTGGTCCAGGTGATACTCCCATCGGGAGTCTGGCGGGCCTTCCACCGATGCCGCTCATCGATGTCGGGGTGTTTGAGCGAATGATGCGTCGTGCAGAAGTGACTGAGGTTGTCGATGCGTGTTCGGCCACCGCGAGCGTGGTCGTGGTTGTGGTCGATCTCGCAGCGGTGCACCGGCATCCGGCATCCAGGGAATCTGCAGTGCTGATCTCGTGCTCGGAGGAAGCGCCGCATCTGCTCCGTGGGGGAGTATGCGTCGGTCTCTGTCACCAGGCCGGTGCTGCTGAGGAACAGGCGTGACCATCCGGTGCAGCGCCCCGCGAGTCCGCGCGCGACATCGGGATCGAGTGGGCCGTGTCCGTCGAGTTCGGCGGGTCGATCGTCATCTCCGGCGAGGGTGCTCGCAGCGACCGTGACCTGAATGCGGGCCGAGACGTTCTCGAGCCCTGCGCCGTTCGCTTCGCTCGGATCCGAGGAGAGCAGCAGATCGGACAGCAGATCGGCGCGGATCTGATCGAACGTGCGGGTATCGCCGGAAAGGTGCTCGAGGTCGGGACTCGCCGGATCGGTCAGCGGGTCGATCAGGCCGGTGAGCGGATCGGTGACGAAGGTGCCGTCGGCAGCGATCACTCCGGCCTCGAAGTAGGCGTCGTACCGGGGGTCTTCGGGGGAGAGATCGGAGAGGTGGAGCGCGTTCTCGCAGTCGTCGTCGAGTGACTCGAGGATGGGCTCCCGTTCGCCGCGAGTGCGCGCGATGTGACGTGCCATTCGCGTGAGACGATCGGAGATCGCCACGGCGACCCACTCGGGAAGAACCGCTGTGAGCACCGCCAGTCCGTCGTCGACCGACTTGACCGTCACACAGCGCTCGGCCGCGAAGCGGCGCTGCCGTTCGACAACGGTCTCGCCGACGAGAGCCGCCGCCACCTGGCGGGCATGGATCTTCGTCCGCTGCGCCGTGTCGTGCTCGGCGACAACCAGCACGGCCGTCTCGTAGAGGCTCATGGTGGCGGGCTCCACGCGTCCGTCGCGGATGGCATCGTCGACGATCTCGCTTGCTCGCACGATCTCACGGACGTGCCGCGCGGTGATGGCCCCCGCAGCGAACGTGGCATGCACGGCGGGAAGCGCTCGTGTCAGTGTGCGCGCATCCGTGAAGGCGTACTCGACAGAGCCCTTCGGAATGTGCCCTGCCGCGGAGTACTCCGCAATCATCGATCTGTAGATCGCATCGCGGTGGTGAGGGCTCTCGGAGACATCGGCGTCGTGCACGCTGATGCGCTCGACGAGGAGCGCGTAAGACTTGGCTTCGAGAGCAGCGATCTGGCGCCGTGTGGCGACCCACTCGTCGAGGAGCCTGCGGCGCTCCTCGAGATCGAGGTCGAGATCGGTGCGCTGAGTCATGCTCTCAGTTTAGAAGGTATGTTCGACTCAACACAGTGTCAGCCAGGGAATATTCCATCATCCTCATATCCTCGGCCCCGCAGCTTGTCGATGTCGCGTCGCTCCCGCTTGGTGGGGCGCCCCGCTCCCCGATCGCGCAATCCCAGAGCGGCCTGAGGCTCGCGCTCCGGTGTGCGATCCTCGTAGGCGAGGGCCGCGACCGGCGCGCCCACGCGCTTGACGAGCAGCTGGCGGACAATCAGAATCCGATCGAAACCGGCGATCCGCACACGCAGTTCGTCGCCGATGCGCACGTGTTGAGCGGCCTTCACCTTGTCGCCGTTCACACGCACATGCCCTGCGCGGCATGCGGTGGTCGCCGCTGAGCGCGTCTTGTACACGCGGATCGCCCAGAGCCAGCTGTCGACCCGTGCGGCATCGGCCATCAGGCGCCTCGCTTTCTCAGTGCGATCAGGGCGCCGACGACGATCAGGCCCTGTCCTGTCGCGTACGTGGCCATGATGGCAGGGCTGCTCCAGGCAGGGAGCGAGCCGGGAAGGAAAAGTCGGAGGGCCAGGAGGGTGTCGCTCGCGAGGAAGAAAGCGCCACCGATCGCAACCAGCGGATGGCATCGTGTCGACAGGGCCGCTGTAGCACCGAGAACGACGCCGTAGATCGCGACCGCGATCAGCAGCCCACCGGCATGGGGCCCCACGAGAGTCATCATCGCCACCCACCATCCGGCGTAGACGAGCGCCCACCACTGCATCCGACGCACAGCGAGGTGACGGATGAAAAGAGCGATGTATGCGAGATGCGCGATGCCGAAGAACATCAGCATCAGCGGTACCTCCGGCGCTGCAGGAAAGACCGCGCCCGCGCTGTCACCGAGCCATGAGAACGCGAGCGCCACGAGAATCAATGCCTGCGCGGCGCGCTCCCGGATCCGGGGCAGCGACACCAGCACCGGCACGGCGAGCAGGGGCATCAGAAGCAGCTTGGTCGGCCCGGCCGCAGGGCTGTCGAGACCCAGCAGCACCACGTGGGTCACCGAGACCGCGATGTAAGGCAGGAATGCCCACTGGAGCGGATCAAGCTGACGGCGGCGCTGCATCTCCCCATCGTAGGGCGGGATCGAACGGCGCCAGACGCGCTCAGGACTCGACGGTGACCTGGGTGATCTGACCGTCGGTCCCGAGGTGGACAGCGGGCCAGTATCCCTCGGGGAAGTGCTGGCCGCAGGTATCGATGAGGTGGAGCACGACGGTGCCGTCGGCTGAAGCCTCGAGCGTCTCGAGGCTGAGGTCGGATGCCGCGTCGTCGAGCTCGTGCTGCTCGGGGGTGACGTTGCTGAAGGCGGCCACGACGGCATCCGTAGCCAGACGTCGAAGAACGCCGAGGGCTGCGATCGTCTCATGCACGTGGGGGAGCAGAGCGGCCGCCTCATCGGCGTCGGTTCCTTCGATCATGAGGTCGAGGGGTTCACCGTTGATGACCGTGCCGCCGGCGTACCAGTCGTGGGTCAGCACGGTTCCATCAGTCAGCTTCGTCGTCGCGCGCGTGAGGGTGCCCAGCTCGGGGTCTTCGATGGTCGGGTTCTCGTCGCTCATGTCACCCACGGTAGCGGTCGCTCACGGTCTGAGAGTCGAGCCGCGGGATTCGAGATGCTCGCGCAGGATGCGGAGGGCCTTCGGGCCCACTCCGTGAATCGCGAGCAGTGCGCTCTCGGACATTCCGTCGAACTGCTCGAGACGGGTGAGTCCCTGCAGAGCCAGCTCTCTGCGTGCGACGTTGCCCATGGATGAGGGCAGCTCTGTCTCTTCCGTCACTCGGAGAGCTCCAGTGCCACGAGGGTGCGTCCCGGCTTCAGCTCGGCCTTCTCTTCGAAGCCTGCAGCCAGGAATGTGGTGAGCATGCCGTGGAACAGGTCATTCGCGCGCTTCTTCTCGCCGCGGGTGTCGACGGGGTACCCCTCGATGAGTCGAGCTCCCGAGCTTCGCGCGAAGTCAACCGCGGCGCGCAGCAGTTCGAGGTTGAGGCCGGAGCCTCGGTGTTCGCGACGGACCACGAAGCACGTGACCGCCCACACCGATTCGTCGTCGAAAGGCTCAGCCGATGCTGCCGCGATCATGCGCGTGCGCGGGACCCGCTGCTGCTTGGTGCGTGGCCCGATCCGAATCCACCCGGCTGCGTCGCCATCGACGTAGGCGATCAGGCCGGGCGGAGGGCCCGCCTCGATCTCATCGCGCAGCATCTCGACGCGCTGCGGCGTGGTCGTCTCATTCCACTCCTTGTTGCTCAGCATCGGCCAGATGCACTGGCAGCTGGCACCATCACCACCCCCGGTGAGCGCGTGCTGAACGTCATCCCACCGGGCGTTCGTCGCCACCTCTGTCGTGATCGTCGCCATGCAGGTGACGCTACGCCGCGCCTCCGACACCACGCAACGCCCGGCGCTCACCCGGTTCGCGAACGGCGCGAGAGTGGGGCTAAGATGGGGGAGTTGCCTGCGCGAGAGTGCAGAACAACGGGCTGTGGCGCAGCTTGGTAGCGCACTTGACTGGGGGTCAAGGGGTCGCAGGTTCAAATCCTGTCAGCCCGACCACAGAGCCCCGGAGAACCGCAGAACTACGCGGAACTCCGGGGCTTTTGTCATGCCCGGCCCAGCAGCCAGGAACGCACTACCGTGCGATGTCGACGCGTCAACCCCCTCTCCAGCATCGGATGAACGGCATACCGTCGGTTCATCGACAGAGGAGATGCAATGAGCGATCTGCAGAACACGCACGGAACCACCGACGCCCACGAAGAGCCTGACACCGCCTCGGGTGGTGCGCCCGATGACTCGACGTCCCAGAGCACGTCCAAGAGCACGGACGAGATCCTCGAAGACGAGACCACCGACGAAGACGGCGCGCCTCTCGAGAACCCGTCGGGCGGCTGAATCGGCCACGCCCTGAAGAGCGAAGACCCCCACCCGGCGCTGAGCCGGTGGGGGTCTTCTTCGCTGTCCGCTGGTCTCTCGACCTAGGCGTTGCGCACGGTCAGCATCCGCCATCCTTCTGGCACCTTCGCCTCGAGCGATGCCATGTCGTCAGCCTCGATCTCCTGCACGCCGTCGACGCGGGTGAACGTGCCGGTCGCTTCCATCTTGGCCACGCCCTTCAGCATCCGCACCGGCGCCGAGGCGAGCTCGAAACCCGGCTTGCGGTGCTGTTCTAGCTCGACGAGCACCTCGGCGAGTGTCGTTCCGATGACGTCAGCAGTGCTGGACTCGACGGGACGGATCAGAGCGATGAGCATGAGGCCAGCCTATGGCGCAGCGGTCGCCTGGCCGGGGTACCGCTCCGCAAGGGGTGTCAATTGGGCGTCGCCGCAAGCGGAGGAAGGTGCGGGATCGTGATCGGCGCTGTGGACCGGCTCGGTGGGTTGTGGAACCGCTGCAGATCGCTGAGCACCTCGTCGGCCGACATGTACGAGCTCGCCAGGGGAAGGTTGCGCAACCAGAGCACGTCGACCTCGACGGCATCCACCTGGTAGATGCAGGCGACGGTCTGGCGTGCGTCATGCGGCTCGTACTTGTGGTCGACGATCAGCCACTCGGTCTCAGTCACCCTGCGGAGCTCGAACCTCGGATCGGGCATCGCGGACATCTCAACACTCCAATCAGTCGTATTCGCCATCGGCTGACAGGGGGAGCGCTCCGCGAACGGGCGACGACATCACCGCCTGATCGACGGGCGCCCTCTGCCCGCCAGAGTTCACCAGAATTATACGAACGCACCGGTATATCGCTCAAGGGGACAGTGAGCGGACGCCGTGCTGGGGCGCCTCAGGCCTCATATGCGGTGCGTCCACCGATCACCGTGCGCAGAACACGGGCCGTGAGCAGCGACCCGCTGCCCTCCGAGAACGGATCGACGTCGAGCACGGCGAAGTCCGCCGCCTGGCCCACCGCGATGCGGCCACGCCACGCACCGTCGCCGATCGACGCCGCGGCGTCACGAGTCGCATGGGCGATCGCGCGTGCGAGGGGAAGGGCGAACTGCGGATGCACCGCGGGCACATCGGGGTTCAGCGCCGATGCCCGTGTCGTGGCCACGTACATGTTCGCGAGTGCCGCGTGCGGCGCGGTGGGAGCGTCCGTCGAGAAGGCGAGCAGCGCACCGGCATCCTCGTACTCCGGCCACGCGAAGGCCCGCTCGGCTCGCTCGTCGCCGAGCTGAGCCGCCCAGTTCGCGAATATCGCCGGGTCAGCGTGCACCGGCTGCATGGACGCCGTCACACCCAGGCGCGCCATCCGCTCGGCCGTGCCGGGAGCTGCGTACTCGAGATGCTCGATGCGATGCCGACGCGGACGATCGCCGTTGACCGTGATCGCGTGCTCGATCGCGTCCAGCGCGAGCGTGCTCGCCTCATCGCCGATCGCATGCAGTGCGACCTGGAGTCCCGCGGCATCCGCAGCCGCGACGACGGGGAACAGGCGTTCGGTCGGCCAGATCGGCGCCGCGTTGGAGCCATCCGCATACGGTGCGCGCATCGCGGCGGTGCACGCGTCGATCGTGCCGTCGAGTACGAGCTTGATGCCGATCACCCGGACAGCGCTCGAGGCGGTCTCGGCACGCTCGGCCGCCTCGGTGACCTGAGCCAGGTTCAGGGCGTCATCGCCGGTGTTCGCGACGAACCAGTGCGCGGCTATCCGCAACGGCAGCGCGTCGCGCCCCTCCGCCCGTTCGAGCGCCGCAAGGGCGAGCCCGTCGAACGCCATGTCGACGGCGCCGGTGACACCCGCCGCGAGATACGCCTCCACGACGCGCTGCACCGCTGCATCCCGCTGCTCGTCGGTGGTCGTGGCATCCCGGTGCGCCCACGCGTGCTGCTGCGCGGCCGTCTCGTAGAGCATCCCGGTCGGTTCGCCGTCGGCATCCCGCTCGATACGGCCGCCGATCGGGTCAGGCGTCTCGCGGGTGATCCCGAACTCCTCGAGCGCCGCCGAGTTGACCCAGCAGGAGTGGTAGTCGTTGGCATCGAGATAGACGGGGATGTCGGCGACGACGGCGTCGATCATCGCTGCCGTCGGCGATCCGCCCGGGATCGCGTCGAAGAGCCATCCGCGCCCACGCACCGCACCGGTGGAGGTCTCACGCGCCTCTTGCACTCTGCGCTGGATCTCGTCGAGAGACCCTGCATCGGTGAGCCCGATCTGGCCCAGCGCCTCGCCCATCATCAGCAGATGGGTGTGCGCGTCGGTGAATCCGGGAAGAACGACCCGTCCGCCGAGATCGACCACATCATCGGTCGGCGGTGCGTCGGCCTCGGCTCCGACGAAGGCGAAGTCCGCGCCGTCTACGACGACGGCTTCGGCCCAGGCGGCGTCGTCGGCGGTGAAGAAACGCGCATTGCGATAGAGCGTGGCGGGCATCAGAGTGTCTCCTCGGTGGTGGCTGCGCCCTCGAGGCGTGTCGAGAGCAGGGCGATGGCGCTTGCGGGCACGGCGAGCACGAAGCTCGCGATGCCCAGCGCGACGGCGAAACCTTGGAACCCGAGCATGCCGACGAGCGCAGCGCCGATCACGGGGGTCAGTGCCGATCCGACGAGGTAGACCGCGAGCAGGGGTCCAGACCAGCGGCCGTCGGCATCGAGAGCCGCCGAGGTCGACACGAAGTACATGAAGGCGATCGCGTAGACGGTGTTCCAGGCGATGAACACCACGATGAACGCGGTCGGATCAGTGGTGAACCCCTCGACGATCTTCAGCACTCCTCCGGCCAGCAGCAGCACCGCGAGGGGCACTGCTCGGCCCAGCCGGGATCCGACGATCATCAGCAGCACAGACCCGATGAGACCGCCCGCCGTCGCGCCGCTGAGCGCGAGGCCCAGCCCCTCGGGTGTCAGACCCGTCTGCTCCGCGCCCATGATGCCGGCCATGGCCCAGAGCGAGTCCTCGCTCACCGCCCACAGCGCGAACACGACGAGAAGGCTGAATCCGGCGATCGTGACGGTTCGCGAGCGTGCGGGAGAGAGGCGCAGCGCGCCTGTGGGCGGCACGTCGATCGGCATCGCCTCGGCGACAGCGGCCCCGGCCTGAGGATCGATCACGGGGGCCGCAGGCAACCACGCCGAGACGAGCAGCCCCAGGATGCTGAACAGCGCGAGAGCGCCGAAGACATCGATCGGCGCGAGCCCGATGAGAGGGATCACCGCCAGCACGATCGTGATGACGCCACGGTTCGCGAGACCGTTGAAGCCCGCGACCCTGTCGGGATTCCGGAAGGCGGCGAGTGCAGCTCCGGATGCGGCGACGGCACCGCCGGCTCCCGCCCCGCCGACCAGCAGAGCGGGAAGGATGAGCGCAGGCACCAGCGCTGCGGTGCCGAAACCGAGGGCCGCGATGGCGAGTCCGGTGCGGGCCACCATGCGCCTGTGACCGCCGGCGCAGAGCGGGGCGATCGCGAGTCCCGTGACCGCGGTGAGCAGCAGGGTCGCGGTGACGAGCCAGCTCGCGGCGAGCACGTCGATGTCGAGGCCCGTCTGTGCCGCGGTGATCATGTAGGGCGACAGGTTGACGCCCAGATAGCCCGCGATTCCGATCGCGAAGGTGGCTGTGGCGGTCGGCAGCCGGAGCGGAACCCGGGTGCTGAGGTCGATGGCGGTCATGGTTCTCCCACTGAGAGGGCACGGCGATGTGCGCGAAAGTCCTGCCGATGCGCGTCGGGTGGGGCGCGGATTCCAAAACGAATGGTGTTCGTCAACGAATGGTGTTCACTATTATGCACAGGAGGGATGCCGGAGGGAAGAGATTTCTCGACGGGCCCGCCGACAGAGAGTGAGCGTGCGATGCCCCGACCCTCGAGCCCATTGCTTTCGCCCGAGATCATCGGGGCGGCAGGCCTCGAACTGTCGAGAGCCGGAGAGCCGTTCGGGGTGAACGCGATCGCCCGCAGGCTCGGTGTCAGGCCGTCTTCGCTCTACAACCACGTGGACGGCATGGACGGCATCATCGAGCTGATGCGCGGCCGGCTGGTCGAGGACTACCGGGTCAGGCCGGGGGAGAGCGCGTGGGACGACTTCCTCGTCGAGCTTCTGCGACAGCAACGCCAGATGTATGCCGATCACCCGCAGCTCGTGCCGCTCCTCATCGGAAAGACCATCACTCATCCGGCGGTCATTACCGCGTATGACGACCTGGCGACCGTTCTCGTCGACGGGGGCTTTCCCGAAGACGAGGTGCTCACGGTGATCGCGATCATCGATGCCTTCGCGATCGGCTTCGGCCTCGACCTGGCATCGCCGGACGAGGTGTGGGAGCCGGGAGAGGGAACGCGCACACTCGGTCGCGTGCTCGAGGGGGCGGAGCGCGGTACCGCGCGAGCGGATCGGACGTTCGAGCTCGGTGTCGGACTGTTGGTCGACTCGCTTCGGGCTCGCCTCGACAGGTGAGTCTCGCCTCGACAGGTGAGTTCGGAGTGGTTGCCCCCTCGAGTCATCCAACCCCATTTGGATCACTCGAGAGGGCTCACCGTCCGTCCCGGACGGTAGGGGAGGCGGCGAAGATTTTCGCTGCTCTCTCGACTGATATATCCCCAGATGTTCAGCCGGTAGCCCCCGCTACTTGCAGCAGAATATCGCTTAATCGTCGTGTCCGCCATTTGGGGGACAAAGAAATCTACGAATGTTTCTTCCAGGACTGGGGCTTGCCGTGAGAACGTCCACTCATAGAGTGGTTTCATGGACAGAAAGCTCGTGCTGAACGCGCACCTCGCCATCGCCCACGGGCACCGAGTCGAGGTGACGGAGCGCATCGACGAGCTGACCGGTGAGTCCCTGGTCCTGTCTGTCAGAGACCTCGACACCGGCATCCGATATCGCCGCGTCGAAGAGCCCCGGGGCGAGCTCCTCCGGTGGCTGGGTCGTGTCATCGACTGCACGGTGACGATCGGCGGCCACTCGTCGCTGACGACTCTCACCGTCGATGCCGAGGGGAGCGGATCGGGAGCGACGAGCGCTACGGCCGCCCTGCACGGCGCGGATGCGGCGGTCGACGCTGCGAAGGCCGAAGCGGACCGCTGGGGCGGTGGCGACCGCGTGCCTGAGCCGGAGCCCGAACGCTTCTGGTGAACCGCTCAGCGGAAGTCCCTCGATCGATGCGTCACTCCGGTGCTGAGGTCTTCGAATGCGTCGGCGAGGACGTTCACGACCCCCTCTGCTGAGCGCTCGAGAATGCCGCGGATGATCAGAGCAGGAGAATCCCGCGCCACCCGGTGGTACCGACCCCACACCCCGGTCGAGCAGATGACGTTGACGAGGCCGGTCTCGTCTTCGAGATTGAGGAACGTGACACCCGCTGCGGTCGCCGGGCGCTGACGGTGGGTCACGAGGCCGGCGACCTCGATGCGTCTGCCCGTCTCGTGGCTCTGGAGGTCGGCGGAGGTGAGCACGCCTCGCTCGCGCAGAAGTCCGCGGAAGTGCGCCATCGGATGGTCGTCGGTCGAGACACCTGTCGCCCAGAGATCTGCGGAGAGCCGTTCATAGCTGGACTGATCGCTGAACAGCGGGGGCTGCACGGCGATCGTCGTGCCGGGAAGGAATCGCGAACGATCCTCAGCGGCTGCCCCCGACAGCCAGATCGCCTCTCTGCGCTGCAGCCCGAGGCACTCGAACGCGCCGGCGGTCGCCAGGGACTCGAGCTGCGCGGCGGTGGCATCGGTGCGCCTCACCAGATCGTTCAGATCGCGGAACGGACCGGCGGCCTCGCGCTCGGCGACGATCCTCTCTGCCAGCGGTGTGCCGATGCCGCGCACACCGCTGAGCCCCATGCGCACCGCATAGGCGCCATCCCGGCGGTGCGCCGCCGACTCGTCGGGCTTCGACCGGTCGAAGCGTGGCACTCGAGGCTGCAGAGGATCGCCGCAGGCGTCCAGCCCCGTCGGCATCCGCAGCGGTGCGCCCTCGAGGGGTTCGAGAGTCTCGGTGACGCCTGAGGCGTGCAGATCGGGTCGACGCACCTCCACGCCATGCCGACGCGCGTCTGCGGTGAGCGTCGAGGCGGAGTAGAAGCCCATCGGCTGCGACCGGAGCAGTCCGGCGAGGAACGCCGCAGGATAGTGCAGCTTGAGCCAGGAGCTCGCATAGACGAGGAGTGCGAAGGACAACGAATGCGACTCCGCGAATCCGAAGTTCGAGAACGCCTGGATCTGCGCGTAGATGCGATCCGACTGCTCGGCGGAGAGCCCGCGCCGGGTCATTCCCGCGTAGAGCTTGTCGCGCACCTTCTCGATCTTCTCGAGCCCGCGCTTGGACCCCATCGCGCGTCTGAGCAGATCGGCCTCGTCGGCGGTGCAGTCGCCGATGGCCGTCGCCATCTGGATCAGCTGCTCCTGGAAGATCGGGATACCCAGCGTCCGCTCGAGGATCGGCTTGAGGTCATCATGCGGATACGGGATGTCGAGCACCACAGGCTCTTCTCCGCGAGCGGCTCTGGCGCGGTTCTCTTCGTCGAGCGCATCCTTGGCCATCTTGCGGCGGACGAACGGATGCACGGCGCCGCCCTGGATGGGCCCGGGGCGGATGAGCGCGATCTGGATGGCGAGGTCGTAGAAGGCGCGCGGCTGCAGGCGGGGGAGCAGGCCGATCTGTGCGCGGGATTCGACCTGGAACACCCCGATCGAATCAGCGCGGCAGAGCATGTCGTAGACGGCCGGCTCTTCTTTCGGAAGCGTCTCGAGCGTCCACCGCTCACCCGTGGCGTCGTCGATGAGATCGAAGCAGTGCTGGAGCGCTGCCAGCATCCCCAGTCCGAGGAGGTCGAACTTCACCAACCCCATCCATGCGGCGTCGTCTTTGTCCCACTGGATCACGGTGCGGTTCTCCATGCGAGCATGCTCGACGGGGACGACCTCGCCGACGGGGCGTGCAGTGAGCACCATGCCACCGGAGTGGATGCCGAGGTGTCGGGGAGCCTTCAGGAGCTCACCCGCGTAGTCGAGCACATTCGCGGGAATGTCGTGCTCGTCTGCGACCTCGAGCCCGGCGCTCCACCCGTCGACCTGCCTGGACCAGGCGTCCTGCTGCCCCGGGGAGAATCCCAAAGCCCTCGCCATGTCGCGCACGGCGTTCTTCGGACGGTACTGGATGACGTTCGCCACCTGTGCCGCACGCTCTCTTCCGTACTCGCGGTACACCCACTGGATGATCTCCTCCCGGCGATCGGAGTCGAAATCCACATCGATGTCCGGTTCTTCCTGACGGGTCGTCGCCAGGAACCGCTCGAAGGGCAGTCGGTAGAGGATCGGGTCGACGGCTGTGATGCCGAGGAGATAGCAGACGGCGCTCGCCGCGGCAGAACCACGTCCCTGACACAGGATGCCGCGACGGCGTGCCTCTGCGACGATGCCGTGCACGATGAGGAAGTAGCCGGGGAAGTCCTTCTCCTCGATCACGTCGAGCTCGCGCCCGATCCTGCGGCGACCGTCGTCATCGAGGTGTGGGTATTTCGTCGGCACGGCCTCCCATACCAGGTGACGCAGCCAGCTCATGGGTGTATGACCGTCTGGCACTTCCTGCTTCGGCAGGGCCGGTCGTGCTCGGCGGAGGGAGAAGGCCGACGCAGCGGCGAGCTCGAGCCCGTAGGAGATCGCGCCGGGGTGGCGCCGGAAGCGCGCGGACATCTCCGCACCGCTGCGCAGATGTGCTCCTCCGTGGGTCGGAAGCCAGCCGTCGAGCTCGTCCATGCTGCGCACAGCACGCACAGCGGCGACCGCCTCGGCGAGTGATGCGCGTTCGGGGGCGGCGTAGTGCACGTTGTTCGTCGCCACCACAGGCAACCGCATCCGCCGGGCGAGATCGGCGAGAGCGTCGTTGCGACGTGTGTCCTGCGGGTCGCCGTGGTCGAAGAGCTCGACGGCGACGTGATCCTGGCCGAACAGATCGACCAGACGGCGCAGCGGCGTCTGCGCGTCTCCGGCTTCGAGCCCACGGCGGACGCCGCCCTTGCGGCATCCGGTGAGGATCGTCCAGTGCCCGTCGGCGGTGGCCGCCAGCTCATCGAGGTCGTACACGGGGCGGCCCTTCTCTCCGCCGCGCAAGTGAGCAGCCGTCATGGCGCCGGAGAGACGGTGATAGCCCTCCAGGCCGTCGGCGAGCACCAGAAGATGGTCGCCGACTGGATCGGGGGTACCCCGCTGCGGGGCGTCGAGACCGAGCGAGAGCTCGGCACCGTAGACCGTCTGGACGCTCACATCCATCAGCTCTGCGACCTCGGCGAAGCGGGCCGCTCCGTAGAAACCGTCGTGGTCGGTGAGTGCCAGCGCGGTGAGCCCCAGACGCTCGGCCTCGGCGAGCAGGTCTTCCGGTGAGGAGGCGCCGTCGAGGAACGAGTACGACGAATGCGCGTGCAGCTCGGCATAGGGGACCGCATCCTCAGGTCGGTGCACGGAGGTCGGGGGATTTCGCTTGCGCTTGGTGCTGACGGGGCCCGGGTCTGGACGACTGCCGGGTGGCATGCCTCCGGTCGGATAGGGCGATTCCTCGCCGCTGAGAGTGCGCTCCAGTTCGTTCCAGGACAGGGGAGGGTTGTGCCAGCCCATCAGCGGTACCTCCCCTCGGCCCACCAGCGATCTCCCGTGCAGAAGACGAGCCAGGCCCGATCATGGTCATCGATGATCTGCAGGCGATGCCCCTTCTTGCCGCCGGAGGCCTCCCACCGGCGTTCATGGATCGGCCATGGGCCAGCCCAGGCCTGCACATCGTCGCCGTCGATGCGAGCGGGTGCCGCCGAGAGCGAACCCCGGTCGTCGACGAGGACGGTCTCCCCGTCGGGTGCGAGCACTCCGATGGGGCGAGGGGGACGGAACACCTCGGCGGGAAGAGGATCGGGAAGGCTTCCCGGCCAGGGGTGCCCGGGGTCTCTGGGGGCGACGGGGCGTTCGCCCCACGGAGTGAGCACCTGTCGATCGGCGAGCCAGCGTCCGCCGGAGAGAGCGGCGGTGACGACGCCCTCGTGGCCGAGCATCGTCTGCACGCGGGAGATGGCGTGGTGCAGGCGCTCATCCGTGCCGGACCCGAAGAGTCCGGGCTGGTGATGGGCGGCATCATCGACCGCAACGGGGACGATCCGCACCAGGGCGATCCCGCCGAACGCGCGAGCCTCATCGATCGGCTCTTTCGCTGACTCGGCCCCCAGCGCCTCGAGCTGCCAGCGCACCCGGTCGACGAGGTCAGCGGCATCGAAGCAGGTCGGATGCAGCCAGGGCCGGGAGAACACCTTGCCGTCGTCGTCGATCAGGTCGATGCGGATCTCTGTGCACACCACCGAGGCTTCTCCGAGAGCGAGCATGACCGCATCGGCCGTCTGCCGCACCGCGAAGGCCACCTGATCGGCTCCGGCGAGCGGCGGTTCGAACTCGACGGAGCGCACGAGTTCGGGGTCGGGCGGTCGTGCCACCACGGCGCGGGAATCGGCACCGGCGGCGAGGGAGTGCAGGCGGGCGCCGCGCTCGCCGAAGCGATCGCGCACCTCGATCTCGTCGAGGCCGGCGAAGTCGCCGAGCGTGCGCACGCCGAGCCGGATGAGCAGACCGGTGAGCTGTTCGTCTCGCAGCACACCCACGGGGAGCGGGGCGAGGAAATCCTTCGCGAGACCTGCAGGAACGACGGTGCACGGGGTGCTTCCTCTGGCGGCGAGCTCTGCCGTGAACGGGCCGTCGGCGATGCCGACGCGCACCTCGGGGAAGCCCGCCTCGGTGAGGACATCGATGAGGGCCCGCCCTGCTTCGGCCTCGCCGTCGTGGTAGCGGGAGATGCCCCGTGCCCGCACCGCCGCGAGTCCTGGACGCAGCAGCGCGGCGCCGGGGGCGTGCTTCTCGATGAGCTGCAGCACCGGAAGGAAGGCCCTCTCGTCGCGGTCGGTGTCGTGCGGCAGCACGCGCAGCGACGAGATGTGCCCCTGCGCGACGCGGCGGCGCTGGCCGGCGCGCACACCGTGCTCCCTCGCCGAAGCGGTGCATGCGATGACGGTGTTCGCATGCACCAGCGCCGTCGGCGGATGAGGCGGTGGCCCGCCCAGGGCGGCGCGCAACGGCCAATCGGGAAGCCACAGGACGAGGACCCGCAGCGGAGCAGCGGTCATCCGGCCACCGCCAGACGCGGGTATTCGAGCGGAGTGGCCTCGTGACCGCGCAGGCCGGGCAGCGTCGTCATCTCGGCCATGGTCTCGACGGCGGTGTGCTCGGCGGGCAGCTCTTCGACCGCGCCGTGGGCGCCGGGAAGGCGTACGCGCACGCTCGACGACAGCGGACTGTGCCGCGTCCGGGCTGACACCGTCGCCGTGGAACCTTCGATCAGCCCCCACCCCTCACCGACACCGAGCCAGTGCTGGTCGTGCAGTCGGATGGAGCCCTCGCTCTGCGGCCAGGCGCCGGACGCTGTCGACTCGGTGATGAGCAGGGTGCTCCCGCGGTCTCGCAGACGTGCGCTCAGTCGTGACACATCGGCATCGCGTGCTCTGCCTCCCGGCTGCACGGCGATCAGCGGAACCACCTCGGCGAGCGCAGAGGTCACGGCGAGCCAGCGGTCTCCGGGCTCGGGGACGAGGATCAGTCGAGGCAGCTCGATTCCGAACGCCGCTGCGGCTTCCACGCCCAGCGTGGGCATGCCCACCACCGCACACCAGTGCCCCTTGCGCGATGCCGCCGCGAGCAGCGCGAGGACGAGACTGGGCGAGGGGGAGACGGTGTATGTCGTCCCCGTCTGCAGTCCTTCTTCGGGGAGCAGGGAGGAGAAGGCGGGTTCGAGGGGGAGCAGCGGATGCTCGCTGCGTCTGCGCTGCATGCGGCTGATCTCCCGGCGCAGCCGAAGAACCTCTCCGGCGCGGGAGTCGCCAGCCGGAGAGAGCGCGGTCACCGCATCGAGCCCGATCCCCATGAATCCATCCTCGAAGATATGTACTAATAAAGCAACTGGAGTAGATGACGATAGTTCGAACCTCCGACATCGGCAGGGGAGGTTATCCACACGCCGTCCTCGCAGGCATCCGCCTTCTCCTAGCCTTCCCGCATGGATCTCCGCACCGTGGCCGTCGTGACCGTCCATCTGATGCTGTTCGTGGTCGCCTGCATACTCGTCACCATCGACATCCGCACACATCGACTGCCGAACCGGATCGTGCTCCCCACCCTCGCGGCGCTCATCCTCCTCGGGGTCGCCGACGCCATCACCTCCGGTGAGAGCGCGGCGATGGTCAGAGCAGCATTCGGCATGCTGATCCTCGGCGGCTTCTATGCGGCGCTCCGTCTGCTCAGCCGCGAGGGAATGGGCGGAGGAGACGTCAAGCTCGCCGCCGTCATCGGCCTTATCCTCGGTTGGCACAGCTGGCAGGCGCTCGCCGTGGGAGCAGCATCCGCCTTCGTCCTCGGTGCTCTGTTCTCCCTGTCGCTGATGATGCTCCGCAGGGCGGACGGCTCGACGCGCATCGCCTTCGGGCCGTGGATGATCCTCGGCGCGATCCTCGGCATCCTCGTGCAGTGAGGCGTCTTGCAGCGTGTCGGCGCTAGGGTGAGCACATGGCACTTGCGCGACTTCACGGCGGCCCGCTCGACGGGCAGATCATTCCTCTCGGCGATGCGGACGACAAGCTGATCGTCCCCTACAGCGAGACCCAGGTGGTGTACAACCGGCGCGGTGACGCGCAGAACACCGGCGACACCGACGGTCCCACCGAGATCGACTACTGGTACGACGAATCCCTCGAGGACATCAGCCCGTCGGATGACTGAGCACCACACCGCTCCGCAGTCCGGCCTCGAACCCTCCAGGGTCGTCGAGGTCGAGCGCAAGTACGACGTCGACGACGCCACCCCTCTTCCGGAGTGGGTGGGGGTTCCGGGAGTGGATGCCGTGTCGTCGGGCGAGGTGCGCGAACTCGACGCACGCTACTTCGACACCGCGGATGCCGGACTCTCCCGCTCAGGGGTGGCTCTTCGTCGTCGCACCGGCGGACCCGATGCCGGTTGGCATATCAAGGGACCGCGTGAGGGCGACGGCCGTCTGGAGATCGGCTGGCCGCTGGGTGACGACGACAGGATCCCCGAGGCGATGACCGAGACCATCTCTCGATGGGCGACGGGCCCGCTGACGCCCCTCGCCCGGATCGAGAACACCCGAACGGCCTATCTGCTCACCGGAACCGCCGGAGTGGTCGCCGAGTTCGTCGACGATCACGTTCGCGCGACCGATCTCCGACACGACGTGCAGCGTGAATGGCGCGAGTGGGAATTCGAGCTCGGCCCCGCTGCGCCCGCCGACCCGGCGGGGAGAGCGGCCCTGTTCGAGGCCGTCGAGAGGGTGATCTTCGCCGCCGGGGGTCGCGATGCGTCATCCGGCTCCAAGCTCGCCCGTGCTCTGGGTTTCTGACTCACGGCGCAAGCCCCTTCCGCGTGTGAGCGGGGCCATGCTTGAGTGGCAGACATGACCCGCTCCGCCGTACTCCGCTCGCTGCGGACGATCGTTCCAGACACCGTCATCGAGCAGCACGAGGTGCGCGACATCTTCGCCTCGCAGCCCGACGTCGGGCGCCTCGCGCAGAGGATCATCGGAGCATCCTTCAACGGATCGGGCATCGACACCCGTCACACGGTCATCGAAGAGCTCTCCTCCACGGCGAGCACCGACGCGACGCTCTTCTTCGATCGGGAGTCCGGCCTTCTGCAGTCTCCGGGAACGGCCGCACGCAACGACGTCTACATACGCGAGGCGTCTCGTCTCTTCGTCGAGGTGGCTCGCAGCGCGCTGGACGCAGACCCCGACATCGTCGCCGCCGACGTCACGCACGTCATCACCGCATCGTGCACGGGCTTCCATGCGCCGGGCCCGGAATACGAGATCGTGCGGGGGCTGGGTCTCTCAGACAGCGTGCAGCGCTATCACCTCGGATTCATGGGCTGCTACGCCTCGCTGCCTGCGCTCCGAGCGGCGAGCCAGTTCTGCGCGGCCGATCCCGATGCCGTGGTGCTCGTGGTCAGCGTCGAGCTGTGCACCGTGCACCTTCGCTCGTCGGAGGACCCGGATCTCATCGTGGCCAACTCCCTCTTCGCGGACGGGGCGGCCGCCGGCATCGTCACAGCGCGCGATCTCCCGACACCGGTTCCTGCCGTCCGCCTCGACGGCTTCCACACGGCCATCGCCGCCGAGGGCGAGAAGGACATGGCCTGGACGATCGGCGACCACGGCTTCGAGATGATCCTGTCGACCAAGGTGCCGCAGATCATCGGCGAGACCATCATCGGCGCCATCCGTCCGCTCTACGCCCGCGAGGGCGAGCTCGCGGCCGCGTTCGACGAGGGGAGGGTGGGGGAGCGCGTGGAGCACTGGGCGATCCACCCCGGCGGACGCAGCATCCTCGACCGCGTGCAGGAGCGACTGCAGCTGAGCGACGCGCAGCTGCACCCGGCTCGGGAGACGCTGCGCGAGAACGGCAACATGTCGAGTGCAACGGTGCTCTTCGTGATCAAGCGGATCCTCGATGACGGCGCCGCCGACGGGTCGCGGGTCGCGGCGATGGCCTTCGGACCGGGGTTGACGGCCGAGAGCGCATTGATGACGGTCACCACCGGCGTCTCGTGAGACACGACCTCTCGATGCGCGCCACCGAGGTGCGCGAGCTCATGGACGATCCGGATGCGGACATCGGGATGCTGGAACAGACCTACAGACGCTTCCGGCTCGTGAACGCGCTCGTCTCACGGCCGGGGCTGCTCTATCGTCGCGAGATCCGGCCGCGCGCCCGCCGTGGTCCCATCCGCATCCTGGACATCGGCGCGGGCGGCGGAGACGTGTGCCGGATGATCGCGGCGCGGTTGCGGCGAGCAGGTCTCGAAGCCGAGATCACGGCGCTCGACGCCGACGAGCGGGCGATTCGCTGGGCTGCCGATAACGACCACGGCGCCGGCATCCGATATCGCTGCGCCTTCGCCGCAGACCTCGTGGCGGAGGGAGAGCAGTACGACGTGGTCTTCTCGAATCACGTGCTGCACCACCTCACCGCGACAGAGCTCGACGGCCTGCTGCGCGACTCCGAGGCGCTCGTCGGCGGCGGTGGCGTCGTGGTGCACCGGGACATCGCCCGCACCCGATTCGCCTATGCCCTGTACGATGCCGCGACCTGGGTCCTCTCGGGAACGCTCTTCCGCGGCTCGTTCATCCGGGAGGACGGCCTCATCAGCATCCGCCGCTCGTACGCGCGGAGAGAGCTCGCCTCTCTCGTGCCCTCAGGGTGGGCTGTGCGCTTCGGCCTCCCCTCACGGCTGGAGTTGAGCTGGAAGGCCGCAGCAGCGTCATAGACGCACGAAGGCCCGACACGCGTGAGCGTGCCGGGCCTTCGACGATCTGATCTTCGGATCAGAAGTTGATCATGTGACCCGCGAGGCCGTGGAAGCCCTCCTGCAGCGCCTCCGACAGCGTCGGGTGGGTGTGCACGTTGCGGGCCAGCTCGAGAGCCGTGAGGTCCCACTTCTGGGCCAGCGTCAGCTCGGGCAGGAGCTCGGAGACGTCGGGGCCGATCATGTGGGCGCCGATGAGCTCGAGGTGCTCGGCGTCGGCGATGAGCTTCACGAAGCCGACGGGCTCGCCGAGTCCGTGCGCCTTGCCGTTCGCCATGAACGGGAACGTCGCGACCTTGATCTCGCGTCCTTCGTCCTTGGCCTGCTGCTCGGTGAGGCCGAACGAGGCGACCTGCGGCGAGCAGAACGTCGCGCGGGGCATCATGCGGTAGTCGCCGAGCGTCTGAGTCTCCGCGCCGCCGATGGTCTCGGCCGCGACGACACCCTGCGCCTCGGCCACGTGGGCGAGCTGCAGCTTGGCGGTGACGTCGCCGATCGCGTAGATGCCCTCGACGTTCGTGCGCATGTGGTCGTCGATGTCGATCGCGCCGCGCTCGGTGAGCTTGACGCCGGTGGCCTCGAGGCCGAAGCCCTCGATGTTGGGGGCGAAGCCGACCGACATGAGCACCTTGTCGGCTTCGATCGAGCTCTGCTGGCCGTCCTTGCCGGTGTACGACACGGTGACGGACGAGCCGTTGTCGACGACGGACTCGACCTTGGTGGAGGTAAGGATGTCGACGCCGTAGTTCTTGTACTGCTTCGCGATCTCCTTCGACACATCGGCGTCCTCGTTGGGAAGCGCGCGGTCGAGGAACTCGATGATCGTGACCTTGACGCCGTAGTTGGTCATCACGTACGCGAATTCCATGCCGATAGCGCCGGCTCCGACGATGACGATCGACTTCGGGAGCTCGCGGCTGAGGATCTGCTCCTCGTAGGTCACGACGTTGTCGCTGAGCTGGACGCCCGGGAGCAGACGAACCTTCGAGCCGGTCGCGATGATCGCGTTGTCGAAGGTGACCTCTTCGGTCGAGCCGTCGGCCTTGGCGACCGAGATCGCCTTCGGGCCGGTGAAGGTGCCGCGACCGTCGTACTCGGTCACCTTGTTCTTCTTCATCAGGAAGTGGATGCCCTTGACGCGGCCGTCGGCGACGACACGGCTGCGGTCGAACGCCTTGCCGTAGTCGATCGTGAACTCACCCGAGATGCCGAAGAAGTCGGCCTTGTGGTTGAGCGTGTGCGCGAGCTCCGCGTTCTTCAGGAGAGCCTTGGAGGGGATGCAGCCCACGTTGAGGCAGACACCACCCCAGTACTTCTCTTCGATGATGGCGGTGGACAGACCGAGCTGCGCGCTGCGAACCGCAGCGACGTATCCGCCAGGACCTGCACCGAGGATGACGACATCGTAATGTGGCATGCCTTAAGCCTATCGCTCCGAGGGAAGGTCGGAATCGGTCGAAGCCGGGTCGCGGCGCCCGCGGACCACGAGCCAGACGACGATGCCGAGGATCACGAGCACTCCGACGATCGCGAGCACCCAGATCAGCGTCGTGGAGGCGGATGAGTCGTCGCTCTCGGGGGCGGGAGTGACGTCGGTGCCGGGGCCCGCGGTCGCGACCGGAGCGGGAGCGGCCGTGGCCGTCTCCGTGGGCTCGGCGCTCGGCTCTGCGGTCGGGGCGGTCTCGGTGCTGTTCGCGACCGTGAAGTCGAACTCTCCCGAGGTCGGGTGGCCGTCGCTCGAGACGACCTTCCAGATCACGTGATAGGCACCCGCAGGGGCCTCCGTGGCGAGCTGCTGCGTCACGATCGCACCCTCGACGGTGGCAGCGCCCTCGGTGACCGAGTTGCCGGAGGGGTCCGTCACGACCACCTCGGTCGCGCCGGTCTCATCGATGAGCTTCGCGCTGAAGGTGAGCGTCAACTCGGCGGGGAGCGTGTCGACCGTGCTGTCGGCCTCGGGGGATGACGCGAGCAGACTGTCGTGGGCCGAGGCGGAGAGAGGCGCGAACAGCACGAGGAACGCGGTCAGAAGGGCGGCGGCGAGTGCGACCGGAGCTGCAGGGAGGCGGCGGGCTGTGGTTTTCACATCCTCAGCCTATGAAGTGTCCGTATGCGATGCCTGAGTGTGAAGCGAGCTCCCGCGAGCGGCATCGGATCAGTTAGTCTGGAGGACTAGGAGGGCATAGTGACAGACAGCCAGAATCGATCGGGCGGAGACGCCGCGATCCACCGTCCCGGCGAGCAGAGGCACGACGTGACGCAGACGTTCGGGCACGACTCGGACCTCTCCTTCGTGCCTTTCGGCGTGGAGCTCACCGACGTGGAGCAGGGCGCCATCGCAGCGCTTCCCTCCGGTTCCGCACTGCTTCTGGTGCGCTCCGGAGCTCTCGCGGGGGCCCGCTACCTGCTCGACACCGATGTGACGACCATTGGTCGCCACCCCGAAGCCGACATCTTCTTCGATGACGTAACCGTCTCGCGCCGCCATGCAGAGGTGACTCGCAACGGCTCGACGTTCGAGATCATCGACCAGCGCTCGCTCAACGGAACCTACGTCAACGGCGAGCGTGTCGATCGCAGCGCTCTGGTCGACGGCACCGAGCTTCGTGTCGGCAAGTTCCGATTGAACTTCTTCGCCTCTCCCGTCGATCGCGTCGCGGCGATCGACTGATGGCGGCTTCTCCCGCCCGCGAACGCTCTGCGTCCGCGGGCCTTCTGAGCATCGGTCAGGTGCTTGCTCGGCTCACACCAGAGTTTCCGGAGCTCACCTCCAGCAAGCTCCGCTTCCTGGAGGTGCAGGGGATCGTCAGCCCGTCGCGCACGGAGTCGGGCTACCGCAAGTTCTCGCAGGCCGATATCGAGCGACTGCGCCTCGGCCTCACGCTGCAGCGTGACCACTACCTCCCTCTCAGCATCATCCGAGAGCAGCTCGACGACGCTGAGGCGAACGGCGACTCAGCCGCCCTCGCTCCGCCGCCGTCGATCACGCCGACGCCTCGTCGCTACCGCCGCAGCGAGCTCCTGTCGGCAGCCGGTGCCGGCCCGCAGCTCCTCAACGATGCGATCAGCACCGGTGTCATCGTGGCGCAGGAGAGCTACCCCGAGTCGACCGTCACGCTGCTGCGCGGTTTGGTCGCGCTCGACCGCCATGGCATCGAGCCGCGCCACCTGCGGTCGCTGCGTCAGGGCGCCGAGCGCGAGGTCGCGCTGATCGAGTCCGCCATGTCGTCTCTGCTCCGTCGCACGGACGCCGCATCACGGGCGAAGGCGAGCGACATGGCGCCCAACCTCGCCGCGAAGATCGACGAAGTGCGCTCGCTCTTCGTCAAGGACGCACTCACCAGGTTGCTTTCGTAACGAACTGATTGCGACACACCTTCGGTGTCCCACGGATGTCATTGCCGGTGCCGGAGGGCTGCTCTAGCGTGGAGGTAACAGCTCCAGGGAGGATTTCAGATGAATGCGGATGAGCGTGCAGGCGACCCGCGGTTCGTGCCAGAACTCCTCTTCACCGACGGCCTGCCGGCCATGGACGACGAGGTCGGCTACCGCGGTGCGGTGGCGGCGCGTGCAGCAGGTATCACCTACCGTCAGCTGGACTACTGGGCACGCACCGAGCTCGTAGAGCCCACGGTGCGAGGCGCCAGCGGGTCAGGCTCGCAGCGCCTCTACGGCTTCCGCGACATCCTCGTGCTCAAGCTGGTGAAGAGCCTGCTCGACACCGGTATCTCCCTGCAGCAGATCCGCACCGCGGTCGAGGAGCTCCGCCGCGCGGGCATCCGCGATCTCGCGGGCACGACCCTCATGAGCGACGGTGCGTCCGTCTACCTCTGCACGTCGAACGACGAGGTCATCGACCTGGTCAGCCGCGGTCAGGGCGTGTTCGGCATCGCCGTGGGCAAGGTGCTTCGCGAGGTCGAGTCGACCCTCGTCGAATTCGACGCGACATCACCCGACCCGGTCGACGAGCTGTCGGCGCGTCGCACCAAGCGCTCCGCCTGAGCATCCGCGGCTCCGAGCCGCGCCCCACACGAAGAAACGGCCACCCTCGCGAGAGGATGGCCGTTCTGCTGTCTGCGGTGGATCAGGCCTGCGGGCCGGAATCCGCGACCTGGATGCGCCCGGTGCGGATGATCCGATCGAGCAGCTGGTCGAAGTCGGCAGCGAGTTCCTGGGCCGAGTCGCCGGGCCAGATGTGCAGCGGCTTGGCCGCACCCTGGGCCTGCTGCAGCGACGTGCGCTCCGGAAGCTGCGGAGAGAGCACGAGGGGGCCGAACATGTCGCGCAGTTCCTTGATGCGGAACTGGTGCTCGATCGACTGGGGCCGCACGCGGTTGACGACGATGCCCAGCGGCTGGAGACGAGGGGAGAGGCCCCGACGGATCTCCTCGATCGCGCGCAGCGCGCGATCGGCCGCGGCGACGGAGAAGAGGCCGGGCTCGGTGACGACCATCACGCGGTCGCTCGCCGCCCAGGCTGTGCGGGTGAGGGCGTTCAGCGACGGGGCACAGTCGACGAGGACCAGGTCGTAGTCGGCTTCGACGGAGGCCAGCGCCTCTTCGAGCTTCCACACGTCACGCACGCTCGGGTGCGGTCCGTCGAAGTTGATCGCTGACGGGCTGCCGATCAGCACGTCGATGGTTCCGGGGTGCACCTTCGCCCAGCCGCTGGAGGTGATCGCCTGACGGACGACCTTCTCCTTCGGGTTGGCCAGGACATCGGCGATGTTGAGCCGACCGGCCACCTGGATGTCCATTCCGGTGGACACATCGGACTGAGGGTCGAGGTCGACGACGAGCGTTCGGACACCACGGGCGAAGGCCGCTGAGGCCAGGCCGAGGGTCACTGTCGTCTTGCCGACGCCTCCCTTGAGAGAGCTGACGCTGAGTACGTGCACGAACACCACGTTACCTTCCCCTAGGCTGGGTGCACACTCAGCCCCGCCCCATGCGCGCCGATTAGAAGTGCGCATCGAGCTTCCAGAGGTGTGCATGTTCCAGAAGATCCTTGTGGCGAACCGCGGCGAGATCGCGATCCGTGCCTTCCGTGCGGCATTCGAGGTCGGGGCGAGAACAGTCGCCGTCTTCCCGCATGAGGACCGCGGCTCCGTCCACCGGCTCAAGGCGGACGAGGCCTACGAGATCGGCGAGCGGGGTCATCCCGTCCGCGCATACCTGAACGTCGACGAGATCATCCGCGTCGCGAAGGATGCCGGAGCGGACGCGATCTACCCCGGCTACGGCTTCCTGTCCGAGAATCCCGAACTGGCCGAGAAGGCTGCCGCAAACGGCATCGTCTTCATCGGCCCGCCCTCGAAGGTGCTCGAGATGGCAGGCAACAAGGTCGAGGCCAAGCGCCACGCGATCGAGGCCGGGGTTCCCGTGCTCCGCTCGACCGAGGCCTCCGATGACGTCGACGCGCTCGTGGCCCAGGCATCGGACATCGGCTTCCCGCTGTTCGCCAAGGCCGTCGCCGGCGGTGGCGGTCGTGGCATGCGCCGGGTCGAGTCTGCGGCGGAGCTCGCGCCGGCACTGGCCGAGGCGATGCGCGAAGCGGAGAGCGCCTTCGGCGACCCGCGGATGTTCCTGGAGCAGGCCGTCATCCGTCCCCGGCACATCGAGGTGCAGATCCTCGCGGACAAGACCGGCGAGACCGTCCACCTCTTCGAACGCGACTGCTCGGTGCAGCGACGTCATCAGAAGGTCGTCGAGATCGCCCCGGCCCCGAATCTCGACGATGGCATCCGCACCGCGCTGCACGGGTACGCGGTCGCGTTCGCGCGATCCATCGGATACGAGAACGCGGGAACGGTCGAGTTCCTGCTCGAGACCGCGGGGGAGCGCACCGGCGAGGTCGTCTTCATCGAGATGAACCCGCGGATCCAGGTCGAGCACACCGTCACCGAAGAGGTGACCGACGTCGATCTCGTGCAGAGCCAGATGCGCATCGCCGCAGGCCAGACCCTCGCCGAACTCGGACTCGAACAGCACAATCTGCAGGTGCGCGGAGCGGCGCTGCAGTGCCGCATCACCACGGAGGACCCGACTCAGGGGTTCCGGCCCGACACGGGCAAGATCACCACCTACCGCTCCCCGGGAGGTGCGGGCATCCGCCTCGACGGCGGCACCGTGCATCAGGGTGCGCAGATCAGCCCGCACTTCGACTCGATGCTCGCCAAGCTGACCTGCCGTGGGCGGGACTACCCGGCGGCGGTCGCACGCGCTCGGCGGGCGCTGGCGGAGTTCCGCATTCGCGGCGTCTCGACCAACATCCCGTTCCTGCAGGCCCTGCTTGAGGATGAGGCGTTCATCGCCGGCGACGTGAGCACGTCGTTCATCGACGAGCGCCCGGATCTTCTCCGTGGCCGCGAGTCGAAGGACCGCGGCACTCGGATCCTGAACTGGCTGGTCGACGTCACGGTCAACAAGCCCCACGGGGTCCACCCGGGTTCGCTGGACCCGGCTGCCAAGCTCCCGGCCGTCGACCTCGACTCGACCCCGGTGGCCGGTTCACGACAGCGTCTGCTCGAGCTGGGCCCGGAAGGCTTCGCCCAGAGCCTGCGCGCGCAGAGCGCTCTCGCGATCACCGACACGACCTTCCGCGATGCGCACCAGTCGCTGCTCGCGACGCGCGTGCGCACGAAGGATCTCGTCGCAGCCGCACCGCACATCGCCCGGTTGACGCCTGAGCTGCTCTCGGTCGAGGCCTGGGGAGGGGCGACGTACGACGTCGCACTGCGCTTCCTCGGGGAAGACCCCTGGGAGCGTCTCGACAAGCTGCGGGCGGCGCTTCCCAACGTCGCGATCCAGATGCTTCTGCGTGGACGCAACACCGTGGGCTACACGCCCTACCCGACGGCCGTCACCGAGGCGTTCGTGCGGGAGGCAGCGGCAAGCGGCGTCGACATCTTCAGGATCTTCGATGCGCTCAACGACGTCGAGCAGATGCGACCGGCGATCGAGGCTGTTCGCAACACGGGCACCGCGGTCGCCGAGGTGGCGCTCTGCTACACCGGTGACCTTCTGAACCCGGCCGAGGATCTCTACACGCTCGACTACTACCTGAACCTCGCGGCCCAGATCGTCGATGCGGGGGCGCACATCATCGCGATCAAGGACATGGCGGGACTGCTGCGCCCCGCGGCGGCCGCGAAGCTCGTCGCGGCGCTCCGCGAGCGCTTCGACCTGCCCGTGCACCTGCACACGCACGACACCCCCGGCGGCCAGCTCGCCACACTGCTCGCGGCGAGCGACGCAGGGGTGGATGCGGTCGACGCGGCATCCGCTCCGCTCTCCGGCACGACCAGCCAGCCTTCTCTCTCATCGCTCGTCGCTGCGCTCGCGCATACGGATCGCGACAGCGGCATCTCCCTCGACAGCGTCTCGGATCTCGAGCCGTACTGGGAGGCGGTCCGCCGGATGTACGCGCCGTTCGAGTCCGGACTTCCCGGCCCCACCGGGCGGGTCTACCACCACGAGATCCCGGGCGGTCAGCTGTCGAACCTCCGTCAGCAGGCGAAGGCGCTCGGGCTCGCAGACGACTTCGAGCTGATCGAGGACATGTACGCTGCGGCCGATCGAATCCTCGGTCGTGTTCCGAAGGTGACGCCGTCGTCGAAGGTCGTCGGCGATCTTGCTCTGCACCTGGCCGCGGTCAAGGCCGATCCTGCTGACTTCGAGGCGAACCCCGAGAAGTACGACGTGCCCGACTCCGTCGTCGGTTTCATGGCGGGCGAGCTCGGCGACCTGCCGGGCGGATGGCCGGAGCCCTTCCGCACGAAGGTGCTGGCAGGGCGTGCCGTGCGCATCGGCATGACGGAGATCTCCGCCGACGACGAGGCAGCGTTGGCGGGCGACAGCGCGACCCGTCGTGCGCGGCTGAACACGCTGCTGTTTCCTGCACCCATGCGCGAGTTCACTGAGAGACGGGAACTGTTCGGTGATCTCTCGGTGCTCGACACCGCGGACTACCTCTACGGTCTCGTGCAAGGCCAGGAGCACGTCGTCGAGATCGATCGCGGCGTCCAGCTGTACGTGGGTCTCGAAGCCATCGGAGATGCAGACGACAAGGGCATGCGCACCGTCATGACGACCCTCAACGGTCAGCTGCGGCCCGTGTTCGTGCGCGACAGATCGGTGGCGGTCGACGTCCACGAGATCGAGAAGGCCGACACATCGGTGCCCGGTCAGGTGGCCGCGCCGTTCTCGGGAGTCGTGACCCTGAAAGCGGACGTCGGTGACTCGGTGCGCGCCGGTGAACCGGTCGCATCCATCGAAGCCATGAAGATGGAAGCGGCCATCACCGCCCCCGTCGACGGCGTCGTGGAGAGACTCGCGATCGGCGCGACGCAGCAGGTCGAAGCCGGAGATCTTTTGGTCGTCATCCGCCCGGCGCACTAATCTTGTGCGGGCGAGGCCGCGTTCGACGCAACGCACCCGAGGCCCGCACAAGCTTGGAGTGACACAGTGACCCCGAAGAACGTGGCAGACAACCCGGACGACGAGTCCAGAGGGGTGCTGGACGACGCTACGTCTCTGGATACCTCGGCCATCGGCATACTCGGCAACACGGCGCAGGTGAGCGTCGTGCTCCCGAAGGACGACGATGACGACCTGGAGGACGATGGCGTCGTCGAGGGCGAGGTCGTCGCCGACCTGATCATCGACGAGCCGGTCGCCGCGGCGAAGGCCGCTGCAGAGATCTCACCGGCACCGCTCGGCGCTGCTCCGATGATCATCGAGCTGCCGCCGGAGCCTGTTGCGGACGAGGATCGGACCGGGGCGACCGAACCCGAGTCCGACGCGGTTCAGGAGCCCGAGCCTGAGCCTGAGCCCGAATTCCAGCGGGAGCCGGAGCCGGAGTCGGAGCCTGACTTCGAGTCGGAGCCGGAGCCTGACTTCGAGGCGGAGCCTGAGGCCGACCTCGACTCCGAGCTCGAGCCGGATCTGGAAGCCGAACCGGATCTGGAAGCCGAGCCCGAACCGGAAGCATCCTCCGAGCCCGAGCTCGCGATGGAGCCGGAGCCGGCCCTCGAGGCAGAAGCGTCTTCCGAGCCCGACCTCGTGATCGAGTCTGAGCCGGAAGCATCCTCCGAGCCTGACCTCGCGATGGAGCCGGAGCCGGCGCCCGAGGCGGAAGCGTTCTCCGAGCCCGACCTCGCGATTGAGCCTGAGCCTGAGCCTGAGCCTGAGCCTGAGCCTGAGCCTGAGCCTGAGCCTGAGCCTGAGCCTGAGCCGGCGCCGGAGCCGGAGCCGGAGCCGGAGCCGGAGCCTGAGCCTGAACCGGAACCTGAACCGGCGCGCACCCGCGAACGTGCTCCGAGGACGGCACCCGTGACAGCCGTCGGCGCCACCGCTTCCGCTGCCACCGCTTCGGCAGCGCCCGGTGACGCGGTCGCCGCGGAGGCCGCCGCGGCCGCGGCGTTCATCGCCAGGGCGAAAGCCGATATCGACGCCGCGCCCAGCTCACGGAGATCGTCGGCAGCAGCATCACTCGCCAAGAAGGAGAGCTCGGTCATGAACGCTGAGAAGCCCCGACGGGCCGCGACCCCGGCGACCCGATCGGGCCGCACCGACGTGCAGCTGTCCGCGAAGCGTCTGGACGCTCTCGGCGACTCCTCTCGCGAGAGCGCCGACCTGCTCACCGCAGATCGTCTTCTCGACCCGCACCGCATCACCAGGCCAGAGCCCGAGGGCGCCTGGAGCCACTTCCTCTATACGATCTCCGGACGTCGGATCAACATCGGTGACGGACGCCGCGCCCGTGAGCGCAAAGCGCTGAGCGCCAGGATTGCCGCACCGATCGTCGGCGGCGCGCGATTCGTTCCGGTGCTGTCCCGCAAGGGCGGGGTCGGCAAGACGACGATCACCGCTCTGCTGGGTATGGCTCTCGCCGACGCCCGTGACGATCGCGTGATCGCGGTCGATGCCAACCCCGATCGCGGCACCCTCGCAGAGCGTGTGGTCCGCCCGCACCACAACAAGTCCGTGCGCGATCTCGTCCGGATCCATGACGAGGTCAGGGGATATCACGATATCTCCGCGATCGTCGCGCGGGACGCCACCCGCCTCGACGTGCTCGCCTCGGATTCCGACCCGCGGATCGCAGAAGCCTTCAGCGACAGCGACTACCGGGATGTGGCCGGTGTCGCCGCGCACTATTACTCGCTCGTGCTCACAGACACAGGCACGGGCATCGTGCACTCGGTGATGTCGGCCACGCTCGATCTCGCCGATCAGATCGTGATCGTCTCGGGGCTGAGCGTCGACGAGGCGCGCCTGGCGTCGGAGACGCTCACCTGGCTCGAGAGCAACGGATACGCAGAGCAGGCGCGTGAGGCCGTCGTGGTGCTGAACCAGTCGACCCCCGGTGCTCCGCTCGTGCGTCTCAACGAACTCGAGGCTCATTTCCGCACGCGCGCCAAGCATGTCGTGCGGATGCCGTACGACGCGCAGATCGCGGGAGGCGGGACCATCGTCTTCGCCAACCTGCAGCCGGAGACCCGAGTGGCAGCGCGCGAGCTCGCTGCGCTGCTCGTCGAGGGCCTGCGAGCGAAGGTCGACTGATGGCGGTGCGTGAGATCCGGGTCTTCGGAGACCCCGTGCTTCGTACGGTCTGCGCACCGATCGACGCCGCCGACGACGGCGTTCGAGCGCTCGTCGCCGACCTGATCGACACTGTCGAGCTGCCGGGGCGTGCCGGCGTCGCCGCTCCGCAGATCGGTGTCGCGCTCCGCGCCTTCAGCTACAACATCGACGGCGACATCGGCTATGTGCTCAATCCCGTCCTGACCGAGGTTCGTGGAGAGGCTGTGCCGACGGGGGAAGGCTGTCTGTCCGTGCCCGGACTCTGGCATGACGCGCTGCGTCACCCGTGGGCCAGGGTCGAGGGCATCGACCTCGATGGCGAGCCTGTGGTGCTGGAAGGAAGCGGCCTGATGGCGCAGGCGCTCCAGCACGAGACGGATCACCTCGACGGCAAGCTCTACCTCACGAGACTCGATGCCGAGACGCGCAAGCGTGCGATGCGCGAGGTCCGAGAGAGCGCCTGGTTCTGAACTTCGGACGGATACGAGAAAGGCCCCGCCGCGGCGGGGCCCTTCTCGTATCTCGGGTCGGGGGGGGTCAGCCGCCGAGGGCGACGTTCGTGGTGGTGACGGGCTCGTCGTAGATGGCGGCGATCTCATCGGCGAAGTCGCTCATGATCACGTTGCGCTTGATCGACATCTTGGGCGTGAGATGACCCGACGCCTCGGTCCACTCGCTGTCGAGCACCGTGAACTTGCGGATGGACTCGGCGCGGGACACCCGGGCGTTGGCGGCATCCACAGCCCTCTGGATCTCTGCTCGGACCGCGTCGTTCTTCGAGGCCTCCACGAGCGACATCTCCTTGGGGAGCCCGGCATTGGCGAGCCATGTCGGCAGCATCTCGGGGTCGAGGGTGATGAGAGCCGAGATGAAGGGACGCTGGTCTCCGACGACGACGACCTGTCCGATGATCGGGTTCGCACGGATCGGGTCTTCGAGGGCGGCGGGTGCGACGTTCTTGCCGCCGGCCGTCACGATGATCTCCTTCTTGCGACCGGTGATGGTGAGGAACCCCTCGGAGTCGAAGCTGCCGATGTCGCCGGTGCGGAACCAGCCGCCCTCACTGAACGCGTCGGCGGTGGCCGCAGGGTTGTTCCAGTACTCCTTGAAGACGTTGACGCCTCGCACCTCGATCTCGCCATCGTCAGCGAGCCGCACGCCCACTCCGGGGAGCGCCGGGCCGACGGTGCCGATCTTCGACTTGTCCGCGAGGTTCACGGTCGCGGGAGCGGTCGTCTCGGTGAGGCCGTAGCCCTCGAGGATCACCACGCCGAGGCTGTGGAAGAAGTGGCCGAGTCGCGCACCGAGGGGCGCCGAACCCGACACGGCGTAGACGACGTTGCCGCCCATCGCTTCGCGCAGCTTGCTGTACACGAGCTTGTTGAACAGAGCGAACTTGAGCCGCGTCCCGAACGGGACGCTCTTTCCCTCTTCGAGCAGCTTCGAGTGCTGGATCGCGACGTCGGCGGCAGCGCGAAAGATCTTGCCCTTGCCACCGGCTTCGGCCTTCTGCTCCGCCGAGTTGTAGACCTTCTCGAACACGCGGGGGACAGCCAGCAGGAAGGTCGGCTTGAACGATCCGAGGGCCGGCAGAAGCTGCCGGGTGTCGGGCTGGTGTCCGGTGCGGACTCCGGCGTGGATGTTGAGGATCGAGATGAACCGGGCGAAGACATGCGCGGTGGTGATGAACAGCAGTGTGGACGCACCGGGGGTCTGCACGACGGCATCCAGCGCCTTGGCGGAGTTGCGGCACAGCTCTACGAAGTTGCTGTGCGTGAGAACGCAGCCCTTCGGGCGACCGGTGGAGCCTGAGGTGTAGATGAGAGTGGCGATGTCGGAGCCGACAGCGATGCTGCGCAGGCGCTCGATCTCGGCGTCAGGCACGGACGCTCCTCGAGCGGTCAGCGAGTCGATCGCCCCGAGGTGCAGCTGCCAGACTTCGCGGAGCAGCGGGAGGTCGCCGCGGACCTCATCGAGGCGTGCGAAGTGCTCGGGCGACTCGAGCACGAGTGCGATGGCGCCGGAGTCCTCGAGGATCCACTGGATCTGCGAGGGCGAGCTGGTCTCGTAGATCGGCACCATGACGGCGCCCGCATAGAACAGGGCGAAGTCGACGAGGGTCCAGTCATAGGTCGTGCGGGCGAGGAAGCCCACCTTCTCACCCGGCTGGATGCCGGCGGCGACGAAGCCCTTGGCCAGTGCGATCACGGCGGTCTCGAAGTCGGCTGCGGTGATGTCGCGCCAGCCCTCGCCTTCGGGCACGGAGAACAGAGGACGATCCGGCGTCGCCTTCACGCGCTTCGCCAGGAGGTCTGAGATGTTCCCCTCGGGATCGGCGGGGACGACGGCGGGGACTTCAAACTGGACCACGGCAGCTCCTTCGGTACCGGTCGGGCACTGGTTGCACACGAGTCTAGAGCATGGGACTCGGTCGCACCGCTAGTGGGACTCAGTCGCCAATCGCGGGTCATCGGGACATGGCGCTGGCGGATGCCGATCGCGGCGCTAGACTTCACCTCGATGTTCTACTGGCTGATGAAGTACGTGGCGATCGGCCCTGTGGTCAAAGCGATATTCCGACCATGGGTGGTCGGGCGCGCGAACATTCCGGCCAACGGTGCCGCGATCCTCGCCAGCAACCACCTGTCGTTCGCCGACTCGATCTTCCTTCCGCTGATGATCGATCGCCCCATGTCGTTCCTCGCGAAGAGCGACTACTTCACCGGACGCGGGCTCAAGGGCTGGGCCACCAAGTTCTTCATGAAGGCCACAGGGCAGATCCCGATCGACCGTTCGGGTGGCAAGGCCTCGGAGGCCTCTCTGAACACCGGTCTGCAGGTGCTCGGCCGCGGGGACCTGCTCGGCATCTATCCCGAAGGAACGCGAAGCCCTGACGGAAGGCTCTATCGAGGTCGCACCGGGATCGCGCGGATGGCCATGGAGGCGAAGGTCCCCGTGGTTCCCGTGATCATGGTCGACACCGACACCGCGATGCCGATCGGGCAGCGTCTGCCGCGAGTGGTGAGGGTCGGGATCGTCATCGGCGAACCCCTGGACTTCTCCCGGTACGCGGGTATGGAGAACGACCGCTACATCCTGCGGTCCGTCACAGACGAGATCATGGTGGCACTCCAGCGACTGGGTGAGCAGCAGTACGACGATGTGTACGCGTCGAGCGTGAAGGACAGGCTTCCCGCCCGCGTCACACAGCGCTCCTGAGGCATCCCGACTTCGCAGCGAGCACTAGGCTGGACACCATGCTCCAGCACCACATCGACGCGCTTGATGCGTGGCGTTCGCTCCCGATCAAGCAGCAGCCCCAGTGGCTCGACGCCGAGCGTGTCTCCGAGGTCTCCGCGCAGATCTCGACGCTTCCGCCCCTGGTGTTCGCAGGTGAGGTCGACAACCTCCGCGATCGTCTCGCGCGCGCAGCGTCCGGCAAGGCGTTCCTCCTTCAGGGCGGCGACTGCGCAGAGACGTTCGCGGGCGCCACCGCCGATCAGATCCGCAACCGCATCAAGACCGTCCTGCAGATGGCGGTCGTGCTCACGTATGGCGCGTCGATGCCCATCGTGAAGATGGGCCGCATGGCAGGCCAGTTCGCCAAGCCGCGGTCGAGCGACACCGAGACCCGCGGGGACGTGACGCTTCCCGCATACCGTGGCGACATCGTGAACGGCTACGACTTCACCGAGGCGTCTCGGCGAGCCGATCCGGGCCGTCTGCTTCAGGGCTACCACACCGCTGCGTCGACGTTGAACCTGATCCGCGCGTTCACCCAGGGTGGCTTCGCCGACCTGCGCGAGGTGCACTCGTGGAACAAGGGCTTCGCGCAGAACCCGGCCAACCAGCGCTACGAGCGCATGGCAGCCGAGATCGACCGGGCCATCAAGTTCATGGAGGCGGCCGGAGCCGACTTCGACGAGCTCACCCGCGTCGAGTTCTTCACGGGCCACGAGGGCCTGCTGATGGACTACGAGCGCCCGATGACCCGCATCGACTCGCGCACGGACACCCCCTTCAACACCTCGGCGCACTTCCTGTGGATCGGTGAGCGCACGCGCGAGCTCGACGGCGCGCACGTCGACTACTTCTCCAAGATCCGCAACCCCATCGGCGTCAAGCTCGGTCCGACCACGACGCCGGAGACCGCTCTCGCACTGATCGACAAGCTCGACCCGAACCGCGAACCGGGGCGTCTGACGTTCATCACGCGCATGGGTGCGGGCAAGATCCGCGACGCCCTGCCGCCGCTGCTCGAGGCCGTCCGTGATTCGGGCGCGCAGCCGCTGTGGGTCACCGACCCGATGCACGGCAACGGGATCACGACCCCCACCGGCTACAAGACGCGTCGCTTCGACGATGTGGTCGACGAGGTGCGTGGCTTCTTCGAGGCGCACCGCGCGGTCGGGACGTTCCCCGGCGGAATCCATGTCGAGCTCACCGGCGACGACGTCACCGAGTGCCTCGGAGGATCCGAGCACATCGACGAGGCTGCACTGGCGACCCGCTACGAGAGCCTCTGCGATCCTCGCCTCAACCACATGCAGTCGCTGGAACTGGCGTTCCTCGTGGCGGAAGAGCTCGAGAAGCGCTGACCGACGAGCCTCACAGAGAGACGGCACCCTCCGCACACGGAGAGGGCCGTCTCTCTGTCAGCGGTGAGCACGCACCACAGGGAAGCGGAAGAGTGGGGTTCGGACGGGTTTCGCCCTAGAACGCGCTGCTGCGGATCTGCAGGGTGATCTCCGTGCCCTTGGCGCGCTGAGAACCTGCGCCCGGATCCGACCCGGTGACCTCTGTGAAGTCGTTGGGGAACGCGTTCCAGATGCCGTTCCACGTCGGTTCGAAGCCGGCATCGCGGATCGTCCTGGCCGCCTCATCCCGGCTCATTCCCTCGACATCCGGCACCGGGAACAGCTCGGGTCCTTTGGAGACGATCAGCTGGACGGTGTCTCCCGGGCGCCGATTTCCCTCCTCAGCACGGTCGGTGACCCCGATGACGATGTCCTTCGCGACAGAATCGCTGAAGACGAACTGCGAATCGGGGTTGACCTCGACGCCCTTGTCGCGGAGCGTGTTCGTCGCCTGGTCCACGCTCATCCCCGCGACATCCGGGAAGGCGCCGGCCGAGACGTAGAGTTCGACGGTGTCGTCCTCGAGCAGCTCGCAGCCCTCGGCGCACGCGTACACCTCGCCACCTGCGCGAGGCGTCACGAAGGCGTTGATCACCCGACCCGCTTCGGCATCGGAGAAGAGCAGCAGGGGAGTCTCGGTGACGTTGACCTTGATGTCCGCGAGGTAATCGCGGGCCTCCTGCTCGGTCTTGCCGTTGAGGGTCTCCGCCGTGTGAGCCGCGGGACCCGAGGAGACGAAGACGGTGACCTCCGTGCCCTTGTCGAGTCGCTCGCCCTCATCGGGGTCCGACCGGATGGTCTCGCCGGCTGGGACATCTATGGAGCTCTCCTCGCCGCGCACGGGCACGAAGCCCTCGGCGGTCAACGCCGAGGCGGCATCGTCGTACGACAGCCCGGCGACTCCGGGGACGGCGACGAGGGACCCTGGGCCGGATCCGAACCACCACCCGACACCGCCGGCCACCGTCGCGAGAAGCAGCACCAGCGTCAGCAGAAACGCGCCACGGGCGCGGCGTCGAGACGAACGACGCCGCAGGAGGGTCGCGTTGTCGACGGCGGCCTGCACCGGGGCGGTGGGGTCGGCGATGACCATCGTGCTCGGCATGACCTTGGTGAGGTCAGCGGAGTCCGCCTGCGAGCGCTGAGAGGCCGTTGCAGCGGCGACCGCGGGAGCGATGCCCAGACCACGCTCGATCTCACGCAGACGCTCCAGCATCTGACCGGCGTCGTCAGGACGCTCGTCCGGCGACTTCTCCGTCGCCCAGAGCACGAGCTCATCGAGCTGCTCGGGCACGCCGGGGTTTCGAACGCTCGGCCGAGGCACCGACTCGGTGGCGTGCTGGAACGCGATCTGCATGGGCTGCTCGCCCTTGTAGGGCTGTTCGCCGACGAGCATCTCGTAGAGCATGATGCCGAGCGCGTAGATGTCGCTCCTGGCGTCTGCCGTGCCGCGGGTGACGAGCTCGGGTGCCAGGTAGGCGATGGTGCCGAGCAGCTGCTGGCCGGTGGCCGTGTTCGCGGTCGTCGCACGGGCGAGACCGAAGTCGCCGATCTTGATGCGGCCGTCTTCGGCCAGCAGCACGTTCTCGGGCTTCACATCGCGGTGGACGATCCCGGCCCGATGCGCTGCCGAGAGTCCGGCGAGGACGGCATCCATGATCGTGATCGTCTGCGGGATCGTGAGCCGCTTCTGCTCGCGCAGCAGCTCGCGCAGCGTGATGCCCGGGAGGTACTCCATCACCAGGTAGGCGAGTTCGCCGTCCTGGCCCTGATCGAACACGTTGACGACATGCGGGTCGGCCAGCCGTGCCGCTGCGCGCGCCTCTTGGATGAACCTGCTCTGGAAGGCGGAATCGTCGCTGAGATGCGCATGCATGACCTTCAGAGCGATGCGTCGCTCGAGTCGGAGATCGGTGGCGACATAGACAGTGGCCATGCCTCCACGCGCGATCCGGGCCCGCACACGGTATCGACCGTCGACAAGCCGCCCGATGAGGGGGTCGGCCTGCTGATTGGTCGTCACGTCAAGATTCTATGGAGAACTGCCTGAAAGCCCGGGGAGCGGCTCGCCCCTTGCACCTGCGGGTTTGCTCGGAGGGCGGTCAGCCGTGGATGCCGAGCCACTGATATGCCTGGGTCTCCCACTGGCCGTATCGCTCGGGATATGCCGAGATCTGCACGGTCTGCGCGGCATCCGTGAAGCGCAGGGCTTCCCAGCCGGGGATGTCGAGAAGTCCGCGGGAGGCCTGTCCGTTCGGGTCTGCGGAGCCGCCGTAGAACACCCGCGTGCTGCGGTCGGGGTCGACCGCCTGCTCGGGGGTGCCCCAGCCCATGCTGGGGCGCTGCTGGAAGAGGCCGAGCGAGTCGCGGTCGCCCGACGGCAGATTGCGCATGCTCGACTCGACCATCGCAGTGGCGAGGGCGATCGCGATGGCACGGTCGGGCACGCCGAGCTCGCGCCCGACGCGGATGATGGTCGAGGCGTTGCCGGCCTGTTCGGCATCGAGGGTCGCGAACAGCTGCGCCGGGGGCGTGGTGGCGACCGCAGCAGGCGCAGGCGACGGAGCGGCGACCGGCGCGGCGGCGACGGTCAGGCTCTGACCGGGGTAGATGATCGCCCCAGAGCTCAAGCCGTTCAGTGCATAGAGCTGTGCAACGGTCGTGCCGTACTTCTTCGCGATCGCGAACAGCGTGTCGCCTGCCGCAACGGCGTGCGTCTGGCCGCCGGCCGCCACGGGAGCGGGAGCGGGTGCGGTCGTCGGGACCGGGGCCGGAGCGGGCGCCGGAGCGCCGGTGAGCGCGAGCTGCTGGCCGGGATAGATGACGGATTCCCTGGTGAGGCCGTTCGCGGCGAGCACGGCGTCGACGCTCGTGCCGTGCCGCTGCGCGATGCTGAACACGGTGTCGCCGGCAGCGACGGTGTGGGTCGCAGTCGAGCCCGTCTGGGCGGGCGCCGTGGGCGCCGCGGGGGTGGCTCCCGCGGTCAACGACAGGGTCTGCCCCGGGTAGATGACCGAGCGCCAGCCGAGTCCGTTCCAGCCGAGCACGTCGACTGTCCGCAGCCCGAAGCGGTTCGCGATGGAGGAGATCGTGTCACCCGGCTGCACGGTATACGAGGCGGGCGGCGCTTCGGCCGACGCGATGCGCGTCGGTGCGGACTGGAGCCGTTCGATCGGCGAGGAGACGGCATCCGCAGAGACGGGTGTGGCGGCGATCGCCGCCGACAGGGTGCCCAGCACGGCTGCAGGTACCCCGAGCTGGATATAGCGCGTCCGTCGCGCGACAGCATGCGTTGTCAAGGTGCTCTCCCTTGTTCGACGTCCGCCCACGGTGACACGTATGTATACGGAAGTCAACAGAAGTGACTGATGATGCTGGCGATGCGAATGTGACTCAAGGCCGCGATCCTGCCGGAAATGCGGTCGGCTCTCAGAGGTGAGATAGTTGCAAGGTGTCTGTGTCGTCTGAAAGCAACCCCTCCGAAACCCCGCAGTCCGGGGCCGCGTCCGAGAACGCTGTGAGCACCTCCGGCGTCACTGCCACCGAGTGGCTGACCATGCCGGACCTCGTCGATGTGCTCGATGAGACGCTGGGCCGCGTGCGTCGGCTGATCGATGAGCATTACCTCATCGGATCGCGTCGCTCCGGCGTGTTCGCGGTTCCGTCGGTGTTCATCGTCGACGACCACCCGCTGTCTTCGCTGCGCGGCACCATCATCGTCCTGCAGGACGCAGGCTTCACCGATGACGAGGTCATCGACTGGCTTCTCGCTCCCGACGACGAACTGGGTCGCTCGCCGATCGACGCGCTTCTCGCCGGGCACAAGAGCGCCGTCCGCAGGGTCGCCCGAACCCTCGCCTGAACCGAGCGGACGCCACCGCTCGCTGTCGGCCCCCGATCTCAGGCCGATCGCACCGTCGCCGCGCGTGCGAGATCCCGGAGGTCGCCGACAGCCGCATTGTCGAGTCGCGCTCCGGAGAGCGCCCGATCGGCTTCCCGTGCGTAATCCTCGATCATCCGCTCCACACGCTCGAGAGCGCCGGATGCCGTGATGGTCGCCTGCAGGAACGCGACCTGCTCTGCCGTGAGCTCGGGATCGCCGAGCATCTCATCGAACAGGTTGCGGGCCGACGTGTCGAGCGTCTGCCTCGTGAGGGCGACGAGCACCGTCCGCTTGCCCTCGCGCAGGTCGTCGCCCGCCGGCTTGCCTGTGACCGCGGCATCGCCGTAGACGCCGAGCAGGTCGTCGCGAAGCTGAAACGCCATCCCGACCGGATGACCGAACCGGCGGAGGGCCAGGAGCTGATCGTCGTCGGCATCTGCGATCGCCGCGCCGAGAACCAGCGGCTGCTCGATGCTGTACCGCGCGGACTTGAACGAGACCACCCGCAGGGCGCGCTCGACGTGCGAGTCGGTGGCGTGGACGCTCCAGGCGGACTCCTCGGCGATGTCGAGGAACTGGCCGACGGTGACATCTCGGCGCATGCGGCCGTACTCTCGTCGAACCGCCGCGGCATGGGGGAGCGGTTCGATCGCGTCCTCGAGAAGGTCGTCGCTCCAGGCCACCAGCAGGTCGCCGAGGAGGATCGCCGACGAGCGACCGAACGCCGCCGGGTCCCCGCGCCACCCTGCGCCGACATGGGCGCTCTCCAGGGCGCGGTGAGCGGCCGGCCGGCCGCGCCGAGTATCGGAGTTGTCGATCAGGTCGTCGTGCACGAGCGCCGCGGACTGGAAGATCTCCAGAGCTGCGCAGACATCCCAGAGGGCCGCGGACTCGTCGGCGTCGCGATCGCCGAAGCGTGCGACGGCCTGCCAGCCTGCATGACAGAAACGGGCGCGCAGTCGCTTGCCGCCCACGAGAGTGTCGGCGGCCGAATCGATCAGACCCTCGGCATCAGCGCCGTAGTCGGCGGACTCGCCCCGCATCCGGTCGAGGAACAGCCGCAGGCGTGCGGCGACGGCGTCGGAGACGAAGGAGGGGGTCGGCACGACTCCCAGCATACGTAAAGCCAACGGAGGCCCTTACTGCTAGCCCGCAGCGGCATACCGCGCGTAGAATGGACGGACGAATACCCGAGGGGGACGAAATGCCACTCTCCGAACAGGAGCAGCGTCTGCTCGATGAGATGGAACGCCATCTCCTCCACAACGACGCCGATGTCGTCAGTGCGCCGTCAGGCGATCGAGCTCTCAGCTACCGCAACCTCGTCTACGGAGCTCTTCTGCTCCTCGCCGGGGTAGGCGGACTGATCGTCGGAGTCGTGCTCGGAGACGTCTGGGGCGTCGTGGTTGGCGTCATCGGATTCGCCGCCATGCTCGGGGGCGTCATGATCGCCGTGACCCCCGTTCGCAAGCCCCTCTCTGCAGTACCTCGCGAGCGCGCACCCAAGCAGCGCAGTTCGGCATCCTTCATGGATCGCATGAACGATCGATGGGATCGCCGCCAAGACGGCAACTGACCCCACCACTTCCTCGAAGGCCCGGATGCTCTGAGCATCCGGGCCTTCGTCGTGTTCGGGCGCTGAATCCACGGTGAGCTGTGGGGTTGGACATCGGCGCACCGACCCTGGGCTGGTCCTCCACTGGCGCTCCACCTCCCTCCACTCTGAGAAGCCGCGTGATCTCGCGGTTTTTTTTCGCGCACTGACGCTCTCGCAGCGCTTGGTTGCGGATTGACCGTAGGTTTGTGGAGGAAAGTGGAGTAAAGTGGGGCGCACCTCGAGTTGGCCGGACGGAGAGGGGGTGATGGCTGATGTTGCTGGGAACGCATTCTCCGAAGTTGGACGACAAGGGACGGGTCATCCTTCCCGCGAAGTTCCGCGAAGACCTCGGTGGCGGCATCGTCGTCACCAGAGGGCAGGAGCGCTGCCTCTACGTCTTCAGCACGGCCGAGTTCGAGGCGATGCACGAACGGATCCGTCAGGCGCCGCTCGCGAACAAGCAGGCGCGTGACTTCATGCGCCTGTTCCTCTCCGGTGCGAGTGCGGAGATGCCAGACAGCCAGAACCGCATCACCATCCCCGTGCACCTCCGTCAGTACGCGGGCTTGCAGAAGGAACTCATCGTCACCGGAGTCGGCGCCCACGCCGAGATCTGGGATGCCGAGAGCTGGAACAACTACCTCGCAGCCGGCGAGGAGACCTACTCCGATCTCGAGCAGGAGGTGATTCCGGGACTCTTCTGACCACGGCTGTGATGCCCCGCCGCTCCTGCCCCGACACACTTCCCCGGTGCCGGGTCGTGAAGCGGAGGGGGATCAGGGCCCTGGTCACCGACATACAGAGGTCACCCGAGAGAGATCATGAACCTCCGCGACATCCACACCCCCGTTCTGCTCGACCGCTGCGTCGAGCTCCTCGCTCCCGCCCTTCAGGCCGACGGAGCAGTGCTCGTCGATGCCACCCTCGGCATGGGTGGTCACTCCGAGGCGCTGCTCGAGCGGTTCCCCCACATCCGTCTCGTCGGACTCGACCGTGACACCGACGCCCTGCGCATCGCGGGGGAGCGGCTCGCCCGCTTCAAGGACCGGATCACACTCGTGCACACCGTCTACGACGAGATCGGGCTGCACGCCCAGAGCGCGGCCGGCATCCTCTTCGATCTCGGCGTCTCGTCTCTGCAGCTCGACGAGGCGGAGCGCGGCTTCGCGTACTCCAAGGACGCCCCGCTCGACATGCGCATGGATCAGACGAAGGGCGTCACGGCCGCCGAGGTCATCGCGACCTACAACGAGGGCAACCTGCGTCGCATCTTCGAGCGCTACGGCGAGGAGAAGCTCGCCGGTCGGTACGCGCGGTTCATCATCGCCGCACGCGAGAAGCAGCCGATCACCCGATCCGGTGAACTCGTCGAGATCCTCCAAGCGGCCACGCCCGCGGCGGCTCAGCGTGCCGGGCACCCTGCCAAGCGCGTCTTCCAGGCCCTGCGCATCGAGGTGAACGCCGAGCTCAACGTGCTGGCGGACGCGATCCCGTCTGCCATGGACGCTCTCGCCGTCGGCGGGCGCATCGTGGTCATGTCGTACCAGTCTCTCGAGGATCGACTCGTGAAGCAGGCCTTCGCCGCCGGCGCCGCCTCCACAGCACCCCGGGGTCTGCCCGTCGAACTGCCGGAGCATGCGCCCCGCTTCCGCATCATCACCAAGGGAGCGGAGCTCGCCGACGACGACGAGCGCGCGCGCAACCCCCGCGCGATTCCGGTCAGACTGCGTGCCGCAGAGAAAGTGCGGGAGAGCTCATGAGCCTGAACGTCGCAGTACGGAAGCCCAGCGCACTGCCCGGAGCCCCCGAGCGCGCTCCTCGCCGACGCCTCGAGCCGGTGACCGACACCCCGGTCCGCCGCAAGCCGAAGCTCGCCTACGCGCTCGCGGCACTGGCCGGGGCCATGATCATCGGAGCCGTGCAGATCGGACTCTCACTGGCGATCACGCAGGACTCGTTCGTGCTGGCAGGTCTGTCGGCGCAGCAGCACGAGCTGGACCTGCACGCCAGCGCCCTGCAGGAGGACCTCACCGGGACGAGCTCGCCTCAGTCGCTCGCCACCAGCGCCGCATCCCTCGGCATGGTCGTGGCAGGGGCTCCGTCCTACCTGCGCCTGAGCGATGGCGCCGTGTTCGGTCAGGGAACCGGTGCGACCGGCTCATCGACGATCGATCCGAACGGCGCGGGCGCAGTGAGCAACTCCCTGCTGAACGACGTGCCGGTCAACGCCTCGACGGCAGACGACGCCGTCCCAGAAGGGACGACGGGTCACCCCGCGCAGGAGCTTCCGCCCGCGATCACCGATGGGCTTCCGAGCCCGAGCACCCGCTAGCCGAATCCGCCCACCACCGAGACCTGACGGAGAGAGTCCATGACGACACGAGCAACCCGCACGCCGCGGCGACGCACGGTCGTCGCGCTCGCGGTGATCCTGGCGATCCTGGCTGCGTTCGTCGTGCGCCTCGTCGACATCCAGGTGGTCAAGGCCGACGAGCACGTCGCCCAGTCGCTCGAGTTCATCGCCCACCGCACCTCGATCCCGGGCGAGCGGGGATCAGTGGTCGACAGCGACGGATCGGTGCTCGCCGAGAGCGTCCTGGTCTACGACGCGCAGCTCAGCCCTCAGGTCATCCGGCTGCTGGAGGAGGACGACAAGAACCCTCCGAAGCTGCCGTGGGCCGAGGCGTCGACCCGCATCGCCGAGATCATGGGCCTGGACGCAGACGAGCTGCGGGCAGAGGTCGCGGCGAAGCTCGCGGAGGACCCCGACTCGCAGTACCTGCCGCTGGTCAAGGGCCTCAGCACCGAGAAGTACATCGAGCTGCGGGAACTCAAGGTGTCGTCGTACCTCGTCATGAAGCCGCGCGAGGTCAGGGTCTACCCGAACGGAGCGGTCGCAGGAAACCTCCTCGGGTACCTCGACGGCACCGGCACCGCGCAGGCCGGCGTCGAGAAGATGGACGAGAAGTGCCTCGCTCCCACAGACGGCGAGGAGTCGTATCGCACCGGCAAGAACAACGTCGTCATCCCCGGCAGCGAGAGCAGGGTGGATGCCGTCGACGGCGGCACCGTGCAGCTGACGATCAACAGCGATCTGCAGTGGTACATGCAGCAGATGATCGCCGAGGAGGCGCAGGCCCAGGGCGCCAAGGGCGGCACGGTCACCGTGGTCGAGGTCGGCACCGGAAAGATCCGCGCCGCGGCCGAATGGCCGACCATGGACCCCAACGATCTCGACGCCTCGTCGCCGGAGACCTGGACCAGCAAGCTCTTCACCTACCCGTTCGAGCCGGGGTCGACCTTCAAGGCGGTGACCGCTGCAGCCGTCATGGAGAACGCCGGCGTGACCATGACGAGTCCGACCGTCTCGGCGTCCTCGCACGAGAAGTTCGAGAACGGTGCCGTGATCAACGACGCATTCGTCCACCCCACCTTCCAGTACACCCTCGCCGGCGCACTCATCGACTCCTCGAACGTCGCGCTGTCGAAGTTCGGCACGATGGTGAGCCCGGACATCCGGCACGACTACCTCGAGCGTTTCGGAGTGGGAGAGACCACGGTCGGCTTCCCCAGCGAGACGTCCGGTGAGATCCACCCCACGAGCGAGTGGGACAACCAGTCGCTGTACACGACCACCTTCGGTCAGTACTTCACGGTGACCGCTCCCCAGCTCGCCGGCGCCTACCAGGCGATCGCCAACGGCGGACAGAAGATCGGCCTCTCACTGGTCGAGTCCTGCACGGCACCCGACGGCACGGTGGTAACCCCCCAGGCGCCCGAGCCGGAGCAGATCGTCAAGCCCGAGACCGCCGCCGACCTGACGCGGATGCTCGAGAACGTCGCCGTACAGGGCGGCAACGCCGACCGGATCCAGGTCCCCGGCTACCGCGTGACGAGCAAGACCGGTACCGCACAGATCCCCGACGGCAAGGGCGGATACAAGTCCGGCGTGTACTACACGAGCATGGTGGGCTTCGCTCCGGTCGACGATCCGCAGTACGTCGTGGTGGTGACTCTCGATGAGCCGACTAGAGTTACATCGTCTGCTGCTACCGCCTCGGCCTTCCAGAAGGCGATGACCCAGACCATGAAGACCTACCGCGTGATGCCGTCCTCCAGCCCGATGGACGCACTGCTTCCGAAGTTCGAATAGACGGCGCCCTGCCGCGCCTGGAGACGTCATGATCGCCCTGTCGCTTGCCGAGATCGCCGCTGTCGTCGGGGGTGATCTCCGCCTCGCCGGTTCTTCGACCGCCGACACCGTCGTCGACGGTGTGGTCGACACCGACTCGCGAAACATGGTGCCCGGATCCGTCTTCGTCGCGAAGCCGGGAGCAGAGACCGACGGACATCGATTCGTCGGCTCGGCGCTGGCCGCCGGTGCTGCGCTCGCGATCGTCGAGCACGCAGTCGATGACGAGATCACGCAGATCATCGTTCCCGACGTCATCGTCGCCCTCGCCGACCTCGCACGGGAGGTCGTCGCGCGCGTGCGCGCAGCGGGCGACCTCAAGATCGTCGGGATCACCGGGTCGAACGGCAAGACGACGACCAAGAACTTCCTCGCCCGCATCCTCGCCGACGAGGGCGAGACCGTCGCGCCCATCAACTCGTACAACAACGAGGTCGGCGCGCCGGTCACCATGCTGCGCGTCACATACGACACACGCTTCCTCGTCAGCGAGTTCGGTGCGGATGCGCCGGGGAGCATCGCCCGCCTCGCCGGACTCGTCGAGCCCGACATCGCGGTGGTGCTGATGGTCGGCATGGCTCACGCCGGCGGTTTCGGCGGCATCGAGGCGACGGCCAAGGCCAAGTCCGAGCTCGTGGCCGCTGCGAGGCCCGAAGGCACCGCTGTGCTCAACATCGACGACTCCCGTGTGGCCGCCATGGGCGAGCTCGCGCGGTCGCGGGGAATGCAGGTCGTCAGCTTCGGGCAGAGCACCGCGGCGGACGTGCAGGCCCACGACCTCGAGGTCACCGCGTCCGGCACCTCGTGCATCATCGAAGCGGCGGGGCAGAGCCTGCCCCTTCGCCTGCGGGTGCTCGGCGCGCACCACATCGGCAACGCGCTTGCGGCCATCGCAGCAGCGGGGGTTCTGGGCGTGTCGGCATCTGACGCCATCGCGCGTCTCGAGACGGTCGAGATCGCGGAGCGGTGGCGGATGCAGCCCATGGGCAGCGACCGGGTGCGAATCATCAACGATGCCTACAACGCCAGCCCCGACTCCATGTCGGCGGCGCTGCGCACTCTCGCCCAGATCACCGGCCCGGGGGAGCGGACGGTCGCGGTGCTCGGCGCCATGAGCGAGCTCGGTGAGACCGCCGGCGAGGAGCACGACCGGATCGGACTGCTGGCCGTCCGGCTGAACATCCAGCGGATCGTCGTCGTGGGCCCCGAGGCCCGCAGGCTCTACATCTCGGCCATCGGCGAAGGCTCCTGGGACAGCGAGGCCATCTTCTTCCCCGACCAGGACGCAGCGTTCGACTACCTGCGCACCGAACTCCGAGACGGCGACCGCGTGCTCGTGAAGTCCTCCAATTCCGTGGGCCTCCGGCACCTCGGCGATCGTCTGGGAGAATTGTTCTCGTGAGATCTCTCATCATGGCGGCTGCCATCTCGCTCGCCTTCACACTCTTTCTGACTCCCGTCTTCCTCCGGCTCTTCCGGAAGTGGGGCTGGGGCCAGGTCATCCGCACGCCCGAGGCGATCGAGAACCCGAACCACGAGGCGAAGCGTGGAACGCCCACCATGGGCGGCGTCATCTTCATCGTCGGCACCATGGTCGGCTACTTCACCGGCACGTACGTCGGCGGGGGCACCCCCGCGCTGTCCGCGCTTCTCGTCATCTGGCTGATGGTGGGCTTCGGAGCCGTCGGCTTCATCGACGACTACATGAAGGTGCGCAGCCAGCGCAGCCTCGGACTCTCGGGCTGGCGCAAGATCATCGGTCAGCTCGTCGTGATCATCCCGTTCGGCATCGTCGCCCTGAACTTCCCGAACGCGTTCGATCAGACCCCGGCATCCGGTTCGATCTCGCTCTTCCGCGACATCCCCTGGTTGAACCTCTTCGCCTTCACCGCGATCCTCGGGTGGGCGCTGTATCTGCTGTGGATCTCCGTCATCGGCGTCGCGACGTCGAACAGCGTCAACCTCACGGATGGACTCGACGGTCTCGCCGCGGGCGCCGGGGTCATCGTCGTCGGTGCCTACAGCCTGATCGCGTTCTGGCAGTTCAAGCAGTCGTGCGTCGGCGAGGGAGTCGAGACCGCAGCGCTGGGCGGATGCTACGAGGTCCGCGATCCGTTCAGCCTGGCGATCATCGCCGCGTCGTTCGCAGCGAGCCTGATCGGCTTCCTCTGGTGGAACGCTCCCAAGGCGAAGGTGTTCATGGGCGATGTCGGCTCCATGGCGATCGGAGGCGTCATCACCGCGATGGCGATCCTCACCCGCACCGAGCTTCTGCTTCTCGTGATCGCCGGCGTCTTCGTCCTCGCCTCCGGGTCTGTGATCCTCCAGCGCGCGTACTTCAAGATCACCCGCGGAAAGCGACTGTTCCTGATGAGTCCGTTCCACCATCATCTCGAGATGCGTGGATGGTCAGAGGTGACGATCGTGGTCCGCATGTGGATCATCGCCGGACTCCTCGCCATCTCGGCGGTCGGTCTGTTCTACGTGGAGTGGCTGACGCGTGTCGACTGAGACGAGGCTCGCGACGCTCACGAGCTGGAACGCCGACTGGTCTGACCTGCGCGTCGCCGTGCTCGGGCTCTCGATGACCGGGTTCTCGGTGGCCGACACGCTCACCGAACTCGGCGCGGACGTGCTCGTGCTGGCCGAATCGGCCGAGGAGGAGTACGCCAAGCTCCTGCCGGTGATCGGTGCCCGACTCGAGCTCGGTCCTCTCGATCAGGTTCCCGAGGCGCTGACGGAATTCGCGCCGGAGGTCGTCATCGCGTCTCCCGGGTTCGCTCCGTCGCACCCCGTGATCCGCTGGGCACAGGAATCCGGCATCGCGCTCTGGGGCGACGTCGAGCTCGCCTGGCGCGTGCGTGACAAGGTGCCGCGCCCGGATGGCACTGCGGCCGACTGGGTGCTCATCACGGGCACCAACGGCAAGACCACCACGACGCAACTGACCGCCTCGCTGCTGGTCGAAGGGGGGCTGCGTGCAGCACCCTGCGGCAACATCGGAGTGCCGGTGCTCGATGCGGTGCGCGATCCGGCGGGCTTCGACGCTCTCGTCGTCGAACTCTCGAGTCATCAACTCTGGTACCTCGGGCTGTCCCAGGCCGAAGGCGAGCTGTATCCGCATGCCTCGGTGTGCCTGAACCTCGCGGACGACCATCTGGTGTGGCACGGGACCGCGCAGGCGTACCGGGACGCGAAAGCACTCGTCTACCGCAACACCCGCGTCGCCTGCGTCTACAACAAGGCCGACGAAGCGACCAGGATCATGGTCGAGGAGGCCGAGGTCGTCGATGGGGCGCGCGCGATCGGCTTCGATCTCGGCATCCCCGGTCCGAGCGACATCGGTGTGGTGGAGGGGCTGATCGTCGATCGCGCATTCCTGGACGACCGGGCACGAAGCGCGCTCGAGATCACGACCGTCGCGGACCTCCAGAAAGCGGGTCTCGCCGCGCCGCACATCGTGCAGAACATCCTGGCGGCGAGTGCGCTCGCCCGCTCGTTGGGAGTCGAGCCCGAGGCCATCCACTCCGCTCTGCAGTCCTTCCGACTCGACGAGCATCGGATTCAGATCATCGCCCGGCACCGCGGCGTCACCTGGGTGGACGACTCCAAGGCGACCAACCCCCATGCGGCCGCCTCGTCGCTCCGCGCCTACCCCGGTGCGGTCTGGGTCGTCGGTGGTGACCTCAAGGGCGTCGACATCGCCGACCTGGTCGCGACGGCCGGGGCGACCGCCCGTGCAGCCGTCGTCATCGGAGTGGAGCGCGCCGCCGTCGTCGCGGCATTCGAGCGACACGCGCCGCAGGTTCCGGTGTTCGAGGTGGATGCTGGCGAGACTGGTCAGGTCATGAGTCGCGTGGTGGAGATCGCCGCGGGGATCGTCGAAGACGAGGGCACAGTCCTGCTGGCCCCCGCAGCGGCGTCCTTCGATCAGTTCTCCAGCTATGCGGATCGAGGACACCGCTTCGCCGAAGCGGTGCAGGACTGGATAGACCGGGGGAGCGCCGATGACACAGGTCGAACGCCCCCACCGCTCTGACCCGAGCAGCACCGGCTCGGGCGGCCTCGCCGCCAGAGTGTCGCTCGGTCGTCGTTTCACTCCGGTCTCGACCGAATTCCTGATGATCGCATCGGCCGCGCTGATGCTGACCATCTTCGGTCTCGTGATGGTGCTCTCGGCTACGAGCGCAACCGCCGTGTCCAACGGGGAGAACCCGATGGACGGCGCTCTGCGTCAGGGGATCTTCGCCGTGCTCGGCGTGCCGCTGATGTTCCTGATCTCACGACTTCCGATCGCTTTCCTCAAGCGCATGGCGTGGCCGGCACTGTTCGGCGCCATCGCACTGCAGCTCCTCGTCTTCACGCCGCTCGGCATCGAAGACGGTGGAAACCGCAACTGGATCATGATCGCAGGGTTCACCCTGCAGCCCTCCGAGTTCCTCAAGCTCGCCCTCGCGCTGTGGATCGGCTACGTCCTGCTGCGCAAGCAGACCATGCTCGGCACCTGGCACCAGGTCTTCATCCCGGTGGTGCCCGTCGGTGCGCTGGCGATCGGAACGGTCATCGCGGGCAAGGACCTCGGCACCGCGATGGTGCTCGTCATCATCCTGCTCGGCTGCCTCTTCTTCTCCGGCGTGAAGCTCCGGCTGTTCATCCTGCCGGTGCTTCTCGGAGTCGTCGCCGTCGTCGCCCTCGCCGTCACCAGTCCCGACCGCATGCGGCGCATCACCGCGACGTGCTCCGACATGACGGCCTACACGGGCGACTGCTATCAGTCGATCCACGGGATCTGGGGTATGGCCTCGGGCGGCATCTTCGGGGTGGGCCTCGGCAACTCGCAGGAGAAGTACGGCTGGCTCCCCGCCGCCGGCAACGACTTCATCTTCGCGATCGTCGGTGAGGAACTGGGCCTGATCGGCTGCATCGTCGTGCTGGCCCTGTTCACACTCTTCACCGTCGGCGCCTTCCACATCATCCGCAAGACGGCAGACCCGTTCATCCGCGTCGCGGCCGGCGGCATCACCGTGTGGATCACCGGTCAGGCCGTCTTCAACATCGGTGTCGTGATCGGGCTGTTCCCCGTCATGGGCGTTCCGCTGCCCTTCATGTCGCAGGGCGGCACGGCGTTGCTGGCTGTTCTCATCGCCTGCGGAGTGCTGCTTTCCTTCGCGCGCACCATCCCCGTCGCCGAGGCACGTTCGGCTGGACGAGCCGCTTCAGCAGGGCGGGGTAAGGTCACACGGTGACCACGTACCTTCTCGCCGGCGGTGGAACCGCCGGTCATGTGAACCCCCTGCTCGCCGTCGCTGACGCGCTGCGCGCCCGCGACGCGGAGGCCGCCGTCCTGGTGCTGGGAACGGCCGAGGGGCTCGAGTCCCGTCTCGTCCCGGCCAGGGGCTATGAGCTGCTCGTCGTGGACAAGGTCCCGTTCCCTCGGCGTCCCGACAGGCAGGCCGCCATGTTCCCGGCCCGGTTCCGCCGAGCGATCGCTCAGGTGCGCGATCACATCCGCGCTCATGGCGTCGACGTCGTCGTCGGATTCGGGGGCTACGCCTCCGCCCCCGCCTACGTCGCGGCGCGCCGTGAGGGCGTGCCCTTCGTCGTGCATGAGGCCAACGCGAAGCCGGGCCTCGCGAACGTGCTCGGTGCGCGCCGGGCTGCTGCCACGGGAGTGGCCTTCGCGGGCACACCCCTGCGAGGCGGCGAGGTGGTGGGCATGCCGCTGCGACGAGAGGTCATCGAGCTCGACCGCGCGGCTCTTCGCGACGAAGCCGCCGCGAGCTTCGGGCTCGACCCTGCTCGCCCGGTTCTTCTCGTCTTCGGCGGCTCCCTCGGCGCTCAACGGCTGAACGATGCCATCGCCGACTCGTGGGGCGACATCCTGGCCGCCGGGTGGCAGCTGCTGCACGTCACGGGCGAGCGAAGCGATCTCGCAGACCCCGAGGTGCCCGGTTACGCGATGCGTCGCTATGTCGACCGGATGGATCTCGCGTTCGCCCTGGCCGACCTCATCGTCTCGAGATCCGGCGCCGCCACCGTGAGCGAGATCAGCGCGCTGGGGATTCCTGCGTTGTACGTGCCGTACTCGGTGGGCAACGGCGAGCAGCGACTGAACGCGGCATCGGCCGTGGCCGCCGGGGCTGCCCGTCTCCTCGACGACGCCACCTTCGACGGCGATGCGGTGCGTCGCCTCGTGCTGCCGGTCATGAAGGATCAGCAGCAACTCGCGGCCATGCAGGCGGCCGCGGGGCAGGTCGGCACCCGCAGCGGCACAGAGAATCTCATCGCCCTGGTTGATCGCGCGCTCAGGGCCTCCTGACATCGCCCTGGACACGCTTCCGCGACGCCGCAACGTCATCACCGAAAAGTAGACTGAACCCGACATGATCAGACCTGACCTCTCCCTCCCGATTCCCGAGTCGATCTCCTCTGCGCACTTCATCGGCATCGGCGGGTCCGGCATGAGCGGACTCGCCAAGATGTTCCTCGATGCCGGCATCCGCGTCTCAGGCAGCGACCGCGCCGACAGCAACAACCTCCGCGCACTCGAGGCAGCAGGAGCCGTCGTGCACGTCGGGCACGACGCCGCCCACCTCGGCGACGCGGACACCGTGGTCCACACCGGGGCGATCTGGCCCGAGAACCCCGAGTTCGTCACCGCCAAGGAGCGCGGGCTGCACGTCATCCACCGCTCGCAGGCGCTGCATTGGCTGATCGGCTCGCGGCGGCTCGTCTCCGTCGCCGGCGCCCATGGCAAGACGACGTCGACCGGCATGATCGTGACCGCGCTGCAGGGGCTCGGCGCCGACCCGAACTTCGTCAACGGCGGCGTGATCGAACAGCTCGGCGTGTCCAGCGCGACGGGGTCGGGTGAGCTCTTCGTGATCGAGGCCGACGAGTCCGACGGCACCTTCCTGCTCTACGACACCGCCGTCGCTCTCATCACGAACGTCGACCCCGATCACCTGGACCACTACGGGTCGGACGAGGCGTTCCACGATGCATTCGTGCGCTTCGCCGACGCAGCGACAGAGGCCGTCGTCATCTCGAGTGACGACCCCGGTGCGCTGCGCGTGGGAGCGGGCCTCTCGCACCCGAACGTCATGACCTTCGGGCAGGCGGAGGGTGCGGATGTCCGCGTGACCGACATCGTGACGGACGGGCCCGTCGCGGCCACGGTGAGTCGGGGATCGGAGAGCGTGCGCCTGCAGCTCGCCGTGCCGGGCGTGCACAACGCGATCAACGCGGCAGGCGCCATCGCCGTCCTCCTCTCGGTGGGCTTCGGTCTGGCTGAGTCCGCGCGCGCCGTCGAGGGGTTCGCCGGCACGGTCCGTCGCCTCGAGCAGCACGGCGTCGAGCGCGGTGTCACGGTCTACGACGACTACTCGCACCACCCGACGGAGGTGCGCGCGGCACTCGAGGCGATGCGATCGATCGCCGGCTCAGGCAGGATCATCGCCATCCAGCAGCCGCACACCTACTCGCGCACGCAGCACATGTTCCGCGAGTTCGCAGACGTGCTCGAGACGTTCGCCGACCACACGGTCGTGCTCGACGTCTACGGCGCCCGGGAGGATCCTGTCCCCGGTGTCACCGGCGAGCTGGTGAGCGGCGCGTTCCGCGACCCCTCGCACGTGCACTTCGTGGCCGACTGGCAGCAGGCGGCTGACTACACGGCGACGGTGGCCCGCGAGGGCGATTTCGTCGTCACGCTCGGCTGCGGCAATGTCTACCAGATCATCCCGCAGGTGCTCGAGTCGCTGCGGACCACCGAGGTCTGACAGGTGCGTCGTCCGCCTCCGCTTCCGACGCCTCCCGCGGGTCTCGCGGAGGGCGCGCCTCGGCGACGGGCGCAGGCAGGAACCAAGGGGCGTGCGAGAGACGTCGACCATGACGAACGGGCCGACGGACGAATCGCACCCCTGAGGCCGGCACCCGGGGCCGGGGCGGAGGCGCCTGAGGAGGTCGGGGAGCGGCCGACGTCCACGCGTGACGTATGGCGAGCTGCGAGAGCGCGGCGCAGGGCGCTGCGGGCGGAGATCCGGCGGTTCACGCAGCGGTCGCGTCGGCGACGCATCATCTGGCTGAGCGCCCTCGGCGCCGTCGTGCTCCTGATCGGCGGAACGACCGCGGCCGCGTACAGTCCGCTCTTCGCCGTCGAGAAGATCACGGTGCTGGGCGCGACGACGCTGGACGCCGCCGCAGTCGAGGCGGCGCTGGGGGAGCAGGTCGGCACTCCGCTGGCCCTGGTCGACTCGAGCGAGGTCAAGGCCGCTCTGCTGGCGTTCCCCCTGATCGAGACCTATGCGCTCGAGGCGAAGCCGCCTCACGACCTCACAGTGCGGATCGTCGAGCGCACGCCGGTCGGCGTCATCCGCTCGGACGCCGGCTACACCCTCGTAGACGCCGCGGGCGTCGCTCTCGCCACGACCTCCGATCAGCCGGCAGGGCAGCCTCTGCTCGAGATCGACGGGGGCACGGACTCGGCGGCCTTCGAGAGCGCGGGTCTCGTGGTGCGTTCCGTCCCCGCCGACCTGCGCGCCCTGCTCACCGGGGTGAGCGCGACGACGGCCGATGACGTGACTTTGACGCTGAGCAGCGGCCTGACGGTCGTCTGGGGCAGCTCCGAGGACTCTCCGATGAAGAGCGAAGTGCTCACGAAGACCCTGCTCAGCAACCCTGAGGCGTCGACGATCGACGTCACTTCGCCGCATGCGGTGGTCGTCGGCTGAGGTTTCGACGGCAAACGGGCGACACGCCCGTGTCGCTGCGAGTGCAGGGGTGCGTGACGCTTACCTTCGAACAAGAGAAACCAATACCGGGAAATACTTTACACCTCTAGTTGAGGTTTAAGGTTCAACCCGGCGGAATCTCCCCTAAGACAGGTTCGACTATTCGGAGGCCGGCCATGAGCCAGAACCAGAACTACCTCGCCGTGATCAAGGTCGTCGGCGTCGGCGGTGGCGGCGTCAACGCCGTCAACCGCATGATCGATCTCGGTCTCCGCGGAGTCGAGTTCATCGCCGTGAACACCGACGCCCAGGCGCTGCTGATGAGCGACGCCGACGTCAAGCTCGACGTGGGCCGCGAGCTCACCCGCGGACTCGGCGCCGGTGCAGACCCCGAGGTGGGTCGTCGCGCAGCCGAGGACCACGCCGAAGAGATCGAGCAGGCGCTCACGGGCGCCGACATGGTCTTCGTGACGGCAGGCGAGGGAGGCGGAACCGGAACCGGTGGAGCCCCCGTGGTCGCTCGCATCGCGAAGTCGATCGGCGCGCTGACCATCGGTGTCGTCACCAAGCCGTTCTCGTTCGAGGGTCGTCGTCGTCAGAGCCAGGCCGAAGCCGGTGTGGTGAAGCTCAAGGAAGAGGTCGACACCCTCATCGTGGTGCCGAACGACCGCCTTCTCGAGATCAGCGATCGCGGCATCTCGATGATCGAGGCATTCGCGACCGCAGACCAGGTGCTCCTCGCGGGTGTCCAGGGCATCACCGACCTCATCACCACCCCGGGTCTCATCAACCTCGACTTCGCCGACGTGAAGTCGGTGATGCAGGGCGCGGGTTCCGCTCTCATGGGAATCGGATCCGCCCGCGGCGCCGACCGCGCGATCAAGGCCGCCGAGCTGGCCGTCGAGTCGCCGCTCCTCGAAGCCAGCATCGAGGGCGCTCACGGAGTCCTGCTCTCGATCCAGGGTGGTTCGAACCTCGGGATCTTCGAGATCCACGATGCGGCTGATCTCGTCAAGGAGGCCGCGCACCCCGAGGCGAACATCATCTTCGGTACGGTCATCGACGACACGCTCGGCGACGAGGTGCGCGTCACCGTGATCGCCGCCGGCTTCGACAGCGGCGAGCCCTCGCTGCGTCTGGACCCGATGGTCGTCTCACGTCCGGCCGCGGCCAGCACGCTGCCTGAGGTGGCTCTCTCGAACGACGAGGAGAGCAAGCCCGCAGCCGAGACGCCCGCGCCCGAGAAGGCGCAGCAGCGCGTCGCGGCGACGAGCATCGAGCCGGCTTTCGCGGATGACGACATCGACATCCCCGAATTCCTGAAGTGACTCAGGCGCAGGGCCAGACCGAGTCCGGTCTGGCGGCGCGGCTGTCGGCGATCGATCATCGGATCGCCGACGCCGCGCGCCTGGCCGGCAGGGATCCGGGCGAGATCACCCGGATCGTCGTGACGAAGTTCCACCCCTCGTCGCTCGTCCGCGAACTGCATTCGCTCGGCGTCCGCGACGTGGGGGAGAACCGTCAGCAGGAGCTCTCCTCGAAGACAGCCGAGCTGGACGACCTCGATCTTCGCTGGCACTTCATCGGCCAGGCGCAGACCAATAAGGCGTCCGCGATCCGCCGTAGCGCGGACGCCGTCCACTCGGTCGACCGCGACCGGCTGGCGGATGCCCTGCACAGGGCTGCAGAGGACGACGACATCCTCGACGTCCTCGTCCAGGTGAACCTCACCGATGACGCGGGCAGGGGCGGAGTCGAGCCCGACGACGCCCGGTCGCTCGCCGAGCACATCCTCGCGCTTCCCTCGCTGCGCCTGCGTGGCGTCATGGCGGTCGCTCCACTCGACGAGGAGCCAGCCTCGGCATTCGCGCGCCTGCGCACGATCGCCGAGAGAGTGCGCGAGGTCGAGCCGACCGCCGACTGGATATCCGCAGGAATGACCGGGGACTTCGTCGCGGCCATCGATGCGGGCGCGACACACCTGCGGATCGGGTCCGCAATCACGGGACCCCGCCCCGACCGGGGTTAACCTCTAAAAAGACCACCCGACACGTTCGAACCGGAGGACACGATGGGTAACCCGCTGAAGAAGACCATGGTGTATCTCGGCCTCGCTGACGAGGAAGAGGTCTACGAGGAGGAGCCGGCCCCGGCCCGCTCCCACCGAGAGCGTGATCGCGACCGCGAACGCGAGGAGCCCGCTCCGGCGCCCGTGACCCCGCTACGGCGCCCCGTCGCCGTGCGCCAGCCCGCAGGAGGGGCAGTGAACGAGATCCTCACCGTGCACCCGAAGCAGTACCGCGATGCTCAGCTCATCGCGGAGAGCTTCCGTGAAGGTGTCCCGGTCATCATCAACCTGTCGCAGATGAGCGATGCAGACGCTCGCCGTCTGATCGACTTCGCCTCCGGGCTCTCGCTCGGCCTCTACGGCCGCATCGAGCGGGTCACCTCGAAGGTCTTCCTGCTGTCGCCGGAGAACATCGCGGTCTCTGGACACGGGGGAATCGCGCACGCGGACGCAGAGTCCGCGGGCTTCGACCAGTCGTAGACCGTGGGGTTCGTCGTCTCCATCGTCGCCAGCATCGTGCATCTGGCACTTCTGCTGTACCTGCTGGTGCTGTTCGCTCGTCTCATTCTGAGCTACATCCCGCTGTTCAATCGGGAATGGCGACCCAAGGGCGCCGGACTCGTCGCTGCCGAGCTCGTCTACACGGTGACCGATCCGCCCGTCCGGTTCTTCCGGCGGATCATCCCGCCTCTGCGAATCGGCTCGCTGTCCCTGGATTTCGGGTTCTCGATCACCATCCTGATCGTCCTGATCCTGATGAGCATCGTCCGAAGCTTCATCTGAGTCCTGTGCGACTTCGACACCCTGGGGTGTCGTGGCGTCGCGACTGACAGGCTCGGGGACTATGCTTGGCTCCCAGGTGCGCGCCCCGGGTTCGCGCCGAATCTCGACCACGCCATTCTCCAAAACTGGCAACCGAACTCATCGAAGGAGCCACCATGGCACTTACCCCGGATGACGTCGTCACCAAGCAGTTCCAGCACGTCCGCTTCAAGGACGGCTTCGACCCGGACGAGGTCGACGACTTCCTCGACGAGATCGTCATCGAGTGGCGCAAGGCCCTCGAAGAGAACGTCGAACTCAAGGCCAAGCTGGCCGCGTACGAGTCCGGCGACGCGCCGGCCGCTCCCGCAGCCGCTGCGGAGGCGCCCGCTGCGGCCGTCGAAGAGGCTCCGGCTCCGGCCCAGGCGCCGGCTGAGCCCGCTCCGTCGGGTTCCGCCACCGCGACTGCCGGCATCATCGAGCTCGCGCAGCGTCTGCACGACGAGCACGTCGCCGAGGGTGAGGCCAAGCGCGCTCAGCTCATCGCCGAAGCCGAGGGCGAAGTCAACCGCATCCGCACCGAGGCCGAGGCCAAGCAGCGCGAAGAGTCGGCCCGTCTCGAGCGCGAGCGCAATGCACTCGAGGCCCGGATCACCGAGCTCCGCAACTTCGAGCGCGACTACCGCTCGCAGCTGCGCGGCTACATCGAGGGTCAGCTCCGCGATCTCGACGAGAAGTCGGCATCGACGGACTCGACTCCGGTCTCCGCGATCGGACTGTAGGTCGTCCTTTTGCCAGGACGCCGTCCCCTTCGTCGGTCGGCGGCCGGCGCGATCGTCGCGATTCTCGCGGCGATCGTGCTGGCCGCCGATCAGTTTGTGAAGTACCTCACCACGGAGAACCTGCCACTGCAGGAGCCGGTCCCGGTGCTCGGTGAGTTCCTTCAGCTGTACTACGTGCGCAACCCCGGTGCGGCGTTCTCGCTCGGATCCGACGTCACGTGGATCTTCACCATCGCTCTGGCGGTCGTCGCCGGGGTTATCGTGTGGAAGGCCTTCGGACTCCACTCGCGGCTCTGGGCCGTGGTCCTCGGCTGCCTGCTCGGCGGAGTCCTCGGCAATCTCACCGATCGTCTCTTCCGCGACCCTGGCTTCCCCATGGGGCATGTGGTCGACATGATCTCGATGCCGTGGATGATGCCCGCGATCTTCAACGTCGCCGACATCTTCATCGTCACCGGAATGATCTCGGTCGCACTGCTCGTCGTGCTCGGGCTTCGTTTCGACGGCACCCGCGAACGCGACCATGTGCTCGTCGAGACCGACGAGGAAGCCGAGGCTGCAGCGTTGGCCGAAGAGGCCGGCACGGATCCGCACCCCGACGTGGCCCGCCCGGACGGGGCATCTCCCGATGCGCCGGCTCCGGCGTCGGACGGACGCTGAGCGTGGAGTCCCGCTCCCTGCCGGTTCCTGACGGATTGGAGGGCGCACGCGTCGACGCGGCGCTCGCGAAGCTCATGGGCTTCTCGCGCACCTTCGCCGCCGATGTCGCCTCCGCCGGCGGCGTGCGCCTCGACGGAGTCACTCTCGACAAGTCCGATCGCCTGCGTGGTGGAGGATGGCTCGAGGTGGAGTGGCAGCCGAAGGAGGAGCCGCGGATCATCCCGATCGCGGTTCCCGAACTCGGAATCGTCTACGACGATGACGACATCATCGTGGTCGACAAGCCCACGGGCGTCGCTGCCCACCCTTCGCTCGGGTGGGAGGGGCCGACCGTCGTCGGCGCTCTCGCCGCGGCGGGGTTCCGGGTGGCCACCAGTGGCGCTCCGGAGCGTCAGGGCGTCGTGCATCGTCTGGATGTCGGCACCAGCGGACTCATGGTGGTGGCCAAGAGCGAGACGGCCTACTCGACCTTGAAGCACGCGTTCAAGGAGCGCACGGTCGAGAAGATCTACCACGCGGTCGTTCAAGGGCATCCTGACCCGCTGACGGGAACGATCGATGCCCCGATCGGCCGGCATCCGAACCACTCCTGGAAGTTCGCAGTGGTACCGGACGGCAAGCCGTCGGTGACTCACTACGAGACTCTCGAGGCCTTTCCGGGGGCGTCGCTGCTCGAGATCCACCTCGAGACCGGGCGCACGCATCAGATCCGCGTGCACATGGCGGCTCTCCGGCATCCGTGTGCAGGCGATCCGCTCTACGGCGCGGATCCGACGATGTCGGCGCGACTCGGCCTGACGCGTCAATGGCTGCACGCGCACAAGCTGGCGTTCGCGCACCCGGCGACAGGGGACTGGGTGCAGTTCGAATCGCCCTACCCCGCGGATTTCGAGCACGCCCTGGAGATCCTGCGCGGCGAGTGAATCGCCTGCGGCGGATGTCGGCGGACTGAGCCAGACTGAGCGCATGAGCATCGAGGTGCGACCAGCGACCGACTTCGACGATGTGGCGACTCTCGTCGGCCCGAAGAAGCCGACATCGAACGTGTGCTTCTGCCTGAGCTACCGCATAGGCAGCAAGGAGAACAACGCGCTTCGGGGCGCACAGCGTGCCGACCGCGTGCGCGAGCTCTGCCATCAGGACCCGCCGCCCGGAGTCATCGCCTATCTCGACGACGAGCCGGTGGGCTGGGCAGCGGTGCACCCCCGCAGCGCGACGAGTTTCGCGCGCAATCGGTTGATCCCGCACGTCGATGACCTCGAGGTGTGGTCGTTGTGGTGCATCCGGGTCCGCCCCGGCTATCGGAAGCAGGGAATCTCGCACGCACTGATCGAGGGTGCCGTCGCGCATGCGAAGCGGCAAGGTGCGCCGGCGATCGAGGGCTATCCGGTCGACAATCACGGCGAGAAGGTGAATCCGACCATGGCCTACGTCGGGACCAGACGACTGTTCGAGGACGCGGGGTTCGAGAGGGCCGCTGAGACCGGATCCACTCTCGACGGGTTTCCTCGGGTGCTGATGCGCCTCGATCTGCGGGGATCGCACAGACGGTCGAAGAAAGCCGTGAGCGTGGTGGATTCGCTTCCCTGATGTGGACGACGGGCGGGCGCGGGAGGTCGCGCCGACCTTCGATGTCGCACGCCGAAAGTAGACTCGAACCATGGCATCCGACTCCTTCGTCCACCTGCACGTGCACAGCGAGTACTCGATGCTCGACGGGGCGGCGAAGATCGCGGCGATGACCCAGGCGGCGGCCGACTACGAGATGCCGGCCATCGCGGTGACCGACCACGGGAACACCTTCGCGGCGTTCGAGTTCTACAAGGCGGCCAACGCGGCAGGGGTCAAGCCGATCATCGGACTCGAGGCATACGTCACGCCCGGCACGCATCGCAGTGACAAGACCCGGGTGCAGTGGGGATCCCCGGATCAGAAGAGCGACGACGTCTCGGGGTCCGGTGCTTACACGCACATGACGATGTGGAGCGAGACCACGCAGGGCATGCACAACCTGTTCCGCCTCAGCTCGCTGTCGAGCATGGAGGGCTACTACTTCAAACCCCGCATGGACCGCGAACTTCTGCAGACCTACGGCAAGGGTCTGATCGCCACCACAGGCTGCCCCTCGGGCGAGATCCAGACACGGCTGCGCCTCGGTCAGTACGACGCCGCCCGCGCCGCGGCCGCAGAGTTCCAAGACCTGTTCGGCAAGGAGAACTACTTCGCCGAGATCATGGATCACGGTCTCTCCATCGAGCGCAGGGTCATGACCGATCTGATCCGGCTCGCGAAGGATCTCAGCATCCCGCTCGTCGGCACGAACGATTCGCACTACACGCACCAGCACGAGGCCGACGCGCACGAGGCCCTGCTGTGCGTGCAGTCGGGCTCGACACTCGACGACCCCAACCGCTTCAAGTTCGACGGCGACGGCTACTACATCAAGACCGCCGCCGAGATGCGCCAGCTCTTCCGCGATCACCCCGAGGCGTGCGACAACACGCTGCTCATCGCCGAACGCTGCGAAGTCGAGTTCAACACGGCGGCCAACTACATGCCGCGCTTCCCGGTGCCGGACGGAGAGACCGAAGACAGCTGGCTCGTCAAGGAGGTCGAGGCCGGCCTCCACTACCGGTATCCGAACGGGATCCCCGACAAGGTGCGCAAGCAGGCCGAGTACGAGACCGGCATCATCCTGCAGATGGGGTTCCCCGGCTACTTCCTCGTCGTCGCCGACTTCATCAACTGGGCCAAGGACAACGGCATCCGTGTGGGGCCGGGCCGTGGGTCCGGAGCCGGTTCCATGGTCGCCTACGCCATGAAGATCACCGATCTCGATCCGCTCGAGCACGGCCTCATCTTCGAGCGGTTCCTGAACCCCGACCGCGTCTCGATGCCCGACTTCGACGTCGACTTCGATGACCGGCGCCGCGGCGAGGTCATCGACTACGTGACCAGGAAGTACGGATCCGAGCGGGTCGCCCAGATCGTCACGTACGGCACGATCAAGTCCAAGCAGGCGCTGAAGGATGCCGGCCGCGTGCTCGGCTTCCCGTTCAGCATGGGGGAGCGGCTGACCAAGGCGATGCCGCCGCCCGTGATGGGCAAGGACATGCCCCTCGACGGAATGTTCGACTCGGCGCACCCCCGCTACAAAGAGGCGAGCGAGTTCCGCGCTCTCATCGAGACGGACCCGGAGGCGAAGACGGTCTTCGACCGCGCCCTCGGCCTCGAGGGTCTGAAGCGCCAGTGGGGCGTGCACGCGGCGGGCGTGATCATGTCGTCCGAGCCGTTGATCGACATCATCCCGATCATGCGCCGCGAGCAGGACGGCCAGATCGTCACGCAGTTCGACTACCCGTCGTGCGAGTCGCTCGGCCTGATCAAGATGGACTTCCTCGGGCTCCGCAACCTGACGATCATCTCGGACGCGCTCGACAACATCCGCACCAACCGCGGTGAAGAGCTCGACCTCGAACACCTCGCGCTCGACGACCGCGGGGCCTACGACCTGCTCGGCCGCGGCGAATCGCTCGGAGTCTTCCAGCTCGACGGCGGTCCGATGCGATCGCTCATGCGACTGATGCGCCCGGACAACTTCGGTGACATCTCGGCACTCATCGCGCTCTACCGTCCAGGGCCCATGGGCGCGAACTCGCACACGAACTACGCGCTGCGAAAGAACGGTCAGCAGCCCATCACGCCGATCCATCCGGAGTTCACCGAGTCGCTCGCCGACATCCTCGACGAGTCCTACGGCCTGATCATCTACCAGGAGCAGGTGATGGCCATCGCACAGCGTGTGGCCGGGTTCTCGCTCGGACAGGCCGACATCCTCCGCCGAGCGATGGGCAAGAAGAAGAAGTCGGAGCTCGACAAGCAGTTCGCGGGCTTCCAGGCGGGTATGCACGCGAACGGGTACTCCGACGGAGCCGTCAACGCGATCTGGGAGATCCTGCTTCCGTTCTCGGACTACGCCTTCAACAAAGCGCACTCGGCGGCCTACGGCGTCGTCTCGTACTGGACCGCCTATCTCAAAGCCCACTATCCCGCCGAGTACATGGCCGCGCTGCTCACCAGCGTCGGCGACTCGAAAGACAAGATGGCGCTGTACCTCAACGAGTGCCGTCGAATGGGCATCAAGGTGCTCCCACCCGATGTTTCGGAGTCGATCAAGTACTTCGCCGCCGTCGGCGACGACATCCGCTTCGGGTTGGGTGCCGTCCGCAACGTCGGCAGCAACGTGGTCGAGGGCATCATCGCGGCGCGCAAGGATGAGCGATTCACCTCGTTCCATCACTTCCTCGAGAAGGTGCCGCTGCATGTCTCGAACAAGCGCACGGTCGAATCGCTGATCAAGGCCGGTGCATTCGACTCGATGGGGGACTCCCGCCGAGCCCTTCTCGAGATCCACGAGGATGCCGTCGAGGCGGCTGTGGATCGCAAGCGGAACGAGGCGCAGGGCGCGATCGGCTTCGACTTCGACAGCCTGTACGACGACATGGAAGAGGCGGCGCCTGCCAAGGTCCCGGCGCGACCGGAGTGGATCAAGAAGGACAAACTCGCGTTCGAGCGAGAGATGCTCGGGCTCTACGTCTCCGACCACCCCCTGGCGGGTCTCGAAGTGCCGCTCGCCAAGCACGCGTCGATCTCGATCCACAACCTCATCAACTCCGACGACATGCAGGACGGCGAGCAGGTCACGGTCGCCGGTCTCGTGACGAGCGTCCAGCACCGTGTCGCGAAGGCCAGCGGAAACCCGTACGGCATGATCACGGTCGAGGACTTCAACGGCGAGGTGACGGTCATGTTCATGGGCAAGACCTACACCGAGTTCCAGCACATCCTGCAGCAGGACTCCATCCTCGCGGTGCGCGGACGGGTGTCGAAGCGCGATGACGGACTCAATCTGCATGCGCAGTCGGCCTTTGCGCCGGATGTCGGCTCCTTCGACGCCGCGGGCCCCCTCTCGCTCGTCCTGGCGGAGCAGAGGGCGACCGAGCGGGTGATGACCGAGCTCGCAGAGGTGCTGCGGCGCCACAACGGCGACACCGAAGTGGTGTTGCGCGTGCATCGCGGCGGCACGGCGAAGGTCTTCGACGTGCCGATGCCGGTCAAGGTCTCCGCCGATCTGTTCGGTGATCTCAAATCTCTGCTCGGCCCGACCTGCCTGGGCTGAGCATCAGCGAAGCGCTGCTGCCCGAGGGGTCCTCACGGATGCACCGGGTAGTATCGGGACGCGTTCGGGTGCATGACGCAGAGGCTCTGCACCGTGGCGAAAGGACCCTCCCATGAGCACGGAATCACCCTTCCTGAACAACGACGAGTCGGATGCAGACCGTTCCTCGGCCGCACCCGAAGTGGCCTTCGAGGAGGACTTCTCCGACGATGACGGCGTTCTCTACGATGACGAGGTGACGCCGGAGTACGGCATCCTCGGTTTCACTCTGAGGGAGCTGCTCATCGTCGGCGTGTGGCTCATCGCCTTCATCGCCTCGTTCTTCCCCTACGTCGGCGACGCCTCGATCTGGGGCGCCGGAATCCAGTGGATCCTGCCCATCGGCGTGCCGACGGTCGCCGTGTTCCTGGTGATCCTCCGCCGCTTCTCGCCGGACGGCATCCGCCGCGTCGGATCACTGGGAATCGACCAGTTCGCATCGGTCGCGTTCTCCGTCTCGGCCGTCTTCTGGCTGGGAGCCCTCTGGAACGCGGTCGCCTTCGTGATCGAGTTCGGCGTCTTCGGGCTGCCCTGGAACGGCGTCGTCCAGCTTCTCGCGGCGCTCGCGCTCGTCGTCCTCACCGTGTTCGCTCCGCTGGTGCCCGGCCTCAAGGAGGACTTCCAGGGCCGCCTCGTCACGCTCGCGCACCGCAATGCCAATCCGGTCCGACCGGTCATCGCGCGCCCGCGCCCCGAGCCCGCCCCCGAGGCGAGCGACACGCCCGCCGGCCCAGAGGCAGCCGCTGCGCCGCACGCGGCGGCTGCTGCTCCCCACCTCGCGGCCGATCCGTCGTTCGACGCCGCTCCCGAGCCCCAGGTCGCCCCGGCGTACTCGACAGACCCTGCTCAGGCGTACTCGACAGACTCTGCTCCGACGCACACGACAGACGACACCCCTGCGCCGCACACGATCGAGACTGCCCCTCCGGCGTACACGACCGCGGCCGCTCCGGCTGCCGGTCTCGACGTGGAGCTGTCCGACGCCCAGGCGACCGACGAGGTCGCCCGTCTCGATCTCGCCGAGCAGGTGCCGCTCTCCTCGCACGCCTCCGGCGGGGGGACAGGTACCGAGGAGACGACTTCCGATGAGGACTACGTCCCCGCGTACTCGCGTCGATCGCGCGGTCAGGAGCCCGAGATCGTGTCCGACACCGGCAGCATCGAGTCTCTTCTGGGAACGACCGCTCGTGACGTCTCGTCGGCCGAGACGACCGCATTCCCCGCCGTCGACGACGAGACCGACTTCACCGCGACGAACCCGCAGCACGACTTCGCGGCGCCGCAGCCTTTCTGGATCCTCGCGCCGACCGAGCGTGACGTGCACGACGAGCGCGGCGAGAGCATCTTCCGAGTCGGTCCGAGCGCCTGGGCTCTCGTCATCGAGGACCGTGGTGGTGCATACGTCATCAGACACGACGACGGTCGCATCGGCTACCTGCACGACATCTCAGACATCACGAGAGGCTGACCTTGCGCACGATCGATCTGCGGGGGCGCACGCTCTCGCCGGCTGACATGCTCGCGGCTGTGCCGCGCGCCACCCAGGCACGAGCCGAGGCTCTCGACACCGCGGCTCGAATCGTCGACGATGTGCGCGAGCGGGGCGAAGAGGCTCTGCGCGAGCAGGCCGAGCGTTTCGATCGTGTCTCCGGACACGAGATCCGTGTGCCCGCGCAGCACATCGCCGAGGCCCTCGAGAGCCTCGCGCCCGACGTCCGCCTCGCTCTCGAGGAGGCGATCCGCCGAGTGCGCATCGCCTCGGCGGCGCAGGTCCCCGAGCGTCAGATCACGCGGATCGGGGCCGGCGCGACGATCACCCAGCGCTGGCAGCCCGTCCACCGCGCAGGGGTGTACATCCCCGGAGGCAAAGCGGTCTATCCCTCCAGTGTCATCATGAACGTCGTCCCGGCGCAGGTCGCGGGCGTGCAGCAGATCGCACTCGCCTCACCGCCGCAGGAGGACCAGGGTGGCCGCGTGCACCCCACGATCCTCGCCGCGGCGGGCCTGCTCGGCATCACGGAGGTGTACGCGATCGGCGGAGCAGGCGCGATCGGATCCTTCGCGCACGGCGTCGAGGGAATCGGGCTCGACCCGGTCGACGTCCTGTCGGGGCCGGGGAACAACTACGTCGCCTCCGCCAAGCGGGCTGTGGCGGGCGTCGTCGGCACCGACTCCGAGGCGGGGGCAACCGAGATCCTCGTCGTGGCAGATGCGGCAGCCGACCCACGACTCATCGCGGCCGACCTCGTCAGCCAGGCGGAGCACGATGAGCAGGCATCGGCCGTGCTCGTCACAGACTCCCCGGAGCTGGCCGATCGCGTCGCCGCGGAGGTCGAGCGGCACGCGGGCGCCACGCGTCACGCGACGCGAGTGGCGGCAGCGCTGGACGGGCCGCAGTCGGCCATCGTCCTGGTCGACGACCGTGCGATGGCGACGGCGTTCAGCAACGCGTATGCTCCCGAGCACCTCGAGCTGCACCTCGAAGACGCCGAGGCCGCGGCCGACACCTTCACCAGCGCGGGTGCCGTGTTCGTCGGAGACCACACGCCCGTGAGCCTCGGCGACTACATGGCCGGCAGCAACCACGTCCTGCCGACCGGGGGACAGGCGCGCTACGCGCCCGGACTCGGTGCATACACGTTCCTGCGTCCGCAGCAGGTCATCTCCTACGATCGCGCCGCACTCGCGGACGTGCGCGCGGGAGTCGTCGCCCTCGCCGAAACCGAGGCGCTTCCCGCACACGGTGAGGCGATCGAGGCGCGTTTCACCGCGTAGGATCGGTCAGATGCACTGCCCCTTCTGCCGTCACTCGGACTCTCGGGTCATCGATTCGCGCACCAGTGATGACGGTCTCTCAATCCGTCGTCGACGTCAGTGCCCCGAGTGCGGAGGTCGTTTCACGACGACGGAGACGGCGAGCCTCAACGTGATCAAGAGATCCGGTGTCATGGAGCCGTTCAGCCGAGAGAAGGTGATCTCGGGCGTGCGCAAGGCCTGTCAGGGCCGGCCCGTCACCGAAGCCGATCTGGCGATCCTCGCTCAGCGGGTGGAGGAGGCCGTTCGACAGACGGGTGTCTCCCAGCTCGACACGAACGAGATCGGCTTGGCGATCCTCGGACCTCTCCGCGACCTCGATGAGGTCGCATACCTGCGCTTCGCGAGCGTGTATCAGGCCTTCGACTCGCTCGAGGACTTCGAGAGCGCGATCACCGATCTTCGCGCCGACCACGTCGAGCCGGAGTCCGTCGACCGGTAATCTGGCAGGGATGTATCCGCTGCTCTTTCGCGCTGTCCTGTCGCGCTTCGACCCTGAGTTCGCCCACCACGCCGGGATGGCGGTGATTCGCGTGCTCGGGGCGCCGCCCTTCTCCTGGGCGACCCGTGCTCTGACGAAGCCCGACCCGTCGCTGCAGGTGCAGGCCCTCGGATTGACGTTCTCCTCGCCCTTCGGGATCGCGGCCGGTTTCGACAAGAACGCCGTCGGCGTGCGCGGTCTCGCTGCGCTCGGCTTCGGGCATGTCGAGGTCGGCACCGTCACTGCGATCCCTCAGGACGGAAACCCGAAGCCCCGGCTGTTCCGCCTCATCGCCGATCGAGCGGTCATCAACCGCATGGGGTTCAACAACGAGGGTGCAGATGCCGCAGCCCGGCGTCTCGCGCGACTGCGGCGCGGAGCACCCGACACGGTCATCGGAGTGAACATCGGCAAGAGCCGGGTCGTCGATGTCGAGAACGCCACCGCCGACTATGTGGCGTCGGCGACGAGGCTCGCGCCACTCGCGGACTATCTGGCCGTCAACGTCTCCTCTCCGAACACCCCCGGTCTTCGGGGGCTTCAGGCCGTCGAGACACTGGCTCCGCTGCTCAGAGCGGTGCGCGCAGCATCCGGTGAGACTCCGCTGCTCGTCAAGATCGCCCCCGATCTCTCCGACGAGGAGATCGTCGCCATCGCGAACCTCGCAGTCGACGAAGGGCTGGCCGGCATCATCGCTCACAACACCACCGTGAGCCGCGACGGCCTCACGACGGATGCGGCCACGGTCGCGCAGATCGGAGCGGGCGGACTCTCCGGCGCGCCGCTCAAGGAGCGTTCCCTGCAGGTGCTGCGCCTCGTGCGCTCGGCCGTGCCCGAGGACTTCTGCGTGATCGCCGTCGGGGGAGTGGAGACGCCGTCCGACGTGCAGGAGCGGCTCGAAGCCGGAGCGACGCTCGTGCAGGGCTATACGGCCTTCCTGTACCGCGGTCCCTTCTGGGGGCGCGAGATCAACCGGGGCCTCGTCGCGCGCTGAGTCGCCGCTTGCACGAAAGCGAGAGGCGCCTCGTGCTCTGGGAGCAGGAGACGCCTCTCGGGGAGATCTGAGGATCAGGCGGGGTAGTCGCCGCGCTTCACCTGGGGCTTGGGCAGACGCATGAACCGCATCTGCAGCGACCGCATCGCGGCGTACCAGCCGAGGCCACGCTCCATGCGCTCCTTGCCGAACTTCGCGGCGATCTTGCGCTTGACGCGCATCCCCAGCAGCACCATGCCGCCGATCGCGAGGATCAGGTACGCCATCATGACCAGGTATGCCCAGCCGGCGATGGCGAATCCGCCGATGGCGAGGTTCGCGGGCAGAAGCGAGATCAGGATGACGAGCACCATGACACCCATGACGAATTCGGCCGGGTGCCAGCCGGCGTCGACGTAGTCGCGGACCCACCGGCGCTGTGGCCCCTTGTCGCGAGCCGGGAGGTACTTCTCCTCGCCGGCAGCCAGGCCGGCCTGTGCGCGGTTGCGTCGTTCGTTGAGCTCTGCGCGTGCGGCGGCCTTCGCCTCTTTGGTGTTCGCGACCAGAGGCCGACGGCGCGCCGCCTCCTGCTCGGCCCGGGTCGGCGTCGCGCGTCCCTTGCCCGACGCAGTCGTCTCGGGGGCGTCGTCATTCGTCGAAGGGGGGACAGGGGTAGTGGCCACGAGGTTCCTCGGTTCAGTGAAGGCGGATCACCTTAAGATTACTCGCATGACATCTCCTGCCCAGCCCGGCGACCAGAATCTGTCCAGCGAACGCGAGCCCGCCGTCCTCGAGGCGGTCTCGACGGGGTTTCCCGCGGCGTTGAGCGACCTGGGCGCGCTCGTCCGCATCCCCGGCATGGCATGGCCTGCGTTCGATCAGACGCAGCTCGAACGCAGCTCCGAAGCCGTCGCGGCACTGGCCACGGCCACCGGGGTCTTCGACGACGTGCGCGTTCTCCGTGCCGCGATCCCCGGCACTGACGAGCACGGGCAGCCGGCGGTGCTCGCGACGCGCGCAGCACGCAACGGCAAGCCGACGATCCTGCTCTACGCGCACCACGACGTACAGCCTCCGGGTGACGACGCGCTGTGGGAGACGCCTCCGTTCGAGCCCACCGTCCGCGGCGGACGTCTCTACGGTCGAGGCGCTGCGGACGACAAGGCGGGCATCATGGCGCACATCGCTTCGATCCGTGCGGTCGCCGAGGTCGTCGGCGACGATCTGGAACTGGGCATCGCGATGTTCATCGAGGGCGAAGAGGAGTACGGTTCCCGTTCCTTCGCGCAGTTCCTCTCCGACAATAAGGAGGCGCTCCGCGCGGATGCCATCGTGGTCGCGGACTCGGGAAACTGGGACTCGGTGACTCCCGGCCTCACGGTCTCGCTCCGCGGCAACGCACGATTCACCGTGCGCGTGCGCACGCTCGACCACGCATCGCATTCGGGGATGTTCGGGGGAGCCGTCCCCGACGCGATGATGGCCACGGTCAAGATGCTCTCCACGCTCTGGAACGAAGACGGCTCTGTCGCGGTCGAGGGGATGACCGAGCGCGATGCGCCCACTCCCGAATACACCGAGGAGACGCTTCGGGACGAAGCGGGCCTTCTGCCCGGCACCTCGCCGATCGGCGGCGGCAGCATCCTCAGCCGGATCTGGAACAAGCCCGCGGTGACCGTCATCGGAATCGATGCGACCAGTGTCGCGGCGGCGTCGAACACCCTTCTTCCCGAGGTGACGGTCGTCGTGAGCGCGCGCGTCGCGCCTGGTCAGACCGGTGAGGACGCGTATGCCGCTCTCGAGGCGCATCTGCGAGCGAACGCGCCGTACGGCGCGGAGCTGACGTTCTCGGACGTCGATCTCGGCAACGGCTTTCTCGTCGACACCAGTGGCTGGGCCGTCGCGCTCACCCGCGACGCCATGCGAGACGGCTACGGCGTCGCCCCTGTCGATCTCGGTGTCGGCGGGTCGATCCCGTTCATCGCCGACCTCGTGCGGGAGTTCCCCGATGCGCAGATCCTCGTGACCGGCGTCGAGGACCCGCACTCGCGGGCCCACAGCCCCAACGAATCCCTGCATCTCGACACGTTCCGCCACGCCGTGGCGACCGAGGCTCTGCTGCTCTCGCGGATGAACGACATCATCATCTGAGCCCGATCGTCGAGGCTGAGGGTAAAATCGAGTTACCAGCCGTGCGAGCACGGCCCGTCCGAAGGAGCGACATGAGCGACACCACACTGACCTCAGCAGAGACCACCCAGGCGCACGGCGTGAAGCTGACCGACGCCGCGGCGATCAAGGTGAAGAACCTCCTCGAGCAGGAAGGCCGTGACGACCTGCGTCTGCGCGTCGCCGTCCAGCCCGGCGGATGCTCCGGCCTGATCTACCAGCTGTACTTCGACGAGCGGTTCCTCGAGGGGGACGAGACCGTCGACTTCGACGGCGTCGAGGTCATCATCGACAACATGAGCGTCCCGTACCTCGATGGCGCATCCATCGATTTCAAGGACACGATCTCCGAGCAGGGCTTCACGATCGACAACCCCAACGCCGCGGGCAGCTGCGCCTGCGGAGACAGCTTCCACTGACCCGGACCCCTCCGCCAACCTGCGTGGTTGGCATGAATCAGGTGTGAGGTTGCCCTAGACTTGGGTGTGCCCTGTCCGCAATCTGAAAGGTGCATCGTGCCCTCGAAACGCCGCCTTCGTTGGGCCGCTCTCCCCCTGGGAGTAGCGGCAGCCGTGGCCCTGGCGGGATGTACTGCCACTGAGCTGAACGGTTACCTCCCGGGCTTCGTGGAGGGTGAGCCTGCGGCCACCAACCAGACCGAGCGCGTGTCGTCGCTCTGGGTCAACTCGTGGATCGTCCTGCTCGCCGTCGGCGTGATCACCTGGGGCCTGATGGCCTGGGCCGCGATCGCCTACCGCCGCCGCAAGGGCCAGACGGGTCTGCCCGTGCAGATGCGCTACAACATGCCGATCGAGATCTTCTACACGGTCGTGCCGCTGATCCTCGTGCTGGGAATGTTCTTCTTCACGGCCCGTGACCAGTCGGCGATCGAGGCGAAGTGGGACGAGCCCGACGTCGAGATCACGGCGATCGCCAAGCAGTGGGCGTGGGACTTCCAGTACGACGGCGAAGAGGAAGACAACTCCGACGCCGTCTGGACCATGGGAATCCAGGCTCAGCCCGATGCGGACGGCAACATCGACCAGGCGCAGCTGCCCACCCTGGTGCTGCCGGTCGACCAGAAGGTCACGATCAACCTCCAGTCTCGCGACGTCATCCACTCCTTCTGGATCATCGACTTCCTCTACAAGAAGGACATGTACATCGGGAAGGACAACTCCTGGTCCTTCATCCCGACCCGTGTCGGCGAGTACGCCGGCAAGTGCGCCGAACTGTGCGGCGAGTACCACTCGATGATGCTCTTCAACGTCAAGGTCGTCGAGCAGGACGAGTACGACGCCTACCTCCAGACTCTCGAGGAGGAAGGCAACACCGGAGACATCACGGACGCCTACGACCGTCTGTCGAACTACCCCGGGACCACCGCCCCGACCTCCGAGGAAGGAGAGGAGTAAGCCATGTCGACCACTGAAGCCCCCCGCACCGACGAGGCCCCTCGCTCTCGACCCACCACTCTGCCCGCACGCCAGGCTGCTCTCATGAGCACGTCGCGCGTCGAGCAGAAGGGCAACATCGTCGTCAAGTGGATCACCTCCACCGACCACAAGACGATCGGGTACATGTACCTCATCGCCTCGGTGCTGTTCTTCCTCCTCGGCGGCGTGATGGCCCTCGTCATCCGCGCAGAGCTGTTCGCTCCCGGGATGCAGATCATCCCGACCAAGGAGCAGTACAACCAGCTCTTCACGATGCACGGCACGATCATGCTCCTCATGTTCGCGACGCCGCTCTTCGCCGGCTTCGCGAACGCGATCCTGCCGCTTCAGCTCGGTGCACCGGATGTGGCGTTCCCGCGTCTGAACGCCTTCGCCTTCTGGCTCTTCCTGTTCGGCTCGACCATCGCGGTCGCCGGCTTCCTCACCCCGCAGGGCGCAGCGTCGTTCGGCTGGTTCGCCTACCAGCCGCTCGCCAGCGCGTCGTTCTCGCCGGGTGCAGGTGGAAACCTCTGGATGGTCGGACTCGGAATCTCCGGTTTCGGAACGATCCTCGGCGCGGTGAACTTCATCACCACCGTGATCACGATGCGTGCTCCCGGAATGACGATGTGGCGTATGCCGATCTTCTCGTGGAACACGCTCATCACGAGCCTTCTGATCCTCATGGCGTTCCCCGTCCTCGCAGCGGCGATCTTCGCTGCAGCCGCGGACCGCATCCTCGGCGCTCACATCTACGACCCGGCGAACGGCGGTGTTCTGCTCTGGCAGCACCTCTTCTGGTTCTTCGGTCACCCTGAGGTGTACATCATCGCCCTGCCGTTCTTCGGAATCGTGTCGGAGATCTTCCCGGTCTTCAGCCGCAAGCCGATCTTCGGGTACAAGACGCTCGTCTACGCGACGATCGCCATCGCCGCGCTGTCCGTCGCCGTGTGGGCGCACCACATGTACGTGACCGGCTCGGTCCTGCTGCCGTTCTTCGCCCTGATGACCATGCTCATCGCGGTGCCGACGGGTGTGAAGATCTTCAACTGGATCGGCACCCTCTGGCGTGGGTCCGTGACGTTCGAGACGCCGATGGTGTTCGCGCTCGGCTTCCTGGTGTCGTTCGTCTTCGGTGGTCTGACCGGCGTGATCCTCGCGGCTCCGCCCCTCGACTTCGCACTCTCCGACTCGTACTTCGTCGTCGCGCACTTCCACTACGTCGTCTTCGGCACCGTGGTGTTCGCGATGTTCGCCGGCTTCTACTTCTGGTGGCCGAAGTGGACAGGACGCATGCTCAACGAGCGTCTCGGCTACGTGCACTTCTGGATGCTGTTCATCGGCTTCCACATGACGTTCCTCATCCAGCACTGGCTGGGTGTCGACGGCATGGTGCGTCGCTACGCCGACTACTCGGCGGCTGACGGCTGGACCTGGCAGAACCAGGTCTCGACGATCGGTGCGATCATCCTCGGCGCGTCCATGCTGCCGTTCTTCCTGAACGTCTGGATCACGGCTCGCAAGGCGCCCAAGGTCACGGTCAACGACCCGTGGGGCTATGGAGCTTCGCTCGAGTGGGCGACCTCCTGCCCGCCGCCGCGCCACAACTTCACGTCGATCCCGCGCATCCGCAGCGAGCGTCCTGCATTCGACCTGAACCACCCGGAGGCGGCGGAGTTCACACCGGCCGCACCCGGCGAGCGAGAGGGCCACTGAGCCATGCGCGACAACGTCATCCTCTGGTGGGTCCTGACCGCCTTCTTCGCACTGGTCGGAGTCGTCTACACCGGCTGGCACATCCTTGCCACGCCGTCGGACAACTTCGCCGAGCGCATCGAGTGGGTCGGCACCGTGGCACTGTTCTTCGCCGCGTTCATGGGCGCGATGATCGCCTTCTACCTCGACCGCACGCACAAGGCTCAGAACGGCGAGCTGCCTGAGGACATCCTCACGAGCGACATCGACGACGGCGACCCCGAACTGGGTGAGTTCAGCCCCTGGTCCTGGTGGCCGATCGTGCTCGCCGGATCCGCCGGCGTCTTCGTGGTGGGTCTCGCCGTCGGGCACTTCCTGCTCCCGATCGGCCTGGCGATCTTCGTGGTCGCGATCGTCGGCTGGGTCTACGAGTACTACCGCGGGAACTTCGCCCGCTGACATACAGCGAGAAGGCCCCTGGGATTCCCTCCCGGGGGCCTTCTGCATGTCGGGCTATGCTCGCGAGCGGATCCGGGCGATGCCGGTCAGGGGGTCGACAGGGCGGCGGTGAACGCCGTCGGCATCCTCCACGGGATAGCCCTCCCTGACCCAGTACTCGAACCCGCCGATCATCTCCCGAACGGCATATCCGAGCTTCGCGAACTCGAGAGCGCCCTTCGCGCCCGCGTTGCACCCCGGACTCCAGCAGTAGACCACGACGGCGGAGCCGGCCGGTATCTCAGCCGGCGCGCGATCCGCGATCTCGCTGTAGTGCATATGCGTGGCCCCTGCGACGCGTCCCTGAGCCCAGGCCTCGTCGGAACGGACATCGATGATGACGATGCCGTCCTCGGCCCGGAGAGCGGCGTACACGTCACTCGCGTCGGTCTCGTAGGCGAGTTTGGCGGCGTAGTAGTCAGTGCGATCGATCATCTCCCCAGCCTAGGAAGACGCGCGGGCACCTGCCGTCGTCTTCCCGACGACGACAGACCGGATTCCGCCAATGTCGACGTTGCGTCTCAGAGCTCGACCGTCATCTGCACCCGGCGTCCGTATCGATCGAGACCGAGAGAGGTCTCGGTGTCCACGAGGCCGCGCTGGAACGGAGTCTCGGGGATGCTCTCGAGAAACCCGCACGACGAGTAGAACGGAGCGTTCCAGGGGATCTCCGCGTACGTCCGCAGAGTCATGCGGGTATAGCCATGCTCGCGTGCGGCCTCCAGAGCGGCGCTGACGAGTCGGCGCCCGAACCCCTGGCGTCCGGAGGTCGGAAGCACGGAGAGCTGCTCGAGGTGCGCGTGGCCGTCGGCATCGAGGACGTGCACGAAGCCGACGGGGGAGCCGCTCGAGTCTTCCAACACGAGCACGAAGCCCGGAGCTGCGAGTCGTTCAGCGCCATCGCCTGCGGGCGGCCACTCCGGCGCCCCCAGGCGGTCGATCAGGAGCGCGTCGGCCTGCATCTCGATGGCGTGCAGGATCTCCGCGTCCTCAACGACGGCCGGCCGGATGACATCGCTCACCGTGCATCCTCCGCGACTGCCGCGATCGCTTCGATCTCCACCAGCTGGTGGTCGTACCCGAGCACGGTGACGCCCAGAAGTGTGCTCGGTGCGTCATGGTCGCCGAAGGCCCCGTGGATGACATCCCAGGCCGTGACCAGATCAGCCTGGGACGACGATGCGACGAGTACGCGCGTGCTGATGATGTCCGAAAGCGTGGCGCCGCTGGCACGCAGGGCGATGTCGAGGGTCTCTACGCAGCGCGCAGCCTGTTCGGCATAATCGCCGGGGGCGGTCGTCGAGCCGTCGTCTTCGAGGGGGCATGCACCCGCGAGGAAGATGAGCCGGGAGCCGGCTGGGGCGGTCGCCGCATATGCATAGGGTGCTGCGGCGAGGTCGGCGGAACGGATGAGTTGGACTGCTGAGCTCATGTCACGATCCTGCCATGTGCACATGAACGGCGACCGGATGCGAAGAGGCCCTGTCCGAGATCGAACAGGGCCTCTTCGGGCGAGAACCGGCGGTCTTACTCGCTGTCCTCGGACTTCTTCTTGCGGGGCTTCTTCACCGGCTCGGTCGAGATGACCGTGCTGGGGGTGTTCGCCGTCTCATCGACGTGGGTCTCGCTGACGGTGATCGGGGCATCCGGGACGCCTGCGCGCTCGTGAGCGCCCTGGATCTCGGCCGCTTCGGTCTCGTCGTTCTGGGCGGTCACGTGATGCTGGTGCGCATCTGCAGCCTCGATCTCGGCCTGCGTCAGCGGAGCGAGACGATCTTCGAAGAACCAACGCGAGATGGAGGAGCGCAGGTTCTCAGTCCACGAGATGCGTCCCTTCGCATTCGGACGCACGACCAGCGGCTCGTAGCCGTCGACATCGATGAGCTTCCAGCGGTCGTACTTGTCGACGGGCTGGTGGACCTCGATGAACTCGCCGCCGGGAAGGCGGACGATACGGCCGGACTCGAAGCCGTGCAGGACGATCTCACGGTCCTTCTTCTGCAGAGCGATCGCGATGCGCTTGGCGATGAAGTAGCCGAGAACCGGTCCGACGAACAGCAGCGCCTGAAGCGCGTGGATCACGCCCTCCATCGTGAGCATGAAGTGCGTCGCGATGAGGTCGGACGATGCTGCAGCCCACAGGACGGCGTAGAAGACGACTCCGGCCACGCCGATGGCGGTGCGGGTCGCCGCGTTGCGCGGGCGCTGAGCGATGTGGTGCTCGCGCTTGTCGCCCGTGACCCAGGCCTCGATGAACGGGTAGATCGCTACGAGCACGATGAACAGACCGAGGACGACCAGCGGCAGCAGGATGCCGAACGACCAGGTGTGATCGAGGAAGACCACATCGAGGTTCGACGGAGCGAGTCGCAGAGCGCCGTCGGCGAATCCGATGTACCAGTCAGGCTGCGTGCCGGCCGAGACGGGGGAGGGGTCGTACGGGCCGTAGTTCCAGATCGGGTTGATCTGGAAGAACGTCGCGATCAGCACGATCGTGCCGAAGACGATGAACAGGTAGCCGCCCATCTTCGACATGTACACGGGCATCATCGGGTAGCCGACGACGTTGTCGTTCGTGCGGCCGGGGCCGGCGAACTGCGTGTGCTTGTTGACGATCATCAGCATCAGGTGCACGGCGATGAGGCCGATCACCAGCAGCGGAAGCAGCAGGATGTGCAGCGTGTACAGGCGTCCGACGATGTCGGTGCCGGGGAACTCGCCGCCGAAGAGGAGGAACGAGGTCCAGGTGCCGATCAGCGGGATGCCCTTGATCATTCCGTCGATGATGCGCAGACCGTTGCCCGAGAGCAGGTCGTCGGGAAGGGAGTATCCCGTGAAGCCCTCGGCCATGGCGAGGACGAACAGCACGAAGCCGATCACCCAGTTGAGCTCGCGGGGCTTGCGGAACGCACCGGTGAAGAAGACGCGCAGCATGTGCACGCCGATGCCGGCCACGAAGACGAGTGCGGCCCAGTGGTGGATCTGGCGCACCAGGAGGCCACCACGGAGGTCGAACGAGATGTGCAGCGACGACTCGAGCGCCGCCGACATCTCGATTCCGCGCATCGGGGCGTAGGCGCCCGTGTAGTGCGTCTCGACCATGGAGGCCTGGAAGAAGAAGGTCAGGAAGGTTCCGGAGAGGAACACGACGACGAAGCTCCACAGCGCGATCTCACCCAGCATGAACGACCAGTGGTCGGGGAAGATCTTGCGGCCGAGCTCCTTGACGAAGCCGGAGATGCTGGTGCGCTCATCGATGTAGTTCGACGCGGCGCCGACGAATCGACCGCCGAGAGGCGCCTTGTTGTCCTTGTCCTCTTTGGACAGCGTTGCGGTGCTCAATGGCGCTCCCAGAAGCTCGGGCCGACGGGCTCGGTGAAGTCACTGCGTGCGACGAGGTAGCCCTCGTCGTCGACGGTGATGGGCAGCTGCGGCAGCGGACGTGCGGCCGGTCCGAAGATGACCTTGGCGTGATCCGTGACGTCGAACTGCGACTGGTGACAGGGGCAGAGGAGGTGGTGGGTCTGCTGCTCGTACAGTGCCACGGGGCATCCGACGTGCGTGCAGACCTTCGAGTACGCGACGATGCCGTCGTACGACCAGTCCTTGCGGTCCTCGGCCTCGATGAGCTGCTCGGGGCGCAGGCGCATCATCAGCACGATGGCCTTCGCCTTCTCCTCGAGGTAGCCGTCGTGGTGGCTGAGCTCGGCGAGGTCCTCCGGGATCACGTGGAACGCGGATCCGAGGGTGACATCGGCCGCGCGGATCGGCGTGCCGTCGGGGTCGCGGACGAGGCGCTGACCCTTCTCCCACATCGTGTGCTTCAGCAGCGTCACCGGGTCGCCCGCGGTGGGGTCGTCCGGCGTGCTGTGCGGAGCGAGACCGCGGAAGAGCGTGACCCCGGGGATGATCGAGGCCACGATCGCCGCGAACAGCGAGTTGCGGATCATCGTGCGTCGTCCGAATCCGGACTCCTCGTTCGCCGTGGCGAAGGCCTCGACGACCGCCTCTCGCGTCGAGTCCTTGCCCCGGGTGGGGTGGCGGTGCTCGATGTGCTCCTTGTCGCTCATCAGCGCCTTGGACCAGTGGATCGCGCCGATGCCGATCGAGAGCAGCGCCAGTGCGATGCCCAGACCGATGAAGAGATTGTTCTGACGGATGTCGATGAGCGCGCCGCTCTCGATGGGGAAGAGCATGTAGGCGGCGACCGCCCAGATGCTTCCTGCCAGCGAGAGATAGAACAGCGTGTAGACCGTGCGCTCTGCAGCCTTCTCAGCGCGCGGGTCCTTGTCGGTCATCCGCGCGCGGTGCGGCGGCAGCCCCGGGTTCTGCACGGGATCGCTGACTGCGACACCCAGCCCTGGAGAGGGCTGGTAGGCCCTGTCAAGAGCCTGCGAGTCGTCGTCGTGTGCCATGGTGCTCCTCGTACGTTCCTCTTCGATGAATAAGCGTCAGTTGGACTTCGCCGTGATCCACACGGTGATGGCGACGAGCGCGCCGATTCCGAAGATCCAGACGAACAGGCCCTCGGAGACGGGACCGAGCGAACCGAGCGAGAAACCGCCGATCTGCACGGACTGCTGCTGGTAGAGCAGAGCCGAGATGATATCGCGCTTGTCTTCGTCCGACAGGTTCATGTCGCCGAAGACGGGCATGTTCTGGGGGCCCGTGACCATGGCGGCGTACATGTGCAGCGCGCTGGTCTCGGTCAGTGCCGGGGCGTACTTGCCCTCGGTGAGTGCTCCACCGGCTGCCGCCACGTTGTGGCACATCGCGCAGTTCACGCGGAACAGCTCTGCGCCGTTGGCGACATCTCCGCCGCCGTCGAGGATGTGGTCCTCGGGGAAGGTCGGACCAGGAGCAGATGCCTGCACGAAGGACGAGATCGCGAGGATCTGCTCCTCGGTGAACTGCGGCTCCTTCTGGGGTGCCTGCGGTCCCTGCATCTGCAGGGGCATGCGACCCGTCGACATCTGGAACTCGACTGCGAGCTCGCCGACGCCGTAGAGGCTCGGTCCGTTCGCCGTGCCCTGCATGTCGAGACCGTGGCAGGTGGCGCAGTTCGCCGTGAACAGCTTCTCGCCGTCCTCGACCGTGAGCGTGGTCGCAGCAGTGGTCTGGGTGTCGGTCGCAGCGAAGGCTGCGGATGTGCCGGCGTATACCGCGCCGGTGATCATGAGGCCTGCTCCGATGAGGGCTGCCGCAGCCAGTGGGCTGCGACGGCCATTCGAACGGCGCTTCTTCTCTCGTGCCATCTCGGGGATCAGCTCCGCTCTTATTTCAGGAAGTAGATAACGACGAACAGCACGATCCAGACGACGTCGACGAAGTGCCAGTAGTAGGACACCACGATCGAGGACGTCGCCTCTTTGTGCCGGAAATTCTTGACGGCGTATGCACGCCCGATGACGAGGAGGAACGCGATCAGACCGCCGGTGACGTGCAGGGCGTGGAAGCCGGTGGTGATGTAGAACGCGGACGCGTACGAGTCGGCGCTGATCGGCAGGCCCTCTGCGACGAGCTGTGCGTACTCCCACACCTGCCCGGAGACGAAGATCGCGCCGAGTGCGAAGGTGAGGAAGAACCACTCGACCATGCCCCACCCGAACAGGCGGCGACGGCCTGCGCCGTTCTTCTGCCCCTTGGCGATGCGGTACGGCTGCAGGTCCTCCGCCGCGAACACGCCCATCTGGCAGGTGAACGAGGAGAGCACGAGGATCGCCGTGTTCACGAACGCGAACGGCACGTTCAGCAGTTCGGTGCGGTCGGCCCAGAGCTCGGGGGAGGTGCTGCGGAGCGTGAAGTAGATCGCGAAGAGTCCCGCGAAGAACATCACCTCACTGCCGAGCCACACAATGGTGCCGACAGCTACCGGGTTGGGGCGCTTGATCGTTCTTGCCGCCGGGGCATACGTCGCTGAGGTCGTCACCCTTCCATTATGGCCGATCCGCGGGGATGATTCTCGCACCGGAGGCCCCGGTTTCGCCCTCAGGCGACTTAGGCAACCCTAAGAAAACGCTGCGAATCCTCGGTGAATACGCGGGAAACGAGGGATGGTCGAACTTCGAGTCGTGGTTCGGAAGAGTCTGCACGTTTTCCCGGCGCCGATAGGATCGCACACATGGCTGATTCCCTGACCTGGTCCGACGTGCTCACCACTCTTCTGGAGCGTCGTGATCTCAGCGTCTGGGAGTCCACCTGGGCCATGCGCCAGATCATGCGCGGCGACGTGACCCAGGCTCAGCTCGCCGGCTTCCTCGTCGCTCTCCGGGCCAAGGGGGAGACGATCGACGAGATCGTCGGCTTCCGCGACGCCATCCTCGAGGCGGCCGTCCCGCTGCCCGTGTCGCCCGACGTCCTCGACATCGTCGGCACCGGCGGCGACCGTGTCGGCACGGTCAACGTCTCGACGACCGCCGCGGTCATCATCGGCGCCACCGGCATCCCGGTCGTCAAGCACGGGAACCGTGCTGCCAGCTCGGCCTCGGGGTCGTCCGACGTGCTGAGCGCACTCGGGCTGGAACTCACCCTCGATCCCGCAGCCGTCTCGTCGATCCTCGACCGCACAGGCATCACGTTCGCGTGGGCCGGTGCCTTCCACCCGGGGTTCAAGCACGCGGGGGCTGTCCGGGCCGAACTCGGCGTCCCCACGGTCTTCAACATGCTCGGCCCGCTGTGCAACCCGGCTCGCGCGGAGGCGAACGCCGTCGGCGTGGCTCAGCTCGAGCGTGTCCCCCTCATCACGGGTGTGTTCCGCACGCGAGGCGCGACGGCGCTGGTGTTCCGCGGAGACGACGGGCTCGACGAGTTGACCACCACGGGGCACAGTCGCATCTGGGAGGTCACGCGCGGTGACATCCACGAGCACGACCTCGACCCGCGCGACCTCGGCATCCCGATCGCGGACCTCGCGGATCTGATCGGCGGGACCCCCGACCACAACGCCGCCGTGCTGCGCAGGACGCTCGACGGCGAGACGGGAGCCGTGCGAGACATCGTCCTGCTCAACGCCGCTGCGGGGATCGTCGCGTTCGAGCTCTCGCAGGATGCGACGCAGGTGCAGCGCCCTATCCTCGAGCGTCTGCGCGAGGGATACGAGCGAGCGGCTGCCGCGGTCGACGACGGCCGCGCGATCGCCAAGCTCGATGAGTGGATCGGCGTGAGCCGCGAGCTCGCGTCGGCGTAGACACCACGATGGATCCCGTCGCCGCTCTGCTCGAGATCGCCTCGCTGCTCGAGCGCGAACGGGCATCTCGATATCGGGCGAAGGCCTTCCGCCAGGCCGCGGCGACCTTGCAGCAGCTGCCGGAGGACGTGCGCGCAGATCCTACGAGGCTGCGCGCGGCGAAGGGGATCGGCGAGTCGACGTTCGCGGTCATCCGGCAGGCACAGAGCGGAGAAGTGCCCGGCTATCTCGTCGAGCTGCGCGGCGATGTCGAGCCGGAGCGGGTCTCGGAGCTGAGAGTGAAGCTGCGGGGCGATCTGCACGCGCATACGGATTGGTCGGACGGGACGACGCCCATCCCCGTCATGGCGGCGGCTGCGCGAGCGCTCGGACACGAGTACCAGGCGATCACCGACCACTCACCGCGCCTCAGGGTCGCCCGAGGGCTCTCACCCGAACGGCTGCGCGAGCAGATCCCGCTGGTGCGTGCCGAGACGGGAGACGGATTCACGCTCCTCGCCGGCATCGAGGTCGACATCCTCGAAGACGGCGCCCTCGACCAGGACGACGCGCTGCTGGGCGAGCTCGACATCGTCGTCGCGTCCGTGCATTCCAAACTGCGCATGGACGCGAGGCCGATGACGGCTCGCATGATCGCGGCCGTCTCGAACCCGCGGGTCAACGTCCTCGGCCATTGCACGGGCCGCCTCGTGCAGGGCGAACGCGGCACTCGCCCTGAATCGCAGTTCGATGCAGCAGCGGTCTTCGCGGCGTGCGCGGAGAACGGAGTGGCTGTCGAGATCAACTCCCGGCCCGAACGTCAGGATCCGCCCGACGAGCTGATCGCGATCGCGTTGCAGGCGGGCTGCCTGTTCTCGATCGATTCGGACGCGCACGCACCGGGTCAGCTCTCGCTGCTCGATCACGGTGCGGAACGGGCGGAGCGAGCCGGCGTCCCCGCATCGAGGATCGTCACCACCTGGGGACTAGACCGGCTGCTCGCCTGGGCGAGCTGAGTCAGCCCTCGATCGTCGCGATCGCGGCCACGGCGCGGGTCATCGAGCCTCCGAGGTTCCACTTCTCCGCGAGCGCGGTCGCAGCATCGACCTCGGACGGGTCGAGCGGACGGAGTGCGTCGCTCGGCGCCGCGATGTCAAGGTCGGGCGCCACGGCTACCACGGTCGGGGCGACATCGAGGTAGTCCGCCGCGGCGAGGATCTTCGCGCGGACGCCAGCGCTCATGCCCTCGCCGGCTGCGGCCGCCTCTCGGATGCCCACCAGATCGCCATGGGCCTGGAGGAGGGTGGCTGCTGTCTTCTCTCCGACGCCTGCGACGCCGGGCAGTCCGTCGGAGGCGTCGCCGCGCATCGTCGCGAAGTCGGCGTACTGGCTGGGCAGCACGCCGTACTTCGCCACCACGACGGCATCCGTGACGATCTCGAGGTTGCTCATGCCCCGAGCCGTGTAGATGACGCGGATGTTCCTCGAGTCGTCGACGAGCTGGAACAGATCCCGATCGCCTGTGACGATGTCGACAGGCATGGTCGCGTGCGTCGCGAGGGTGCCGATGACGTCATCGGCCTCGTGCTCGGCGACCCCGATGATCGGGATGCCGAGCGCTCCGAGCGTCTGACGGATCAGAGGGATCTGCGCCTCGAGGGGATCAGGGACCTCTTCGACGTCGGGACCGGCGGTGACGACCTCGACGACTCGATGCTCCTTGTAGCTGGGGATCAGGTCGACGCGCCACTGGGGCCGCCAGTCGTCGTCCCAGCATGCGACCACGTGGGTCGGCTCGTACAGGGTGACCAGCTTCGCGATGATGTCGAGCAGCCCTCGCGCGGCGTTGATGGGAGACCCGTCTGGTGCCGTGACTTTGTCAGGCACTCCGTAGAAGGCGCGGAAGTAGAGGCTTGCGGTGTCGAGCAGGAGAAGCTTGTCGGCGCGGGGCATGGAGACAGTCTGTCAGCGCGCCGAGCGAGGATGTTATCGAGTCCGTCATATCGCCCGGTGATCTGATAGCCTTGATTGTCACTAGTGGCGTGTCTATGCATGCCCTGGTGTCGAAAACCAAATCAATCGCTGCAGAGCTCATCGTCGGCCGTGCGCGGCCGGAGCGCTCAGCCCGAGTCTCCATTCACAAGGACAACCCACTACATGACTACCGCAACGACCGCCCCGGCCACCAAGCAGGTCGCGATCAATGACATCGGATCTGCTGAAGACTTCCTGGCCGCGGTCGAGAAGACCCTGAAGTTCTTCAACGACGGCGACATCATCGAGGGAACGATCGTCAAGATCGACCGCGATGAGGTCCTCCTCGACGTCGGATACAAGACCGAGGGTGTCATCCCCTCGCGCGAGCTCTCGATCAAGCACGACGTCGACCCCAACGAGGTCGTCAAGGTCGGCGACGAGGTCGAGGCCCTGGTTCTCCAGAAGGAGGACAAGGAAGGCCGTCTGATCCTCTCCAAGAAGCGTGCGCAGTACGAGCGCGCCTGGGGAGACGTCGAGAAGATCAAGGAGAACGACGGCGTCGTCACCGGAACGGTCATCGAGGTCGTCAAGGGTGGACTCATCGTCGACATCGGTCTCCGTGGCTTCCTGCCGGCCTCGCTCATCGAGCTGCGCCGCGTCCGCGACCTCACGCCGTACCTCGGCCAGGAGATCGAGGCCAAGATCCTCGAGCTCGACAAGAACCGCAACAACGTCGTGCTCAGCCGCCGTGCGCTGCTCGAGCAGACGCAGTCGGAGTCGCGCACCACGTTCCTGAACAACCTCCACAAGGGTCAGGTCCGCAAGGGTGTCGTGTCGTCGATCGTCAACTTCGGTGCGTTCGTCGACCTGGGCGGCGTGGACGGCCTCGTGCACGTCTCCGAGCTGTCCTGGAAGCACATCGAGCACGCCTCCGAGGTCGTCGAGGTCGGCCAGGAGGTCACCGTCGAGATCCTCGAGGTCGACCTCGACCGCGAGCGCGTCTCCCTGTCGCTGAAGGCGACGCAGGAGGACCCGTGGCAGGTCTTCGCCCGCACCCACGCGATCGGTCAGGTCACGCCGGGTAAGGTCACCAAGCTCGTTCCGTTCGGTGCGTTCGTTCGCGTCGCAGACGGCATCGAGGGCCTCGTCCACATCTCCGAGCTCTCCAGCAAGCACGTCGAGCTGGCCGAGCAGGTCGTGTCGGTCGGCGAAGAGGTCTTCGTCAAGGTCATCGACATCGACCTCGAGCGTCGCCGCATCTCGCTCTCGCTGAAGCAGGCGAACGAGGCCGTCGACGTCAACGGCACCGAGTTCGACCCGGCGCTCTACGGCATGCTCGCCGAGTACGACGAGGCCGGCGAGTACAAGTACCCGGAGGGCTTCGACCCCGAGACCGGTGCGTGGAAGGAAGGCTTCGACACCCAGCGCGAGGCATGGGAGCAGGAGTACGCTGCAGCCCAGGCTCGCTGGGAGGCCCACAAGGCTCAGGTTGCCAAGGCAGCCGAGGCCGAGGCGGCCGCTGGCGACGACTTCGGCGGCCAGGTCTTCTCGAGCGAGGTCGCAGGCGCGGGCACGCTCGCTGACGACGAGGCTCTCGCCGCTCTGCGCGAGAAGCTCTCGGGCGGCAACGCTTAAGCATCTCGCTCTGAACGGGCCGTCATCCTTCGGGATGGCGGCCCGTTCTGCGTTGTCGTCGCCTGTGGCGGCTACGTGACCGAAAATTACGGCGGCATTCGTAACATTGCGCGGGCCCCGCCAGCATGGGGATATGACATCCCTGCTCGCACACCCGCGCGTCGACGCGTCGGTCGACGACCGCACGGCGCAGTCCGTGCGGTTGCGAGAGGTCGGGCGGAGCTTTCCGATCGGGCGAGGACGCCGCGATGTTCTCCGCGGAGTCGACATCGAGGTGGCGGCCGGCGAGATCATCGCCGTCGTCGGACCCTCGGGATGCGGCAAGTCGACTCTCCTGCGCCTCATCGGCGGACTGGACGCGCCCTCCAGCGGCAGCATCCTGCTCGATGACTCGGGTATCGCGGACGTCGATGAGCGCACCGCTGTCGCTTTCCAGGAGCCACGGCTTCTGCCCTGGAGGACGATCTCGCAGAACGTCGAGCTCGGCCTTCCGCGGGGCACGGCACGCCGAGACGGTCGCGAACGCGTGCGCGAGCTGCTCGAACTGGTCGGCCTCGAACAGGCAGCTGATCAGCGCCCGCGCGAAGTGTCAGGCGGTATGGCGCAGCGTGCCTCGCTCGCACGCGCCCTCGCTCGGAACCCCGGAGTGCTGCTGCTGGATGAGCCGTTCGGCGCGCTCGACGCCCTCACCCGCCTGCGGATGCACGATCTGCTGCTGAAGATCCACGCGGCAGAACCCACCACCGTCCTCCTCGTCACGCACGATGTCGAAGAGGCCCTCTACTTGGCTGACCGCGTGCTGCTGCTGCGCACACTCGACGCCGACGCCGCCACGGATGCGCGCTCGATCGTGCGCACGATCACCGTGCCGGGCATCCGCCCCCGCGACCGCGCCGATCGCGGTCTCGCGGACCTCCGCGCCGAGCTCCTCGAAGGACTCGGCGTCGACACCCACCACCGCACCGCCACCGAGGAGACCCGATGAGCACCATCACCCGCCGAATCATCCCTGCGATCGCTGTCGCCGGAACGATGATGCTCGTCGCCACCGGGTGCGTCGCCGGTGAGAACGCCACGGCCTCCGACGCGTCGAAGGATGACGCCGCCGCGGCCGGCGAGTGGTCTTCCGACACCCTGTCGATCGACTTCGCCACCTACAACCCCCTGAGCCTGGTGATCCGCGACCAGGGCATCCTCGAGGAGATCCTGGGTGACGACGTCGACGTCGAGTGGGTGCAGTCCGCCGGCTCCAACAAGGCCAACGAGCTGCTGCGCTCCGGCTCGATCGATGTGGGATCGACCGCGGGTTCCGCCGCGCTCCTCGCCCGTGCCAACGGATCGCCCATTCAGGTCATCGACATCTTCTCGCAGCCGGAGTGGTCGGCGATCGTCGTCGGACCCGACAGCGACATCACCGCGGTCGAGGATCTCGCGGGCAAGTCGGTCGCTGCGACGAAGGGCACGGACCCCTACTTCTTCCTGCTGCAGTCCCTCGAGGAAGCAGGGCTCTCGGTCGACGACGTCGAGGTGCAGAACCTCCAGCACGCCGACGGACGTGCAGCGCTCGACGGTGGATCGGTCGACGCCTGGGCCGGACTCGACCCGATCATGGCCGCGGCCGAGGTGGAGTCCGGCGACCAGCTCATCTATCGCAACGTCGACTTCAACACCTACGGATTCCTGAACGCCACCGAGGACTTCATCGAGAACCACGCCGACCTCGCCCAGGCCGTCGTCGACGCGTACGAGCAGGCACGCGAGTGGGCGCTCGAGAACCCCGACGAGACCGCCGCGCTGCTGGCCGAGGTCGCGGGCATCGACATCGAGGTCGCGAAGACCGTCATCACCGAGCGCTCGAACCTCGATGTGAGCGGCATCCCAGGAGACGACCAGGTCGCGGTGCTCGAGAAGATCGCTCCCGTGCTCGTCGACTCCGGTGATGTCCAGGGCGGCGAGGACTCGGTCGACAAGGCGCTGGACTCGATCGTGAACGCCACCTTCGCAGAGAAGGCGGTCGGAGGCGAGTGACCGACCAGACGGTGGTGGTCCCCGCCGACGCACGTGAGGCGCTCGACGCCGCTCGAGGTGTCCGTCGGCGGCCCGAGGTGGGCGCGCGGCATGCGTGGGACCGTCCGGCGGTGCGGATCGCCGGCGGGTTCCTGCTGCCTGTCCTCATCCTCATCGCGTGGCAGGTCGTGACGACCACCGGAGTCGTCGCGCCCTACCTGCTGCCGTCTCCGGATTCCGTCTTCGCTGCCGGTGTCGAGCTGGCCGAGCGGGGGCTGCTCTGGACGCACATCGCGATCTCGGTGCAGCGCGTGCTGCTCGGCTTCGCGATCGGATCAGTGATCGGCCTCGCGATCGCGGGGATCGTCGGGCTCTCGAGGATAGGCGACGTGCTGCTCAGCCCGACGCTCTCGGCAGTCCGTGCGGTCCCGTCCCTGGCCTGGGTGCCGCTGCTCATCCTCTGGATGCAGATCGGTGAGGAGTCGAAGGTGACGCTGATCGCGATCGGCGCCTTCTTCCCCGTCTACACCACGGTCGCGTCGGCGCTCCGCCATGTCGATCCACTCCTGGTCGAGGCCGGGCGCTCGTTCAGCCTCCGCGGATGGTCGCTGTTCCGCACCGTGCAGCTGCCCGCTGTCGTGCCGTCGGTCGTCGCAGGTCTCCGACTCGCTCTCGCGCAGGCCTGGCTGTTCCTCGTCGCTGCGGAGCTCATCGCCTCGTCGATGGGGCTCGGGTTCCTGCTCACGGACTCGCAGAACAGCGGACGCGTCGACAGGATCATCCTGTCGATCGTCCTGCTCGCGCTTCTCGGCACGATCACGAACGCTCTTCTCGTGCTGGTCGAGAAGTATCTGCTCAGACGGTGGGTGTGACCGTGACGGAAGCTCGTCTGCATGAGACCCGCACCTACTCGGCGCCTGCCGGGTTCGCTGCGACGGCGAACGTGACTGCTGAGGCGTACGCGCGGGCGGCGTCCGACCCGACACTGTTCTGGGAGCAGGCGGCCGAGCGGCTCGACTGGGCCGAGCCCTGGCACACGGCTCACGAATGGGATCCGCCCGTGGGGGATGCGGTTCCCGCCGCACGATGGTTCGTCGGTGGACAGCTCAACGTCGCGTACAACTGCGTCGACCGCCACGTCGAGGCCGGGCGCGGCGACAAGGTCGCGCTGCACTTCGAGGGCGAGCCCGGCGACCGCATCGCCGTGACATACTCCGACCTCCAGGACAGGGTCTCGCGTGCGGCCAACGCGCTCATCGCACTCGGCATCCGACCGGGCGACCGCGTCGTTATCTACCTCCCGGTGCTGATCGAGACGGTCGTGATCACCCTCGCCTGCGCGCGTGTCGGAGCCGTGCACTCACTGGTGTTCGGCGGGTTCTCCGCCGAGGCGGTGCGGTTCCGGCTCGCGGACACCGGCGCAAAGCTGCTCGTGACGAGCGACGGCCAGTTCCGCCGGGGCACCGCCACCGAGGTCAAGTCGACGGCCGACACCGCTGCCGATGATCTTCCCGACCTCGAGCACGTCCTCGTGCTCCGGCGTACCGGACAGGACGTCCCGTGGACGGAAGGGCGCGACGTGTGGTGGCACGACGTCGTCGACACCGCCTCCTCCCGGCATGAGCCCGACGCATTCGATGCCGAGCATCCGCTCTTCATCATCTACACGTCAGGCACCACGGGGAAGCCGAAGGGGCTCGTCCACACCTCGGGCGGGTACCTCACGCACGCGAGTTGGGCGCACTGGGCTCACTTCGACGCGAAACCCGACGACGTGCACTGGTGCACGGCGGATCTCGCGTGGGTGACGGCCCACACGTACGAGATCTACGGCCCGCTCTCGAACGGGCTGACGCAGGTCATCTACGAGGGGACGCCGGACACGCCGAACCGCGAACGCCATCTCGAGATCATCGAGCGCTACGGCGTGACCGTCTACTACACCGCCCCCACGCTCATCCGCACCTTCATGACGTGGTTCGGCGCAGAGCTGCCGCAGGGGCACGACCTCAGGACGCTGCGTCTGCTCGGAACGGTCGGGGAAGCGATCAACCCCGAAGCCTGGATCTGGTTCCGTCGCAATTTCGGGCGCGACGAGCTCCCGGTGGTCGACACCTGGTGGCAGTCCGAGACCGGAGCAGCGATGATTGCGCCTCTTCCGGGAGTGACGACGCTCAAGCCCGGCTCTGCATCCGTGCCGCTGCCCGGGATCGACGCGACCGTCGTCGACGCGAACGGCGATGAGGTCGCGCCCGGAAGATCCGGAACGCTCGTGGTGCGGCGCCCGTGGCCGGGAATGGCGCGGACCGTGTGGGGCAACCCGCAGCGCTACCGCGATGCGTACTGGTCGGCGTATGCCGGACACGGCGAGCACGGCGGATACTATGTCGCCGGCGATGGGGCGACGCGTGATGCCGACGGCTACATCTGGATCCTCGGTCGTCTCGACGACGTCGTGAACGTGTCCGGCCACAGGCTCTCGACGATCGAGATCGAATCCGCGCTCGTGGCCCACGACACGGTGGGGGAGGCCGGTACCGCAGGCGTCTCCGATCCGGTCACCGGGCAGGCCGTGGTCGCGTTCGTCACCGCATCAGGACGCGCGGAGGTCTCGACCTCGCAGCTGCGAGGACAGGTCGCCACGGCGATCGGCCCCGTCGCCAAGCCGAAGCACATCGTCGTGGTCCCCGACCTCCCCAAGACGCGCTCCGGCAAGATCATGCGGCGGCTGCTCGCACAGCTGTGGGAAGCCGAGCAGGATCGCCGCGCCGGACGAGCACCCGCCCCGCTCGGGGACACGACATCTCTCCAGAACCCGTGGGCCGTCGACGACATCGCCGCCGTGCTCGAGACCGCTGAACTGAGGACATGATGACGGAAGAACACCGCTTCGGCTTTCGCACGAGGGCTCTCCACGCCGGCGGCACTCCCGATGCCGCGACGGGTGCCCGCGCCGTGCCGATCTACCAGACGACCTCCTTCGTCTTCGAGGATGCGACGGATGCCGGCAACCTCTTCGCGCTGCAGAAGTACGGCAACATCTACTCGCGCATCGGCAACCCCACCGTCGCTGCGCTCGAAGAACGGCTGGCATCGCTCGAGGGCGGGATCGGCGCGGTCGCGACGGCATCCGGCATGAGCGCGGAGTTCATCACGTTCGCCGCGCTCGTCGGAGCCGGTGACCACGTGGTGGCCTCCGCCCAGCTGTACGGAGGCACGGTGACGCAGCTCGACGTGACGCTGCGCCGGTTCGGCGTGCAGACGACCTTCGTCGCATCCACCGACCCCGCCGACTACGCCGCCGCGATCCGCCCCGAGACCAAGGTCGTCTACGTGGAGATGATCGGCAACCCGTCGGGTGAGATCGCCGACATCGAAGGCCTCGCGGAGGTCGCGCATGCCGCCGGTGTGCCGCTCGTCGTCGACGCGACCCTCGCCACTCCGTACCTCGCACGGCCGCTCGAGCACGGCGCCGACATCGTCATCCACTCGGTGACGAAGTTCCTCGGTGGCCACGGCACCACACTCGGCGGCGTCGTGATCGAGAAGGGCACCTTCGACTGGGGCAACGGACGGTTCCCGCAGATGACAGAGCCCGTCGAGTCCTACGGCGGCATCAAATGGTGGGACAACTTCGGCGAGTACGGGTTCCTCACCAAGCTCCGCACCGAGCAGCTTCGTGACATCGGTCCGGCGCTCAGCCCGCAGTCGGCGTTCAACCTCCTGCAGGGAGTCGAGACGCTGCCGCAGCGCATCGACGCGCACCTCGCGAACGCGCGGGTCGTCGCCGAGTGGCTCGACTCGGACCCCCGGGTCGAGTACGTGACCTGGGCGGGCCTGGCTCATCACCCGCACCATGAGCGCGCTGCGAAGTACCTGCCGCTCGGCCCTGGGTCGGTGTTCGCCTTCGGAGTGAGGGCCGATGACGGCCGTGCCGCGGGGGAGACCCTGATCGAGAACCTCCAGCTCGCGTCCCATCTCGCGAACATCGGCGATGCGCGCACGCTCGTGATCCACCCGGCATCCACCACCCATCGTCAGCTCACGGAACAGCAGCTCGTCGCCGCGGGCGTGCGCCCTGACCTCATCCGCATCTCGGTGGGTCTCGAGGACGCCGAAGACATCATCTGGGATCTCGATCAGGCCCTCACGACAGCGACAGGAGCGACCCGATGAGCGGAATCGAGACCACGGGCGCTGAGGCTTGCGCGCTTCCGACTGCGCAGGACATCGCATCCTGCGCGCTCCCCGGGTCCTCGCCGGCGCAGCCCGACCGCACCTGGATCGGACCCGGTCAGCAGGAGCGCTTCAGCATCCTCCGGCGCGCGAGATCCGTCGCCATCGTCGGTGCGTCGAACAACCCTGCGCGGGCGTCGTACTTCGTGGCGACCTATCTGCTCTCCAGCACCGCGTATGACGTGTACCTCGTCAACCCGCGGGAGGCGGAGATCCTCGGACAGCCGGTCTACGCCTCACTTGCAGACCTGCCTGTGGTGCCCGACATCGTCGACGTGTTCCGCCGGCACGACGACCTGCCGGGGGTGGCCCAGGAGGCGATCGAGGCCGGCGCGCACACGCTCTGGCTGCAGCTGGGTTCATGGAACGAGGATGCCGCAGCGATCGCCGAGGGGGCGGGGCTCTCGGTGGTGATGGATCGGTGCATCAAGATCGAGCATGCCCGGTTCCATGGAGGGCTCCACCTCGCCGGATTCGACACCGGGGTCATCAGCTCGCGTCGGCAGCTGCTGGCGCGATGACCCGAGCTCGCGGTCGAGCCTAGACTGGCGAGATGCCTCTCATCGCTCTCACCGGCGGCATCGCCTCGGGCAAGTCGACCATCGCGCGACGACTCGCAGAACTCGGAGCGGTCGTCGTCGACGCCGATCAGATCGTGCGCGACGTGCAGGCGCCAGGCTCTGCGGTGCTGGCACGGATCGAGGACGTCTTCGGCGCCGATGTCATCGACGCGGACGGCGCACTCGACCGGGCTGCCCTGGGCGCCAAGGTGTTCGGCGATCCCGAGCAGCTGGCGCGGCTGAACGCGATCGTCCACCCCGCGGTGCGTGCCGAGTCGCAGCGTCGATTCGAGGAGGCCGCCTCCGCCGGTCCCGAGACCGTCGTCGTGTACGACGTCCCGCTCCTGGTCGAGGCGCGGGTCGATGACCCGTGGGATCTGATCGTCGTGGCCCATGCGCCGGCGGACGAGCGCAGGCGGCGGCTCGTCGAGCTGCGCGGCATGGCGGAGCAGGCGGCCCAGGAACGGATCGACGCGCAGGTGTCCGACGAGCGTCGGCTCGCGATCGCCGACGAGGTCATCGAAACCTCAGGTTCACTGGAGGAGACGATCCGGCAGACCGACGCCCTGTGGGAGCGGATCCGCTCGTCGTGACCTTCACCGGTCACACACCCGGGTCTCCCGCCTATCGGCGTCTCATCGTCGGGCTGTTCTTCGCCGGCATCGCGACGTTCGCGCAGCTGTACTCGCCGCAGGCCGTGCTGCCGCAACTCTCGTCGAACCTGGGGATCACGCCTGCCACCGCGGCGCTCGCGGTGTCGGCTGCGACGCTCGGTCTGGCGGCGGCCGTCGTTCCGTGGTCGATGGTCGCAGACCGCATGGGGCGGGTTCCCGCCATGGGGATCTCGGCATCCTCACAGCGACGGCGCTGGGGGTTCTCGCGCCCTTCAGCACCGGCATGGAGATGCTGCTGGCACTGCGGCTGCTCGAGGGCGTGGCGCTGGGCGCCGTGCCCGCGGTGGCGCTCGCATATCTCAGCGAGGAGGTGAGCGCACGCGATGCCGCGACTGCAGCGGGGAGCTACATAGCCGGGACGACCGTGGGCGGCCTGCTCGGTCGTGTCCTGTCGGGATTGGCCGGCGAGCCATGGGGATGGCGCGCGGGCATCTGGACCGTCGCCGGTGTGTGCGCGGTGGCAGCGGTCCTGTTCCTCTGGCTCACTCCGAAGGCTCAGGGGTTCGTGCCCGGTCGATTTCGACACGACGCGTCGCCACGGATGCTTGCGCGCCTGGCGATGCCGCTGCGCTCCGCGACGCAGCTCGCGCTCTACATGCAGGGCTTTCTTCTGATGGGCGCCTTCGTCGCGGTGTACAACTACCTCGGGTTCCACCTGATCGACGCGCCGTTCGCCCTTCCGGGGTGGGTGGTCACGCTGCTGTTCCTGGCCTATCTCGCAGGTACCGTCTCGTCGCCGACAGCAGGTGCGCTCGCATCCCGCTTCGGCCGGTATCCGGTGCTGCTCGCCTCGATCGCCGTGATGGCCGTCGGCGCCCTCGCCATGTTGAGCCAGGTGCTCTTCGCGGTGATCGTCGGGCTGCTGCTCTTCACCACCGGCTTCTTCGGCGCGCATGCCGTCGCCTCGGGGTGGGCTCCCGCCGCAGCCGCCTCCGACAGCAGGGCGCAGGCATCGTCGCTCTACTATTTCGGCTACTACGCGGGGTCGAGCCTCTTCGGCTGGGCGCTGGGGATCGTGTTCGGCACGGCTGACTGGGCGTGGTTCGTGGCGGTGATCGTGGCGATGTGCGCGGTGTCCGCGGCGCTGGCGGCACGCGCCCTGCGGCAGGCGTCGACCGGCCGCGTATGATCACGAAGCGGCACCTCATCGCCGTCGCTCACTGCCACTGTCGACCGGGAGGATCGCCTCATGCGCCTGACCTATCTCGCCGCCTACGATCGTGAGCTGCGCACGGACGCCGAGGTGACGCACGCGCTCAGCGTGGCGATGCACGGACCGCTGCGACTCGCCGTCTTCCCCGGCGGGCGCGGGTTCGTGTCGTACTCGGACCTCGATGGCCACGACTCCGGCGGAATCGAAGAGCTCATCGACGTCGCGCTCGCGCACTTCACGACCCTCAGCGGCATCGATTCGATCGAGTGGAAGACGCGAGGGCATGATCGTGCGCCTGGGCTCGGCCGGGCTCTGGAGAGCCGTGGGTTCGTGCCTGAGGACGAGGAGTCGGTGATGATCGGCGAGGCGGCGGCGCTCGCCCAGCCCGTCGACCTTCCCTCTGAGGTGGAGCTCCGACGGGCGCGCACCGAGGCCGAGGTGTTCGCGATGGAGGAGATGCAGGGGAGGGTCTTCGGCGATCCGCAGTGGCGCGTGCGCGTCGAGACGACGCTGCAGCGCATCCGGGAAGATGACACCGTGGAGCTCTGGACGGCTGTGGCTGATGGAGCGGTGATCAGCGCTGGACGCCTGGAGCCCGTGGCCGGCACCCGCTTCGCCGGTCTGTGGGGCGGAGCGACGCTGCCCGAATGGCGGGGTCGAGGGATCTACAGAGCGCTGACGGCGGAGCGCGCGCGATCCGCCCTCGCGCTCGGCAAGCGGTACCTGCAGTCGGATTGCACCGAGTTCTCGCGGCCGATCCTCGAGCGTGCGGGACTCGTCAAGGTCTCGACCACCACGCCCTACGTGTGGACGCGGCCGGCTGACTGACCGGCACCGCCCTCTCGACGCCTGCGCGCCAGGCGGCGCGCGCCCACGACGACGACGATGACGAGGCCCACCAGCAGCAGGGCGGCCACGACGGGGATGACGATCGCCGTGATCGCGAGCATGAACGATGCCCCGTCCTCAGCCGTGCTCAGGACAGGAGCCGCAAGGCCGCCGGTCACGGTGTTCGCGGCGACACGCGCGGTGGCCTTCGCGATGTGCACGACCAGGGCGATCGCGATGCCGGAGACCACCGGCACCCAGGCGTTGTCGGTGAAGAACGCGGCAGGGTCGTCGACCGCGATCGTCTGAGCGCCCGAGCCGGCGCCGAAGGCGATGCCACCGGATGCCGGACGCAGAATGCTCTGGATCACGTCGTTCAGGGAGTCGAGCGCAGGGATCTTGTCGGCCACGACCTCCAGCAGCAGCAGCCCGCCGAGGATCCAGAGCGCGAGATCGCTCGACAGCCACGACCACGAGGCCGGCAGCACCACGGAGGGAAGCAGCCGATCGGCGAGGCCCAGCAGGAACAGCGGCATCCAGGCGTTGAGGCCCGCAGACGCGGCGAGACTGGTGCCGATGAGGAACTCGATCACGCCCCCACTCTAGGCGGAGGCCGCTCGTGGCCCCGATGTCGGTGGCCCGGCATACGCTGGAGGTATGCAACCCACGCGAAGTGTTCGTCCCTTCGAGGTCATCAGCGAATATGCGCCTGCCGGCGACCAGCCGAAGGCGATCGCCGAACTCGCATCGCGTATCAACGCCGGCGAGACCGACATCGTGCTGCTCGGCGCCACCGGTACCGGAAAGTCGGCGACGACCGCCTGGCTGGTCGAGCAGGTGCAGCGTCCGACGCTCGTCCTCGCGCACAACAAGACGCTCGCCGCGCAGCTGGCCAACGAGTTCCGCGAGCTGATGCCGAACAACGCCGTCGAGTACTTCGTCTCCTACTACGACTACTACCAGCCAGAGGCGTACGTGCCTCAGACCGACACCTTCATCGAGAAGGACTCCTCGATCAACTCCGAGGTCGAGCGTCTGCGTCACTCGACCACGAACTCGCTGCTCAGCCGCCGCGACGTGATCGTCGTCTCCACCGTCTCCTGCATCTACGGACTCGGCGCGCCAGAAGAGTACCTCCGCGCCATGGTCGCCCTCCAGGTGGGAGAGCGGTACGACCGCGACGCGCTGATCAGGCAGTTCATCTCGATGCAGTACAACCGCAATGACGTCGACTTCTCCCGGGGCAACTTCCGGGTGCGAGGCGACACCATCGAGATCATCCCGGTGTACGAGGAGCATGCGATCCGCATCGAGCTGTTCGGTGACGAGATCGAAGCGCTCTATTCGTTGCATCCGCTCACCGGAGAGGTCATCGAGAAGCTCGACTCCGTGCCGATCTTCCCCGCCTCGCACTACGTGGCGGGAACCGATGTGATCCAGCGCTCGATCGGCACCATCGAGCACGAGCTCGAGGAGCGGCTCAAGGAGTTCGAGCGTCAGGGGAAGCTGCTCGAGGCCCAGCGGCTGCGGATGCGCACGACCTTCGACCTGGAGATGCTGCAGCAGCTCGGCTTCTGCTCGGGAATCGAGAACTACTCCCGGCACATGGACGGGCGTCAGCCCGGCGAGCCGCCGCACACGCTGCTCGACTTCTTCCCCGACGACTTCATGCTCGTGATCGACGAGTCGCACGTCACGGTGCCGCAGATCGGCGCGATGTACGAGGGAGACGCATCCCGCAAGCGCACGCTCGTCGACCATGGCTTCCGGCTCCCGAGCGCGATGGACAACAGGCCGCTGCGGTGGGACGAGTTCAAGAACAGGATCGGGCAGACCGTGTATCTGTCGGCCACTCCCGGCAAGTACGAGATGGGCATCGCCGACGGCGTGGTGGAGCAGATCATCCGCCCGACGGGTCTGGTGGACCCGCACATCATCGTGAAGCCGTCGAAGGGCCAGATCGACGACCTTCTCGAGGAGATCAGGCAGCGTGTCGGGCGTGACGAGCGTGTGCTCGTGACGACGCTCACCAAGAAGATGTCCGAAGAGCTGACGGACTTCCTCGGCGAGCACGGCGTGCGCGTGCGCTACCTCCACTCCGACGTCGACACGCTGCGACGGGTCGAGCTGCTCAGCGAGCTGCGGGCGGGCGTCTACGACGTCCTGGTGGGAATCAACCTGCTGCGTGAAGGACTCGATCTGCCCGAGGTGTCGCTGGTCGCGATCCTCGACGCCGACAAAGAGGGCTTCCTGCGATCGGGCACGTCGCTGATCCAGACGATCGGCCGCGCGGCGCGCAACGTCTCGGGCGAAGTGCACATGTACGCCGACAGGATCACCGACTCGATGGCCAAGGCGATCGAAGAGACGGATCGACGTCGCGAGAAGCAGGTCGCCTACAACCTGGAGCACGGGATCGACCCGCAGCCGCTGCGTAAGCGGATCGCCGACATCACCGAGGTGCTCGCCCGTGAAGGCGCCGACACCGCTGCGATGATGTCCGGCCGCGGTCGCGCGACCGGCAAGGGCAAGTCTCCGACGCCCAACCTCCGGCGCACCGGGATCGCCGCTGAAGGCGCTCAGCAGCTCGAAGCCGTGATCCAGGACCTCTCCGACCAGATGCTCGCGGCGGCCGCGGAGCTCAAGTTCGAGCTCGCCGGACGACTGCGTGACGAGGTGCAGGACATGAAGAAGGAGTTGCGTGCCATGGAGAAGGCCGGCCACGCCTGACGACACGGGAGCGACCAGGATGGACGCATCAGGAGAAGAGCTCGCCGATCGCGTGAGAGCGCTTCTCACCCTTGACGGGAACGTCGAGGAGAAGCGGATGTTCGGCACGCGCGCGTTCCTCCTCGACGGTCACATCCTCGTCGGTGCGCGCACCGGCGGGGTGCTGCTCGTGCGCGTCGACGAAGAGCACGGCGCGTCGCTGATCACCCGGCCAGGGGTCGCGTCCGCGGTCATGGGTCCGCGGACCATGGGCACCGGTTGGCTCGACGTATCGCCGAGCGCGCTCATCGACGACGACGACCTCGCGGCCTGGCTCGACATCGCGCGTGAAGACGCGAAGCGAGACGGCTGAGAGCGAGCCTCAGGGGCAGTGGACGAGCGTCTTGGGGCCCGACCGGTCGATCTCATGCTCGCTCATCGGGGAGCCGCACAGCGGACAGGCGCGTTCGGCACGTTCGGACGGGCTCGGCGGGGGCGTCTTCTCGTAGGGGCCGACCGAGGCCGGGCCGGCGAAGCGGATCAGATTCGAGTTGAACCAGGCATACAGGCCTCCGGCTTCGCGGATCCGAGTGCGGAGCGAAGGGCGATCATCAGAACTGGCCATGTTGCTTAGTGTACTAACTATTAGGGTCAATGTATATTCGAATCCGTGACCGCATCGGATGACCTGCTCAAGCTCGACAACCAGCTCTGCTTCGCTCTGGTGACCGCAGCACGCAACGTCGTGGCGATCTACCGGCCGATTCTGGAGCCCCTCGGGCTCACGCATCCGCAGTATCTTGTGATGCTGGCGCTCTGGGAACGTGCTCCGCGCCCACTGAACGATCTCGCGGCCGACCTCGCGCTCGAGCCTGCGACGGCGTCGCCGCTGGTGAAGCGGCTGGAGGCAGACGGTCTTGTGGCGAGGCAGCGCAGCGTCGAGGACGAGCGCCGTCTCGACATCACGCTCACGGACGCCGGTCGGGCTCTGCGTGGCCGAGCCCTCGATGTTCCGCGCCAGGTGATGACCGCTGTGGGAATGGACCTGCAGCAGATCGCGACACTGCGCGATGGTTTGTCGGCATTCGCGGGGCGCCGTTCAGCCCAGGAGTGACCGCGTCATAGGGTGTGGGCATGCCGATCGAACACCAGACGCGTCCTGCGCGCCGGAGTGTCGATCGGATGGTCCTTCCCGTCGTCGTCGTCGTTCTGTTCGGCGCGGCGATGATCGCGTCGGCGATCCAGGGTCAGCCGACGTTCCGCCCCACCGAGCCGATTCCCGAGGGGACGGCAGAGCCGCTGCCCACCGTGTCGCCGGGTGGAACCGGGCTCCCCGAGCCGGTGGAGGTCGAACCCACGAACGCCGCGCTCGCGCAGACTCTCACGGTGATCCTGATGCTCCTGGTCGCGGCCGGGATCGTCGCGCTCCTCGTGATCGCCGCCAGAGCCCTGCTTCGAGCATGGCGAGATCGCCCGCTCCGGCGTCGTGACGCAGCCGTCGTCGCATCCGAGGTCGATCAGCTCGCATCGACCCCGACAGCGGACGTCGCGGTCGGGGTGATGCAACGCGGGATCGCCGGCGCGCTGGCGACGATCGATGAGCGTGCCACGGCCTCGGATGCCATCGTCGCCGCGTGGATCGGTCTCGAGGAGAGCGCGGCGGACGCGGGGGTGAAGCGTGCGGCGAGCGAGACTCCGGGGGAGTTCGTGGTGCGGATCATCACTCTGCGGCCGGGCGCCGCCGACGACGCTGCGGCGTTGCTGCGCCTCTATGAGAGCGTCCGCTTCGGCACGCGGGTGGCCGACGAACATGATCGGGCCTCGGCGCGACAGGCCCTTCGGCGCATCGAGGGGGTGTGGCGATGAGCGCACGGAGAACACTTCTCGCGATCGGTGCGGCGGTCGTCGCTGCTCTCGCCCTCCTCGGCTTCGGCTTCACCTGGCCGTTCGTGATCGGCTGGAGTCTGCTGATCTGCGCGGTCGGTCTGCTCGGACAACTCGTGATGCCGCTCGAGCCCGGCTTCGACGCCCCGCGTATCGACACGGAACGCCATCGTCGGCCGACCGCGATCTCTCGGATGGCGTGGGCCCTGAACACGCACACCGGTATCGCCGGACAGCAGATCACCCGACGCGTCAGCGCGATCCTCCGCCATAGGCTGGTGCGCCAGGGAATCGACCCGGACAACCCGGAGGACAGGGCACGACTCACCGCGGTGATCGGACCCGGGCTCTGGGAACAGCTGACGGGTCCCGCCCCGACGATCGTCGACATCGAACGGGCCCTGGATGCCGTCGATCGACTGAACCCTTCCTCACCCGGCGAGCCGTCGCTCGCGTCGCACGCCCCAGCCACCGGCCAGGCGCGGCCCTCGCTGTTCCGTCGATCAAGGAGATGACATGACGAGCCCCGCAGAGATCGCCGACACCGGAGCCAGGATCCTCGCCGCAGTGAGGACGGTCGTGGTGGGCATGGACGACCCCGTCGAGATCGCGCTCGCGACGATCCTCGCGGGTGGTCATGTGCTGTTCGAGGACGTGCCAGGGCTGGGAAAGACCCTCGCCGCTCGCAGTCTCGCGTCGGCCCTGGGGCTGTCGTTCCGTCGGTTGCAGTGCACCCCCGACATGCTCCCGGGCGACGTGACCGGATCGTACGTGTACGCACCGGACTCGGGCGACTTCGTCTTCCGTCCCGGGCCGATCTTCACCGGTCTGCTGCTCGCCGACGAGGTCAACAGAACCACCCCGAAGACGCAGTCGGCGATGCTCGAGGCGATGGCGGAGCGACAGGTGACGGTCGAGGGCAACAGCTTCGCGCTGCCGGCGCCGTTCCATGTGATCGCGACGTCGAATCCGATCGAGTACGAGGGCACCTACGCGCTTCCCGAGGCGCAGCTCGACAGATTCATGGTGCGGCTGTCCGTCGGCTATCCGGACGCGGAGAACGAGGCTCGGATCCTGGAGAACCGGGTGAGCAGGCGAGAGGAGGCGACCCACGTCGCCCCGGTGATCGATGCCGACCAGCTCGTCGCCCTGCAGAACGCGGTCGAAGCCATCCACGTCGATCAGGACATCACCCGCTACTGCGTCGAGATCACCCGCGCCACGAGGAATGCGCCGAACGTCGAGGTCGGGGCCTCGCCGCGAGGTTCGCTCGGTCTGCTGCTGCTCGGACGAGCGCTGGCGGCGCTGGACGGTCGCGACTACGTGCGCCCGGACGACATCAAGCGCATCGCCGTGCCTGTGCTGGCCCATCGACTCACCCTCACTCCGCAGGCATGGGCTCAGGGTGCGTCGGCGTCCGATGTGGTTCGATCGGTCGTCGGTCAGGTGGCGGTGCCGCCGACTGTCGGGGCGCTCGGATGACGGATGATCCCGACGCGGGGCGTCGTGGGCCGGTGCTGTCGGTGGCGATCGGCGGCGCGGTGATCCTCGCCGTCGTCGGCCTTCTGTCGGCCCGACCGGACGTCGCGGCCATGGGCCTGCCTCTGGCCCTCTGGAGCGGGTTCGCGATCGCACGAGGCACCGCCGGGGGCGAGGCGAAGGTCAGGATCGATGCGCTGCCGGGACAGGATGGAGAACTGCTCACCGCGATCGCCGTCGAGAGCGACGCGGAAGCCGTCGAGATGGTGATCGTGCAGTCGGAGCGCCGCACCAGGCGAGTGATCGTGCCTGGGGGCGGATCATCCGTCACCGCCCGCAGCACCGTCCTGCATTCCGGGCCGGCGATTCCTGTGCAAGCCGCGGCGAGAGGGTTCTCTCTCGAGGGCGCGGCGCTCTCGAAGACAGCGGGGCCCGTCGCGGCCGGACGTCAGGTGGCACCGCCCCGCCGACCGATCGATGCGCTGCCGTTGCCGCGACGACTGATCGGGTCGCACGGTGCTCACGAGGGGCGCCGTCAGGGCCAGGGCGGTGACTTCAGGGACATCCACGCCTTCGCTCCGGGGGACGAGCTCCGCCGCGTGGACTGGCGGGCCACGGCGCGGATGGCACGCAGGCCGGGGGATCTGCTGGTTCGACGGACGAACACCCTGAGCGACTCCTCCGTCGTGATCGCGATGGACACGTCGGAAGACCTCGGAGAGGTCGTCTCGTCATGGGGGAGCGGCGATCTCGAACGCAGTGGCGTGACGTCGCTCGACCTCGCGCGGGAGGCCGCCCGCGCGATCGCCGACTCGGCCATCGGCGCGGGCGACCGCGTCGCGCTGCACGTGCTCGTGCACGGGGGCCGGTCGCTGCGCAGCGGCAGCGGATCGAGGCACCTCGCGCGCGTGGTGGCGGCCATCGCCGCGACAGGTCAGGCACGAGAGGATGCGTCCTTCCGCCGCACGCCTCCCGTGCCGCACGGCTCGGTCATCTTCGTGCTGTCGACGTTCTTCGAGGGCGCGGCGGCACAGACGGCGCTGATGTGGAGGGCGAGCGGTCATCGAGTCGTCGCCGTCGACGTGCTTCCGCCGCTCGATCGCACGCGTCTCACCCGGGCACAGCTCATCGGCCTTCGCACCGTGCTCGCCGAGCGGGAGAACGTGTTCGCCGATCTGCACGGCGCCGGAGTCGATGTGGTCACCTGGGCCGATGATCCGTCATCGGCGCTGCTCGCGATCGCGAGGGTGCGCCGATGAGGGGGAACGACTCGCTGCAGACCGGACCGGCCGTCTCCTGGCTCGTCGTGCGGGGCGCGCTCATCGCCGTCGTCGCCGCCGGGGCCGTCGCCCTGTGCCCGCTGATCGGGTGGCAGGTGGCCGCTGTCGTGCTGGCGGTCGTCGCCGCCGCCCTCCCGCAGACGTTCGCGGCGTGGGGATCGGTCGGCTGCCTCGTGATCGGGATGCTGATCTCGGAGCCCGATCTCGGGCGCGCGATGATCGCGGTGCTCGTCGTGCAGCTCATCCACGTGCTGATGTCGCTCTCGCTCGTGATCCCCGCGGGTTCCCGCGTGGTGATCGCCGCGCTCCGGCGCAGCGCACTGCGGCTGCTCGTCGTCCAGGCGATCGCTCAGCCGGTGACCGTCGCGGTGATGGTCGTCGGCGGAGCCGCCGCGCAGGGATCGGCGCAGACGGTGCCGTGGGCCGCCGTCGCGGGAGCCGGAGCCGTCGTGGCGCTCGCGGTGACCCTGGTCATGAGGGCGAACCGCCGAGCACCGTGAGGCGATGCCTTCCCTGTGAGCCCTCACGGAGCCAATGTCTGTGGCCCCTCGTAGACTTGATCAGTGCCTATCGTCCCGGTTGCAACCCCAGGAAAACTCAGCGTTCGCGGTGCCCGCGTACACAATCTGAAGAACGTCGACATCGACATCCCACGCGACTCCCTCGTCGTGTTCACCGGCCTGTCCGGTTCGGGAAAGTCCAGTCTCGCGTTCGACACGATCTTCGCCGAAGGGCAGCGTCGCTACGTCGAGTCGCTGAGCGCATACGCGCGCCAGTTCCTCGGCCAGGTCGACCGGCCAGACGTCGACTTCATCGAGGGGCTCAGCCCCGCGGTGTCGATCGATCAGAAGTCGACCAACCGCAATCCGCGGTCGACGGTCGGCACGATCACCGAGATCTACGACTACATGCGTCTGCTCTGGGCGCGCATCGGCATTCCGCACTGCCCCGAGTGCGGTGAGCGCATCCAGCGACAGACCGTGCAGCAGATCGCCGACCAGCTGATGGAGCTGCCCGAGCGGACGCGCTACCAGATCGTCGCGCCCATCGTCTCTCAGAAGAAGGGCGAGTTCGTCGATCTGTTCCGCGAGCTGGGTGCCAAGGGATACTCCCGCGCGATCGTCGACGGAGACCTGATCCAGCTCGCCGAGCCGCCCACGCTGAAGAAGAGCTACAAGCACGACATCGCCGTGGTCGTCGATCGTCTGGTCGCGGCCGACGACATCCTCGGTCGTGTCACCGACTCGGTCGAGACCGCACTCGGACTCGCCGGCGGCGTCGTGCAGGTGAACTTCGTCGACGAAGAGGGCGACGACGCCTGGCAGTCGTTCTCCGAGAAGCTCGCGTGCCCGAACGGGCACGCGCTGTCCCTCACCGAGATCGAGCCGCGCACCTTCTCCTTCAACGCGCCGTTCGGCGCATGCCCCGCCTGCTCGGGGCTCGGCACGCGCATGTCGGTGGACATCGACCTGATGCTCGGTGACGAGGAGCTCTCCATCCGCGAGGGCGCGATCGTCCCCTGGACCACCCAGGGCAAGGGCCTCTTCCAGTACTACGAGCGCCTGCTCGAGGGCCTGGCCGACGACCTCAACTTCTCGCTCGACACCCCGTGGCAGGACCTCAGGGTCGACGTGCAGGACGCGATCCTCCGCGGTGACAACTACAAGGTCACGGTCAAGTTCAAGAACCGGTACGGGCGCGAGATGCGTTACGCGTCCGGCTTCGAGGGTGTCGTCCCCTACATCGAGCGGCAGTACGCGCAGGCCGAGTCCGACACGCAGCGCTCGCGCTGGGGCGAGTACCTCCGCGAGGTGCCGTGCCCCGTGTGCGACGGCAACCGTCTCAAGCCCGAGGTGCTCGCGGTGCAGGTGCACGGTCACTCGATCGCCGAGGTGTCGCACCTGAGCCTCGCCGATGCGCGCTCGTTCATGGAGACCCTCACTCTCACCGACCGCGAGGCGCAGATCGCGGCGCAGGTGCTGCGTGAGATCCGCTTGCGACTCGACTTCCTGCTGCAGGTCGGGCTCTCGTATCTCAACCTCAGCCGCTCGGCCGGATCGCTCTCGGGCGGCGAAGCACAGCGCATCCGCCTCGCGACACAGATCGGGTCGGGCCTCACCGGTGTGCTCTACGTGCTCGACGAGCCGTCGATCGGTCTGCACCAGCGCGACAACCGTCGACTGATCGACACCCTTCTGAAGCTCCGTGACCTCGGCAACACGCTCATCGTCGTCGAGCACGACGAAGAGACCATCGAGTCGGCTGACTGGGTCGTCGACATCGGGCCGGGCGCGGGAGTGAACGGCGGTGAGGTGGTGCATTCCGGTTCGTACGAGGCACTCCTGAACGAGCCGGACTCGATGACGGGACAGTATCTCTCCGGTCGTCGCGAGATCCCGACCCCTGCGAAGCGCCGCAAGCTCGACAAGAAGCGGATGCTCAGCGTCGTCGGTGCTCGCGAGAACAACCTGAAGAACGTCAGCGTGAACTTCCCGCTGGGTGTTCTGACGGCGGTCACCGGAGTGTCGGGATCGGGCAAGTCGTCGCTCGTCAACGACATCCTCTACCAGGTGCTCGCCTCGCGGCTCAACGGCGCCCGCACGGTTCCCGGAAAGCACACCCGAGTCTCGGGACTCGACAACCTCGACAAGGTCGTGCACGTCGACCAGGCGCCGATCGGCCGCACGCCGCGCTCGAACCCGGCCACCTACACCGGCGTCTTCGATCGCATCCGCTCGCTCTTCAGCGAGACGCCGGAGGCGAAGGTCCGCGGCTACCAGCCGGGGCGCTTCAGCTTCAACGTCAAGGGCGGCCGCTGCGAGGCGTGCTCGGGCGACGGCACGATCAAGATCGAGATGAACTTCCTGCCGGACGTCTACGTCGACTGCGAGGTCTGCCACGGCAAGCGCTACAACCGCGACACGCTGTCGGTGCACTACAAGGGCAAGAACATCGCCGAGGTCCTCGAGATGCCGATCGCCGAGGCGGCGGAGTTCTTCGAGCCCATCCAGGCGATCCACCGTTACATGAAGACCCTCGTCGACGTGGGCCTCGGCTACGTGCGTCTCGGTCAGTCGGCGACGACACTGTCGGGCGGCGAGGCGCAGCGCGTCAAGCTCGCCACCGAGCTCCAGCGTCGCAGCAACGGCCGCAGCATCTATGTGCTCGACGAGCCGACCACGGGGTTGCACTTCGAAGACGTGCGCAAGCTCCTCGAGGTGCTGAACGGGCTCGTCGACAAGGGCAACACGGTGATCGTCATCGAGCACAACCTCGATGTGATCAAGTCCGCCGACTGGGTGATCGACCTCGGACCGGAGGGCGGTTCCGGTGGTGGTGAGATCCTGGCGACGGGCACCCCCGAGCAGATCGCGCGAGTCGAGGACAGTCACACGGGCCAGTTCCTCGCCGAGATCCTGGGTGAGGGGCGTTCTGCGCGGAAGGCCAGCTGATGGCCGACGTCCTGCCGTACAAGCCGCGGGCTGGTGAGATCCCCACCAACCCCGGCGTGTACCGATTCCGCGACGCCGATGGACGCGTGCTCTATGTCGGCAAGGCGAAGAACCTGCGTCAACGTCTGTCGAACTACTTCGCGCCGTTGCGCACGCTCCACGAGCGCACCAGACGGATGGTCACCACGGCGTCCTCCGTCGAATGGACGGTCGTCTCGACCGACGTGGACTCGTTGCAGCTCGAGTACATGTGGATCAAGGAGTTCGATCCGCCCTTCAACGTCCGCTACAAGGACGACAAGTCCTACCCGTTCATGGCCGTGACGCTGGGCGATGAGGCGCCGCGAGTGATCGTCACCCGCAACCGCAAGATCCCCGGTGCGCGCTACTTCGGTCCCTATCCGAAGGTCTGGGCGGTTCACGAGACGATCGACCTGATGGTCAAGGCGTTCCCGATCCGCACCTGCAGCGACTCCAGCTACAAGCGCGCGATGCAGACAGGGCGTCCGTGCTTTCCGGGGCAGATCGGCAAGTGCGGCGGGCCGTGCTCGATGACGGTCACCATCGAGGAGCACCGTGCGATGGTCGACGACTTCGTCGCATTCATGGCCGGAGGCGACGAGCGCTTCACCCGAGAGCTGACGAAGAGGATGCTGGCCGCCTCCGCTGCGATGGACTACGAGGCCGCCGCCAGATTCCGCGACAAGCTCACGGCGATCGAGGCGGTGCTGGGCAAGAGCGCGCTGGTCCTCGCGACCGACGAGGATGCCGACCTGTTCGGAATCGCGGAGGACGAGCTCGCCGCAGCGGTGCAGCACTTCGTGATCCGCGGCGGACGCGTCCGAGGCGTCCGCGCGATGACGATCGAGAAGGAGATCGACATCTCGACGGCCGACCTGGTCGACCAGGTGCTGCAGCGCGCGTACGGGGATGCCCAGGACGTGCCGCGGCGAATCATCGTGCCGACGCTGCCGGACGACGCGGCGGAGCTCGAGGTGTGGCTGCGCGAGCGGCGAGGCAAGAAGGTCGAGATCGCCGTCGCCCAGCGCGGTCAGCGCGCCGACCTCATGCGCACCGCGACACTCAACGCGCAGCAGGCGTTGATCCGCTACAAGACCCGTCGCACGAGCGACTACATCGCGCGCACGCAGGCTCTCACAGATCTTCAGGAGGCGCTGGGGATGTCGGAGGCGCCGTTGCGCATCGAGTGCTTCGACATCTCGCACCTCGGCGGCACGAACGTGGTGGCGTCGATGGTGGTCTTCGAAGACGGGCTGCCGCGAAAAGATCAGTATCGTTCGTTCAACATCGCCGAGACCACGGACGACACCGACTCGATGTACCAGGTGCTGCGACGTCGTCTCGCCTACCTCGATCGTCCCGAGGAAGCCGAAGTGCCCGCCGCAGCCGTGGGGGTCCCTGGAGAGTCGGAGGACGACCTCGACGAGGTCGTCGTCGAGGTCAAGCGCAAGCCCCGCTTCGCCTATCCGCCGCAGCTGCTGCTCGTCGATGGCGGGCAGCCGCAGGTCGAGGCGGCCGCGCGGGCACTCCGAGACGCCGGTCACACCGAGATCGCCGTGTGCGGCATCGCCAAGAGGCTCGAGGAGATCTGGCTCCCCGGGGATGACTTCCCGGTGATCCTGCCTCGCACCAGTGAGTCGCTCTACCTGCTCCAGCGACTGAGGGACGAAGCACACCGATTCGCGATCACGCACCAGCGCAAACGACGCAGGAACGACATCACGTCGATCCTCGCCGAGGTTCCCGGCCTCGGTGCGGCGCGGATAAAGGTCCTACTCAAGCACTTCGGATCCGTCACCGCACTGCGGTCTGCACCGCCCGAGGCGATCCAGGAGGTGCAGGGGATCGGGCCTGTGCTCGCCGAGAACATCCATACGCATCTCTCTTCTCGCTAGGCTGGGGGAGCGGGGGAGAAGGAGTAACCATGACTGACGGGGACAAAGGCGAGTTCCTCATCGTCACGGGCATGTCGGGCGCTGGACGCACGACGGTCGCGAACGCACTCGAGGACCTCGGCTGGTATGTCGTGGACAACCTGCCGCCGCAGATTCTCCGTCCATTGCTGGACCTCACCGACATGGGTGGCAACGCCTTGCCCAAGGTCGCCGCCGTGGTGGATGTCCGAGGACGCAACCTCTTCGACGATTTTCCCGGCGTGGCGCGGGCGTTGCGATCGCGCGGTTCGGTGCGCGTGCTGTTCCTGGATGCGTCCGACGACGTCCTCGTGCGTCGATTCGAGGCCGTCCGCAGGCCGCATCCGCTCCAGGGCGACGGCACCCTGCTCGACGGCATTCGCATCGAGCGCCTCCGCCTCGCGCCGATCCGCGAGTCGGCCGACCTCGTGGTCGACACCTCAGCGCTCAACATCCATCAGCTCGCCACGCAGGTGTCCGACCTGTTCTCCGAAGAGGGTGCAGCGCGGCACCGTGTGACGCTCATGAGCTTCGGGTTCAAGTACGGTCTTCCGACCGATGTCGACATCGTCGCGGACATGCGCTTCCTGCCCAATCCCTTCTGGAACGAAGAGCTCCGCGGCCTGACGGGACAGGACGAAGCGGTGAAGAACTACGTGCTCTCTCGTGAAGGCGCCGCAGAGTTCCTCGATTCCTACACGTCGGCGCTCACCCCGGTGCTCGAGGGGTATCAGCGCGAGAACAAGAGCCACTCGACGATCGCTATCGGCTGCACAGGCGGCAAGCACCGCTCGGTCGCCATGGTGGAGGAGCTTGCTCGTCGGCTCGCGTCCGTGCCCGGAGTGGCCGTCAACGTGCGTCATCGGGACCTCGGCAGGGAATAGCAGGAGCCTCCGTCAGAGTAGGCTGGAGGTTTGCGCCGCGATCCGGCGCGTGAGCGTAGAGGAGTGTCGTGGCACTAACCACCGACGTCAAGGCTGAGCTTGTCAGCATCCGTAATGCACCCCCGACGGTGCGTGTCGCGGAGGTCACCTCTATCCTCCGGTTCGCCGGCGGACTGCACTCCATCGCCGGGCGGGTCGCCGTCGAGGCGGAGGTGGATGCCGAGATCCTCGCGCAGCGTGTCGCGCGCGACCTCGCGGAGATCTACGGTGTTCGGCCCGAGATCGCCCAGGTGCAGTCGAGCACGGCCAACGACGGAGCGCGGTGGGCAGTGAGGGTGATCGCGTCGGGGGAGACCCTCGCACGCCAGACCGGTCTGCTCGACCAGCGCCGTCGCCCGGTCCGCGGACTTCCCAACCGTCTCACCACGGGCTCCCGCGCAGAGGTCGCCGGTCTGTGGCGCGGAGCGTTCCTCGCCGCGGGAACCCTGAGTGAACCAGGCCGCTCTGCCATGCTCGAGGTCGCCTGCCCGTCGTCTGAGGCTGCCATGGCGCTCGTCGGCGCCGCGCACCGCCTCGGAGTGGCTGCGAAAGCTCGCGAGGTGCGCGGCATGCCCCGCGTCGTCGTCCGCGAGGGCGAGGCCATCCGCACGATCCTCAGCGAGATGGGTGCACAGAAGACCGCTGTCGCCTGGGAGGAGATGCGCCAGCGCCGCGAGGTGCGCGCGGGTGTGAACCGTCTCGTGAACTTCGATGACGCCAACCTGCGTCGTTCCGCGCAGGCCGCTGTCGCCGCCTGCGCCCGCGTGGAGCGCGCTCTCGAGATCCTCGCCGACGAGGTGCCCGACCACCTCAAGGTCGCCGGTGAGCTGCGCCTCGCGCACCGAGACGCGAGCCTCGACGAGCTGGGTCACCACGCCGACCCGCCGATGACGAAGGATGCGGTCGCCGGCCGCATCCGCCGTCTTCTGGCCATGGCCGACAAGCGTGCGCAGCAGGAGGGCATCCCGGGCACCGAGGCCGCCGTGCCCGCCGGACTCGACGTCTGAGCCTGTCCATCGACATCAGCGAGGCGATCCCTGTCAAGGGGTCGCCTCGCTTCGTCATATGGGGGAAGGATCAGGGTCGGCGACACGTTGTCGTCACTAGGATGAGTTAAGTCCGCTCTACGCCGCACCTCGGCGGCGCAGAGGATCGGCAAGCGCCGCGGCGCGGCGCGGATTGGATGAAAGCGACATGGCGACCTACACGCTCCCCGACCTTCCCTACGACTTCGCAGCCCTCGAGCCGCACATCAGCGGCAAGATCATGGAGCTGCACCATGACAAGCACCACGCGACCTACGTCGCCGGCGCGAACACCGCCCTCGAGCAGCTCGCCGAGGCCCGTGACAGCGGCAACCTCGCCAACGTGAACAAGCTCGAGAAGGACCTCGCGTTCAACCTCGGCGGTCACGTCAACCACTCGATCTTCTGGACCAACCTCTCGCCGACCGGCGGCGGACAGCCCGAGGGCGAGCTCAAGGCAGCCATCGACGAGTTCTTCGGCTCGTTCGAGAAGTTCCAGGCGCACTTCACCGCGAACGCCCTCGGAATCCAGGGCTCCGGCTGGTCGGTGCTCAGCTGGGACTCGATCGGCCAGCGTCTGATCATCCAGCAGCTGTTCGACCAGCAGTCGAACACGGCGCAGGGCACCGTGCCGCTGTTCCAGCTCGACATGTGGGAGCACGCCTTCTACCTCGACTACCTCAACGTCAAGGCCGACTACGTCAAGGCCGCGTGGAACATCGCCAACTGGGAGAACGTCGCTCAGCGCTTCGAGGTCGCCCGCGAGAAGACGAACGGCCTGCTGGTACTGTCGTAATCGGGTCGCGTCCCGACGGGCCCAGTCTCGTCGGGACGCCATCTCAGCCAAAAACCCCCGCGCATCGCGTAAGCACTTTTGCTGCGCACAGCGCACGAGAAACAGGGAGACCTGAGTGTCTGTCAAGATCGGTATCAACGGCTTCGGCCGCATCGGACGCAACTACTTCCGCGCGGCTCTCGCGCAGGGAGCGGACATCGAGATCGTCGCGGTCAACGACCTCACCGACAACAAGACCCTTGCCCACCTTCTGAAGTACGACTCTGTGGGCGGCGTCCTCGACGCTGACATCAGCTTCGACGACGAGAGCATCACGGTCAACGGCAAGGCGATCAAGGCGTTCGCAGAGCGCGATCCCGCCAACCTTCCGTGGGGTGAGCTGGGCGTCGACATCGTCATCGAGTCGACCGGCTTCTTCACCAAGGCCGAGGCTGCCAAGAAGCACATCGATGCGGGCGCCAAGAAGGTGCTCATCTCAGCTCCCGGCACCGGTGTCGACGGCACCTTCGTCATGGGCGTGAACGAGGACACGTACAACCCGGAGACGGATCACATCATCTCCAACGCCTCCTGCACGACCAACTGCCTCGCGCCGCTGGCCCAGGTCTTCAACGACGCGTTCGGCATCGACCGCGGCTTCATGATGACCGCTCACGCCTACACCGCAGATCAGAACCTGCAGGACGGCCCGCACAGCGACCTGCGTCGTGCACGCGCCGCTGCGATCAACATCACCCCGGCCTCCACCGGTGCAGCCAAGGCGATCGGCGAGGTTCTGCCCGAGCTCCAGGGCAAGCTGAGCGGCTCGTCGTACCGCGTTCCGGTTCCCACCGGCTCGATCGTCGACCTGACGCTGATCACCGACCGCGAGAACCTCACGGTCGAGGAGGTAAACGAGGCCTACAAGAAGGCTGCTGCCGACGGTCGCCTCGCCGGCTTCCTGCAGTACAACGAAGACCAGATCGTCTCGAGCGACATCGTGCACAACCCGCACTCGTCGATCTTCGACGCGACCCTGACCAACGTCAGCGGCAACCTGGTCAAGGTCTCCAGCTGGTACGACAACGAGTGGGGCTACTCCAACCGTCTCGTCGACCTGACCGAGTACGTGGCCGAGCGTCTCTGAGACACCTCCCATGACTCTGCGCACCCTGGATTCACTGGGTTCGCTCGAGGGCAAGCGCGTCATCGTCCGTTGTGATCTCAACGTCCCCCTCCGGGACGGGATCATCACGGACGATGGCCGTGTCCGCGCCTCGTTGCCTACCCTCAACGCACTGATCAACGCGGGCGCCCGCGTCATCGTGTGCTCGCACCTCGGACGCCCCGACGGTGCGCCCGACCCGCAGTACAGCCTGGGGCCGGTCGCCCAGCGACTGTCCGAGCTGCTCGGCAAGCCGGTCGCGTTCGCACGCGACACCGTAGGCGAGTCGGCCCAGGAGGCCGTGGCCTCGCTCGAGGACGGCGACATCGTCGTCATCGAGAACCTGCGGTTCAACCCGGGGGAGACCTCGAAGGACGATGCCGAGCGCGGCGCCTTCGCGGCTCAGCTCGCAGAGCTCGGTGACGTGCTCGTCTCCGATGGATTCGGCGTCGTGCATCGCAAGCAGGCGAGCGTCTACGACCTCGCCGAGCTGCTGCCCTCCGCTGCCGGTCTGCTGATCGCGACAGAGCTCGACGTGCTCGACCGTCTCACCGAGAACCCCGAGCGCCCGTACGCGGTCGTGCTCGGCGGGTCGAAGGTGAGCGACAAGCTCGGCGTCATCTCGCACCTGCTGCCTCGCGTGGATCGCATCCTCGTCGGCGGCGGCATGCTGTTCACCTTCCTGAAGGCGCAGGGCCACGCCGTGGCCTCCAGCCTCCTCGAAGAGGATCAGCTCGAGACGGTGCGCGGCTACATCGCCGAGGCCGAGAAGCGCGGCGTGGAGCTCGTGCTCCCGACCGACGTGGTCGTCGCCTCCTCGTTCTCGGCGGATGCCGACCACGAGGTGACGGCTGCGGACGCGATCGAGGACACGGCGTTCGGCGCTGCCGGAATCGGCCTGGACATCGGTCCCGAGACTGCGGCGCGATTCGCGGAGGTCATCCGCGAATCGAAGACGGTGTTCTGGAACGGTCCGATGGGCGTGTTCGAGTTCCCGGCGTTCGCCGGCGGCACCAAGACCGTCGCGCAGGCGCTCACCGAGGTAGACGGCCTCAGCGTCGTCGGCGGCGGTGACTCGGCCGCGGCCGTGCGTCAGCTCGGCTTCGCCGACGACCAGTTCGGTCACATCTCGACCGGCGGCGGCGCCAGCCTCGAGTTCCTCGAGGGCAAGAAACTACCCGGCCTGGAGGTGCTCGGATGGGCCTGAACGCCCGTACCCCGCTGATCGCGGGAAACTGGAAGATGAACCTCGACCACCTGCAGGCGGTCGCGTTCGTGCAGAAGCTGCACTGGACTCTCAAGGATGCCAAGCACGAGGACGGATCGGTCGAGGTCGCGGTTTTCCCGCCCTTCACCGACATCCGCAGCGTGCAGACGCTGATCGACGCAGACAAGATCCCGTTCGCGCTGGGTGCGCAGGACCTCTCGGCACACGACTCCGGTGCGTACACCGGTGAGGTGTCGGGAGCGTTCCTGGCGAAGCTCGACGCGAAGTACGTCATCATCGGTCACTCCGAGCGCCGCGAATACCACGCGGAGTCGGACGACGTCGTGGCGGCCAAGACGAAGGCAGCGCTCAAGCACGGCCTCTCGCCGGTCATCTGCGTCGGCGAGACGGCCGAAGACCTGGAGAAGTTCGGCGCGAGCGCGGTTCCGGCCGGTCAGCTCGAGGTCGCTCTTCAGGGGCTCTCGAAGGATGCCGACATCGTTGTGGCGTACGAGCCCGTCTGGGCCATCGGCTCCGGACAGGCGGCCACGCCGCAGCAGGCACAGGATGTCTGTGCCGCGCTGCGCGCGGTGATCGCCAAGGTCCTCGGTGACGACGCTGCCGCGCGCACCCGGATCCTGTACGGCGGATCGGTCAAGGCGGCCAACATCGCCAGCTTCATGCGTGAGCCCGATGTCGACGGCGCACTGGTCGGAGGCGCGAGCCTCGTGGTCGACGAGTTCGCTGCGATCATCCGCTTCGAGAAGCACGTAGGCGTGTGAGTGTGGCGGGGCTCCGGCCCCGCCGCACCGTATACTTGACCGTTACCGGGGCAATCCTGCCCCAGCGAAAGGCTCTTCCTCGTGGAAATTCTCGAGTTCGTCCTGCAGGTGGTGCTGGGCATAACCAGCGTCCTGCTGACTCTCCTCATCCTCCTCCACAAGGGTCGCGGTGGCGGCCTCTCCGACATGTTCGGTGGCGGAATGACGTCGGCTGTCGGCTCGTCGGGTCTCGCTGAGCGCAATCTCAACCGCTTCACCGTGGTCCTCGCCCTGGCGTGGTTCGTGGCGATCGTGGCGCTCGGTCTCATCACGAAGTTCGAGGTGATCTGATGGCTACCGGCGGCAATGCGATCCGAGGAACCCGTGTCGGTTCCGGCCCCATGGGCGAGCAGGACCACGGCTACCACGCCGACCGCATCGCGGTCTCGTACTGGGACGGCCTCGGCAACGAGACGGTCCGCTACTTCGCCGCGGGACTCCCGGAAGAGGAGATCCCCGAGACGATCGACCACCCCCAGTCAGGTCTGCCGGCCGGACGAGACAAGGCGAACCCGCCCGCACTCGCGAAGCCGGAGCCGTACAAGACCCACCTCGCGTATGTGAAGGAGCGTCGCACCGACGCAGAAGCCGTCCAGCTTCTCGAAGACGCGCTCACCCAGCTCCGTGAGCGTCGAGGTCAGTGACCTCGATCTGAACTCATGACAGAAGCCGCCGCGATCCGATCGCGGCGGCTTCTCTCGTATCGAGCGGGCGTGCTCACCGGCATCCATACGCGGCGTCGATGTAGGACTGGGGCGGGTACCCGTAGGCCCAGACGCCGTTGGCGTCGTCGGTGAAGCCCATGCTGATCGCCCAGGCGGTGGCCCACTTCTCGATGCTGTCCTGGGTCGACGAGTCGTACATGTCCTCGCACTTCACGCTGATCGCATGGCCGACCTCGTGGGCGACGAGCGCTTTGCTGCGGTCGGCAGGCCACTGCTCCGCGACCGAGTTCGACAGTTCGATGGCCGCGCGATCGGGGTCGTCCCACCACCAGGTGGTGAGGCCTCCCATGCTGCCGTTGTAGCCGGCGTTGTTGACGATCTGATTCCAGTCGAACTCGAGCAGCACCCCGGGCGCGAGTGAGCGAGCGAAAGCCTCGATCTCCGTCCGTGCGGTCTGCAGGGGCCCGGCCTTCTCGGCGAGCTCGGCCTGTTCGGTCGCAACGACCTGCGCCGCTGCATCCTGCAGTGACACGAGTGTCTCGACGGCTGACGCGTCGAGGCGTTCTGTGCCGGATGCTCGCGATGCCGCGTCGCGCAGTGCGATCACTGCATCGTTCTTCGCCGAGAGATGTGCGGACTCGAATGCCGGTGCGGAATCGGCCGCAGAATGGAGGACGGCCGCGCCGGCCTCGGTCACGGACGTGCCGGCGGTGGTCAGCGGGGGCATCATGCTGTCGAGGTCGGCTGCCAGATCGTCGAGATCGCGCGTCTGCGCGGCCAGTTCGCCGGACGCCGCGAAGAGCTGCCAGAAGATGCCGGGTTTCTCATCTGCGGTCGGCAGGTCGTGGTCGAGAAGATCCTCCGCGGGAGTCACGACCTCGCGGGCATCGGTGGCGGCGGTCGACAGTGTTTCGCGGGCCGCTGGAGCGACGAGCACGCCGGAGTCGGTCTGCACGAGCAGGTCGGCGACGCCGAGGGTCGACGCGAGCGCGTCGAGCTCCTGCTGGAGTGCCTCTCCGGTGCTCGCGGTCGTGCCCAGGCTGGCGTCGAACTCGGTGCGAGCCTCGTCATAGCCGAGGCTGGCGGTGATCTGGAGAAGCCCCACCGTCACGGCGGCGACCGTCGCCGCGACCGCGCCCAGGATCAGCGTGGGGCGTCGCCTCCGCCTTCTCGGTGCCGCTTCCAGCACGCTGGCGAAGCGCGCAGGGAGCGCGTGCCCTCCGATCGCGGAGGAGGCCACATCGACGGGAGCAGGCATTCTGTGGAGACCTCCGTGGGGAACCGGCGTACCACGACTCTAATGAGTGCGCCGCCTGAGAGGAGAAATCCCCGGGAAGAACGAAGGCCCCCGCTGATCGCGGGGGCCTTCGTGGAATGAGGGGCTGACGAGAATCGAACTCGCATCATCTGTTTGGAAGACAGAGGCTTTACCACTAAGCTACAGCCCCGATGTCGGCGAGGTCCGGGAGGACTGTGCCGACTCATCGATCATAGCGGACTCATGCGGGTGCTCGTGTCCGTTAGACTCGGTGGGGCTGAATCTGCAAGCGGATTCCCCGGGGCGTAGCTCAGTTTGGTAGAGCGCCCGCTTTGGGAGCGGGAGGTCGCAGGTTCAACTCCTGTCGCCCCGACATGGCTTCAACGGCCTGACAGCCGCGATTCAGCGCGGAAATCACAAGGAGAGCACACCAGAATGGCGAACAGCACCGTCGAGAAGCTGACCCCGACCCGGGTCAAGCTCAGCATCACGGTCACCCCCGACGACCTCAAGCCCAGCATCGCGCACGCGTATGAGCACATCGCTCAGGACGTGCAGATCCCCGGCTTCCGCAAGGGCAAGGTCCCCGCTCCGATCATCGATCAGCGCATCGGACGCGGTGCGGTCATCGAGCACGCGGTCAACGAGGGCCTCGACAAGTTCTTCCGCGACGCGACCGTCGAGCACAAGCTCCGCGTCGTCGGGCGTCCGGCCGCCGACATCACGCAGTGGCCGAACGAGAAGGACTTCTCGGGCGACCTGCTCGTCGACATCGAGGTGGACGTCCGTCCCGAGATCGAGCTTCCGTCGTACGACGGCATCACGGTCACCGTCGACGCCGTCGAGGCTGACGACGCGGCGCTCGACGCCGAGCTCGAGAACCTGCGCGCCCGTTTCGGCACGCTCGTTCCCGTCGACCGCCCGGCAGCGAAGGGTGACTTCGTCGAGCTGGACCTCGTCGCGACGATCGACGGCGCCGAGATCGACCGCGCAGAGGGCGTGTCGTACGAGGTCGGCTCGGGCGAGCTGCTGGAGGGCATCGACGACGCGATCGAGTCGCTCACCGCGGGTGAGGACACCACGTTCCGTTCCGCGCTCGTCGGCGGCGACCACGCCGGCTCCGAGGCCGAGGTCGCCGTGACCGTGAAGGCTGTCAAGGAGCGCGAGCTTCCCGAGGCCGACGACGACTTCGCGCAGATCGCCAGCGAGTTCGACACGATCGCCGAGCTCCGTGCGAGCCTCGCCGAGCGGGTCTCGCAGCAGGGCGTGTTCGCGCAGGGCTCCGCAGCGCGCGACAAGCTCGTCGAGACGCTCCTCGAGCAGATCGACATCCCGGTGCCGCCGAAGCTCATCGAGGACGAGGTGCACAACCACCTCGAGGGCGAGAACCGCCTCGAAGACGACGTGCACCGCGCCGAGGTGACCGAGGCCAGCGAGAAGCAGTTCCGCACGCAGGTGCTGCTCGACACGATCGCCGAGCAGGCCGACGTGCAGGTCTCGCAGGAGGAGCTCTCGCAGTACCTCATCCAGTCCGCATCGCAGTACGGCATGGCTCCGCAGGAGTTCGTCGAGGCTCTGCAGTCGTCCAACCAGCTTCCCGCGCTCGTCGGTGAGGTCGCCCGCAACAAGGCCCTCGCCATCGCGCTCGGCAAGGTCAAGGTCGTCGACACCAACGGCAAGCCTGTCGACCTGTCCGACTTCGTCGTGACCGACGACGAGGCCGAGGCTGAGGCCGACGCCGCTGCTGACGAGAAGCCGGCCAAGAAGGCTCCTGCGAAGAAGGCCGCTGCGAAGAAGGCAGACGACGCCGACGCCGCTGAGAAGCCGGCTGCGAAGAAGCCCGCTGCGAAGAAGGCTCCCGCGAAGAAGGCCGACGACGTAGAGGCCGCTGAGAAGCCGGCTGCGAAGAAGCCCGCCGCCAAGAAGGCTCCGGCCAAGAAGGCGGCCGACAAGGCTGAGTGATCGAACACGATCTCGATGAGGGGGGCGGATGCTGCGGCATCCGCCCCTTTCTCGTGGAAGACGACACCCCGAGAGCGAGGACGTGATGAAGACCTGGGACGAACGCATCGATGAGGTTTGACGACGCATCGGGTGAAGAAGTCGGCGAGGAGACGATCGCGCGGATCGACGCGCTGGCCGCCGAACGCGGGCTCGACGACGCGCGGGCGCAGTTCGAGCGTGCGGGCGCGAGGGACTCCGCTGGGCGTCCCGCCGAGGCCGTGGAGCTCTACAGGCGTGCTCTCGCTCTCGGACTCGACGACGAGCATCGCCCGCAGTGCGCCATCCAGCTCGCGAGCTCGCTGCGCAACCTCGGCGCCTACGACGACGCTCTCGCCGTGATCCTCGCGGAGCAGGAGCGGTCTGCCGACGGGCCCTACCGGGATGCCGTGGCGACAGTGCATGCGCTGATCCTGGCGAGTTCGGGAAAGCCGGCGCAGGGACTTTCGGTGGCGCTGCTGGCACTCGTGCCGCACCTCCCGCGCTACCACCGCTCGATGACCGCGTACGCACACGAGATCGCGGAACTCGACGCCTGATATGCCGACGGCGAACACGGCCTGAGCGCTGCGTTGTCGCCGGTAGATTCGAATCACTGAAACACGGAATCAGGAGCTGACATGGCTGCAGAACCCCTCCTCGCTACGAGCGTCTTCGACCGACTGTTGAAGGACCGCATCATCTGGCTGGGATCGGAGGTGCGCGACGACAATGCGAACGAGATCTGCGCGAAGATCCTCCTTCTCGCCGCAGAGGACTCCGAGAAGGACATCTACCTCTACATCAACTCGCCCGGCGGATCGATCACCGCGGGCATGGCGATCTACGACACGATGCAGTTCGTCCCGAACGACATCGTCACCGTCGGAATCGGCATGGCCGCATCGATGGGTCAGCTGCTGCTGACGGCAGGAACGAAGGGCAAGCGGTACATCACGCCGAATGCCCGCGTGCTGCTGCACCAGCCGCACGGTGGCTTCGGCGGCACGTCGAGCGACATCCAGACGCAGGCGCAGCTCATCACCTCGATGAAGAACCGCCTCGCCGAGATCACGGCGGCACAGACCGGCAAGTCGGTCGAGCAGATCAACGAAGACGGTGACCGCGACCGCTGGTTCACCGCCGATGAGGCGCTCGAATACGGATTCGTCGACCACATCCGCGACTCGGCCACCGACGTCGTCGGTGGCGGCGGAACCGACCAGGACATCAAGTAACGGAAAGCGAAAGGATTCCCATGTACGCACCCACCTTCCGCTCTGCCGGCGACCTGCCCTCCAGCCGCTACGTGCTCCCTCAGTTCGAGGAGCGCACGGCTTACGGCTTCAAGCGCCAGGATCCCTACAACAAGCTGTTCGAAGATCGCGTGATCTTCCTCGGCGTGCAGGTCGACGACGCGTCGGCCGACGACGTGATGGCCCAGCTTCTCGTTCTCGAGAGCCAGGACTCCGAGCGTGACATCACGATGTACATCAACTCGCCCGGTGGTTCCTTCACCGCTATGACGGCCATCTACGACACGATGCAGTACGTCGCGCCGCAGATCCAGACAGTGGTGCTCGGTCAGGCCGCTTCGGCCGCCTCGGTCCTGCTCGCAGGCGGGCACCCGGGCAAGCGTCTCGCCCTGCCCAACGCCCGCGTGCTCATGCACCAGCCGGCGATGGGCGAGGCCGGACACGGCCAGGCATCCGACATCGAGATCCAGGCTGCGGAGATCCTCCGCATGCGTACCTGGCTCGAAGAGACGATGGCTCGCCACACCGGCAAGTCCGTCGAGCAGGTCAACCGCGACATCGATCGCGACAAGATCCTGTCCGCCGCCGAGGCGCTGGACTACGGCATCGTCGACCAGGTGCTCACTTCGCGCAAGCGCATGTAGGCATCCGGCATGGAGAAGGACGTCGACCCCTCGGGGTCGGCGTCCTTTCGTCGTCTCCGGCGAATGTGCGACGATTTCGTCGAAAGTGCTCATATGAGCAGATGGGTGCGCGAACGGTGATGCCGTCGTAAGCTGGGGGAGGAAGGAGGATGCCATGGAAGAGGAACTGATCATGGTTCGCGTCGCCGAGCTGTACTACGACGAGGACAAGACACAGGACGAGATCGGCGCCCTCCTCAAGCTCTCCCGCTGGAAGGTGGGACGGCTTCTCACTCAGGCCCGGGAGCGTGGCATCGTCCGGATCGAGATCGTGCACCCGCGTGCGCGCCGGCTCGGACTCGAACGCCAGCTCGTCGAACGTCACGGGCTCGCGGCCGCGGTGGTCGTTCCCTCTCCGGACGGCGATGACGGAACACTCGAGCGCGTCGCTCAGGCCGCAGCCGACTACCTCACCGCGATGCGGCCTGTGCCGCGCACTCTCGGCGTCAGCTGGGGGCGCACTCTGCGTGCCGTGGCCGAATCGCTGCCGGACGGCTGGGCGACAGGCGTGACGGTCGTGCAGCTCAACGGGGGAGTGAGCCTCAACCGGCGCTCCGGTGGAGCCGCGGGCCTCGCCGTCACGATCGCCCAACGGGCATCCGGACACGTGTCCCTCCTGCCGAGCCCGGCGATCCTCGAGCGCGTCGAGACCAAGCAGGCGATCGAAGCGGACCGCACCGTCGCGGCCGTTCTCGTCGAGGCAGCCGAAGCGCAGGCGTTCCTGTTCACCGCGGGCCCGTGCGATGCGTCTTCCGCGCACGTCGAGAACGGCTACCTGTCGGCATCCGATGTCGAGGAGCTCGCGCGTCGAGGTGCCGTGGGCGATGTCCTGGGGCGCTACATCGACGCCGACGGCAACATCGTCGACCCGCAGCTCGACGCCCGTACGGTCGGAGTCGACCTCGGGCGCCTGCGCGCAGCGAAGCGCTCGATCTTCGTCACCGCCGGTGACGCGAAACATGACATCGCGCGCACAGTCGTCACCAGCGGCCTGTGCAGCGTTCTGGTGACAGATGAGACCACAGCACGAGCATTGTTGGAGGAACGATGACGACCCAAGAACTCAGCCGCAGGACGGCGGTGGACGTTCTCGGCGGTGAGCCGGATGACGCCACGCTCCGCCGGTTCCTGCACGGACTGCCCGGTGTCGACGCCGTCGGCCTGGAGCAGCGCGCTGCCGGGCTCGGCACGCGGTCGATCAAGACCACCTCGAAGGCCTGGGCTCTCGACACGATCATCAGGCTGATCGACCTCACGACCCTCGAAGGCTCGGACACCCCGGGCAAGGTGCGGTCCCTCGTGGCCAAGGCCAAGAACCCGGATGCCGCAGATCCGTCGACTCCGAAGGTCGCCGCCGTGTGCGTGTACGGCGACATGGTGGGCGACGCGGTCGAAGCGCTCGGTGCGCTGCACGGTGACCCCGATGACGGACTGATCTCGGTCGCAGCCGTCGCCACAGCCTTCCCGAGCGGTCGATCGTCGCTGGCGATCAAGCTCGCCGACACCGCAGAGGCAGTCGCGGCAGGTGCGGACGAGATCGACATGGTGATCGACCGAGGAGCTTTCCTCTCGGGCCGATACGGGCTCGTCTACGACCAGATCGCTCAGGTGAAGGAAGCCTGCCGTCGCGTGGACGGCTCGTATGCCTCGCTCAAGGTGATCCTCGAGACCGGCGAGCTCAACACCTACGACAACATCAAGCGCGCCTCGTGGCTCGGCATCCTCGCCGGTGGCGACTTCATCAAGACGTCCACAGGCAAGGTGCAGCCGGCGGCGACGCTTCCGACCACGCTGCTCATGCTCGAGACGGTGCGCGACTGGCACCGCGGCACGGGCGAGCGCATCGGCGTGAAGCCCGCGGGCGGCATTCGCGCGTCCAAGGACGCGGTGAAGTATCTCGTCACGGTCGCCGAGACCGTGGGCGAGGAGTGGCTCCAGCCGCACCTCTTCCGCTTCGGCGCCTCGAGCCTTCTGAACGACGTGCTTCTGCAGCGTCAGAAGCTCACCACCGGCCACTACTCCGGCCCCGACTACGTCACGATCGACTAGGAGCCCCACATATGTCATTCCTGGAATACGCTCCGGCCCCGGAGTCGAAGGCGGTCCTGAACCTCAAGGACAGCTACGGCCTGTTCATCGATGGCGAGTTCGTCGACGGATCAGGAGCGAGCTTCACGACCATCTCTCCCGCCGATGAGAGCCGCATCGCCGAGATCGCCACGGCGAACGATGCGGACATCGACCGTGCGGTCGCCGCCGCGCGTCGTGCCTACGACAAGACCTGGTCGAAGATGAGCGGTCGCGATCGGGGCAAGTACCTGTTCCGCATCGCACGCCTCGTGCAGGAGCGCGCCCGCGAGCTCGCCGTCGCCGAGAGCCTCGACAACGGCAAGCCGATCAAGGAGAGTCGCGACGTCGACGTTCCCCTGGTCGCATCCTGGTTCTTCTACTACGCGGGCTGGGCCGACAAGCTCGACCACGCGGGCCTCGGCGCGAACCCCCGGGCGCTCGGCGTCGCGGGGCAGATCATCCCCTGGAACTTCCCGCTGCTGATGCTCGCGTGGAAGCTCGCTCCCGCTCTGGCAGCCGGCAACACCATCGTGCTCAAGCCCGCCGAGACCACGCCGCTGACGGCGCTGATCTTCGCGGAGATCCTCCAGCAGGCCGACCTTCCCGCCGGCGTCGTCAACATCGTGACGGGCGCAGGTGCGACCGGTGCGACTCTCGTGCGCCACCCCGATGTCGACAAGGTCGCGTTCACCGGTTCGACCGGAGTCGGGCGCGACATCGCCCGAGCCGTCGCAGGAACCGACAAGAAGGTCACGCTCGAGCTGGGCGGCAAGGCGGCGAACATCGTGTTCGACGACGCGCCGATCGATCAGGCCATCGAGGGCATCGTCAACGGCATCTTCTTCAACCAGGGCCACGTCTGCTGTGCCGGAAGCCGCCTGCTCGTGCAGGAGTCGATCCACGACGAGGTCATCGACCGACTGAAGAACCGTCTGTCGACGCTGCGGCTCGGCGACCCTCTCGACAAGAACACCGACATCGGCGCGATCAACTCGGCGGCGCAGCTCGCGCGCATCCGTGAGCTCAGCGACATCGGCGAGGCCGAGGGAGCGGAGCGCTGGACCGCTGATTGCGCGATCCCCGACAAGGGGTTCTGGTTCGCCCCGACGATCTTCACCGGCGTCGAGGCGTCGCACAGGATCGCCCGTGACGAGGTGTTCGGACCCGTTCTCTCGGTGCTCACGTTCCGCACTCCGGCCGAGGCGATCGCGAAGGCGAACAACACCCCGTACGGTCTGTCCGCGGGCATCTGGTCGGACAAGGGATCCCGCATCCTGGCCGTGGCCGACCGCCTGCGGGCGGGCGTCATCTGGGCGAACACCTTCAACCGATTCGACCCGTCGAGCCCGTTCGGCGGATACAAGGAGTCCGGATACGGCCGCGAAGGCGGACGTCAGGGTCTCACCGCATACCTGAAGGGGGCATCCGCATGAGCAAGCGATTGACCGTTCCGAAGACCTACAAGCTCGCCATCGGCGGGGCTTTCCCCCGCAGCGAGTCCGGCCGCACCTACGAGGTGCTCTCCGCCAAGGGCGCGTTCCTCGCGAACGCGGCGAAGGGCTCTCGCAAGGATGCGCGGGATGCCGTCGTCGCGGCGCGGGCCGCGGTCAAGGGCTGGTCGGGTGCGACCGCGTACAACCGCGGTCAGGTGCTCTACCGGGTCGCCGAAGTGCTGGAAGGGCGCCGCGCGCAGTTCATCGACGAGATCGCTGCGCAGGAGGGCGTCTCGTCATCCGCTGCCGCTGCGCAGGTCGACGAGGCGATCGACCTCTGGGTCTGGTACGCCGGCTGGTGCGACAAGTACTCGCAGGTCGCGGGCAACGCCAACCCCGTGTCAGGGCCGTACTTCAACATCTCGGTGCCGGAGCCGACCGGTGTGGTCGCGATCGTCGCGCCTCAGGACTCCGCACTCCTCGGTCTCGTGTCGGTCATCGCACCCGCACTGGTGGCGGGCAACGCGGTCGTCGTGATCGCGAGCGAGCGGTTCCCGCTCTCCGCCATCAGCCTCGCCGAGGTGCTCGCCACGAGCGATGTGCCCGGAGGGGTCGTCAACGTGCTCACCGGGTCTCCGGCAGAGATGGCGCCGTGGCTCGCCTCGCATCAAGACGTCAACGCGCTCGATCTGGCAGGCGCTGGAGACCTCGAGTGGATCGACATGCAGATCGCCGCGGCCGAGACGCTCAAGCGAGTGCTGGCACCTGGCGCGGTCATCGCATCGCCCGAGCGCATCGGAGCCTTCACCGAGATCAAGACGGTCTGGCACACCAAGAGCATGGTCTGACGTACGTCGGAGTGTGTCTCTCCACGCCCCGGGAAGGCTGAACGCCAGCGCATGGGCTTCGCGACTGGCCGTGAACCTGCTGCATCGGGAAGGACAAGACCTCCGCTGCGAGAGCAGCGGTTTCATCCTCGGTAGCGTTCTTCCGGGGCGGCGGCGAGGTCGGCGATCGTCGAGCTCGCCGCCGTCGTCCGCCTGTCCCCGGGCCGCTGAGCGGAACCGTCGAACGCATGGCGCGCCGTTGCGGGAGTTCCCGCTGCTGTCAGCAGAGCGCCCCGCTCTTCTGACAGCGATCACGACCGCAGCGCGTCTGCGGGAACGATGCGGTTGGCGCGAACTGCTCCGGCGATTGCGCCGAGAGCGGCGATGGCGATTCCAGTTCCGAGAGCGGCAAGGGCGAGGGCGGGGTCGAAGACCGGTGTCCATCTCTGGGCAATCGTCACGGCGAGTACAGCGGCCATCCCAGCGACGATGCCGACGAGACTGCCGATCAGGCCGATCAGCAGGGACTCGAGAAGCAGCATCGTCGCGATGTGGCTCTTGCGTGCCCCGATCGCACGTCGTAGTCCGATCTCGTTGCGTCGTTCAGCGACTGCCGACAGGGTGGCGATCGTCACTGAGGCCGCAGCAGCCAGTCCGGTCACGATCGTCAGCAGCGCAAGACTCAGCGCGACGCTCGCTTCCACGTTCGCGCGCAGCGAGTCCGCTGGCGGGGGAGATGCGACATCGACGCGTTCCGGCCGAATCGGGTCAAGCACCAGCGGCGCCTCCTCCGCGACGGTCGCGGCGGCTCCCAGTTCGGTGACGATATACGCCGTCACCGTGCCCATCGGAAGGTTCACGGTCTCAGGGCTCTCTCTGCCTCCGATCACGGCTTTGCCGAGCAGATCGGGTGCGCGAGGAGAATCAGTGATGATTCCTGCGACGACGAGTGTCCGGCCGGCGATCTCGATCGTCGGAGCCAGATCAACGGGCGCCATCCCGATGCCCTCGGCCAGATAGGCACCGACGAGCACCTGGTTCGTATCGAGCGACACTACTGGTGCGTTCGCCCAGTCGATGTCGAGGCGTAGCGCGGTTCTGACGTCTCCGTAGCTCGCGTATGTGGATGTGTCCACTGCATCGCGGGGGCTGCCGACGCGCACGCTCGCCGTGCCGAGATCTTCGAGGATGGCGACGGAAGCTGAGCCATTCAGGTCCGCCAAGGACCGGGCAGCATCCCGGAGCTCGGTGTCGATCGTCGCTGAGACGCCATCGCCGGAGACCGTCGCGGTGACGTCGCGGCTTTTGACGGCATCGAAGCTCTCGGAAACCTGCTGCTGCGCTGTGGCTGAGAGTCCCAAAGTCGCCACGAACAAGGCTGCAGCGACCGCGATCGCTGCGATGAGCGCGGCGGCGCGCCCGGGGCGGCTCAGCATGTTCGCCGCGGCGTCTTTGACTGCAGCCGCCGGCCGCACGGTGGACGCCTTCCCCGGAGTCTTCGGTTCTCTGCGGGGCGTGATGAGGGGAAGCCTCTCGGTGTCGCTGTCTTCGGTGAGCTCCTGAACCTTGCCGTCCACGACATGGATCTGTCTGTCAGCATGCTGGGCGACCTGATCCGAGTGGGTCACGAGGATCAGTGTCGCGCCATGATGACGGAGGTTCTCGAAGCTCCTCATGACGGCTTCAGTGGTGCTCGAGTCAAGGTTGCCTGTGGGCTCATCCGCCACGACGATGGGCGCCCCGGACGCGAGCGCTCTGGCGATCGCCACGCGTTGACGTTGTCCGCCGGACAGCTGGCGCGGCTTCGCATCGGCTAGGTCGGAGATTCCCACGTCATCGAGCGCCGCAAGGGCTCGTTTCCTCATCCTGCGGGGGTCTACACCGCGATAGTGCATCGACAGTTCCACGTTCTCGACGACTGATCGGCGGTCGAGGAGGTGGAAGGCCTGGAAGACGAACGCGAACGTCTCAGAGCGGTGGGCGCATGCTGCGCGTTCTTTCAGCGCGGCGACGTCCTGTCGGTCGATCAGGTAGTCTCCCATCGACGGAGCATCGAGCAGCCCCAGGATGTTGAGCAGGGTCGACTTCCCGCTGCCCGATTCACCCTGGATGGCGATGTAGCTGCCTTGCGGGATGTCCAGGTCGACGCCGCGCAGCGCGTCTACTGAAGCCAAGCGCGTGCCATAGCGCTTGGTGATGTCCCTGAGGCTGAGTCCAGGCACTACTGGACTCTCACGAGATCGCCTGGCTTCAGCTGCTCTTCGTTCAGGATCTCAATGGCGCTGATGCCGTTCAGCTCGCCGACCTCCTTCACCGGGACCTCCTGGAAATCACTTTCCGCCTCTTGACGCAGAACGTACCGACTCGAGCCGCGGGAGGCGACAGCACGGCTCGGAACGAGGAGTGCATCCTGCGCGACCACGCTGCGGGTCACCACGAGAACGGGCTTCTCTCCGACGGACGAGTCCGCGATGGATACGGTGGCAGATTCGGCTGTCACGAACGTGATCGGGACCAGACCTTCCTCGTCGGCCACACCGATGTTCTGCAAGACGAGCGGGATCTCGGCCCCTGCGATCGTCGCTTTCGCCTCGAAGCCGACTTCGAGCTGGGCTGCGGTGGCTGCGATCACCAGAGCCGAGGCGATGGGAGATCCCTTGGCGAAGACGACCGCTGCATCATCCGGCAGCGAACCGACGCCTGGTGCGGCAACGACAGTAGCTGGCAGAACCGAGGTCACCACGAACGAACTCGACGTGGCGACGGCTTGCATCTCCGGCACGGTCGGAGCTACGGGGACCGGCTGGGCTGCGGGGTTTGAGGGGGTAGAGGGCTCTTGCGTGGGCGCCGGGGCATCTTCCGTCGCAGCCGAGCTGTCCTCGGCCACGACTTCTTTCGGCACCTCGTAGCCATGGTCGGCGTAGAGACTCGTGAGCGAGCGCTCGGTTTCCAGGCCGAAGATCCCATCTGCTGTCGTGGAGTAGCCGGCGGTGTTCAACGCGCGCTGCAGCTGCTCGACGTCGCGGCCGGTGTCGCCGGTGCGCAGATCGCGGAAGAACGGAAACGCACCAGGAAGCGCGAAGACCGGCTGCGCGTCGATCTCGAGGAGCACTTGGCCGGGCGAGACCTGGGAGCCAATCGCAACAGGCGCGTCGGTCACGACTGCAACACCGCCCTCTCCAGCGGCAGTCAGGCTGGCCGATGTCTGATCGCCTGCGCGCACCTCGCCCTGCACCGTCAGGGTCTCGGCGAGGACTCCTTGCTCCACGGGTGCTGTGATCACGGAGGGCGGAGGGGCTGCGGCGTCACTGGCGATCTGGCCGGGAGAACGGAACACCGACGCGACTGTCCACCCTCCAGCGAGTAGAGCCACACTGGCAATCGCGCCAGCGATCGCCAGCACCGCGCGGCGGCCGGGTGGGCGGCCACCTGGCCGACGAGGAGGGTCTGCTGGCCCCGCAGGGCTGTCGAGATACTGCGAGGACTGGCTCTGACCGACTCGTGTCATCCTGCTCGTGACTCCGCGATGATCTCGTCGATCTTCGTCGTCATCTTCTCGATCTCTGCGCCGGCGTCCACGAGCGCCGCTTCGTTGTCTTCGAGCATCGAGCTCTCCCGGGTCCACAGAGCGTCGTAGAACGATTCGGTGAAGCGCGAGGAGTCTCGGCACTTGGCGTCGGCGGTCGCCAGGTCGATCTCTTCGGCGGTGGGCTCAGCGATGGGGCCGTCGATGCTCCCACCCAGACCCAGACCCAGACCCAGGCGCTGACGAACGGACTCAGTGGGCATCTCGATCGGCGTCGGCGGGAGGTCTTCGATGCCCACATCGGCCATGCAGTCGTACCATGCGGCCGCGGACTCGAGAACAGCGGGGTCCTTGCTCGCTCCCGAGTACGCCGCTGCGGCCAGACCCGACGTGAAGTTCATCAGGGTGTTGCTGTATCCAGGGCTGTCGGTGGCAGGGTCGTCTCGACACGCCAGGAACGCCTCGTCCTCGGAGGGCGTCGACGCCTGATGCTGGAAGTCGTCCCACGCCTTGAGGCCGGCGGGGCGCTGCTGCGAAGGGTCGTGGTATCCGTACGTCTGAGCGATCTTCAGATCGAACCATTTACGCACCGTGACGTTGGAGCCGTACGCCGCGTCGATGTCCACGTACGGAACGGGATCATCGATGCCTTTGTCAGCGAGGCAGTCGTTGATCACGATCGCCTCGGCGTATGCCGCCTTCGTCAGCTGCAGATCTGAGAGCAGATAGGGATCCAGGGGGAGCGCCCATCGAGCGATGTCCTTGCCCTGCGTGTCCAGCGCCTCTGTGAGCTGATCCGCGCTTCCGGGCGCGCACGCGGCCGCCACCGCGACGGTGGCGGCCGCGACGATGCTGCCGACGGCCCGGCGAGCGAATATGACCTGCCTGGGTCGCCTCATGATGCTCAGATGAACTTCGCGGCGTTGGGGTCCCAGGCAAGTCCCTGGACGATTCCGGCGCTGTTCTCGATATTGCCGTCGCCCTGGTTCGTGTTTAGGCAGACCGAGGACCCGCCGTAGCCGTTGGTGGCGGTGTCGTAGAAGCAAGCGACGGAGTACCGCCCGTTGTTGAACCAGGAGTCTGCCGTGTTGCCAGCCGTCACCGAGGTGCCGGCGTAGTTGTAGTTCGACATCGGCGTGACGTAGTACTCGAACCACAGCACGCCCGCGTAGCTGCCGTTCGTGTTGAAGTCCGGATCGTCCCAGACGCAGGCCCTGCCGAGGCTGCAGTAGCTCGGAGCGGCGCTGGCAGGTGCCGCGAACCCGAACAGTGCGACCAGCGGAACTGCCAGTGCGATGAACGTCATGGCGATTCTTCTGCGACCTCTTCTGACCTCAACTGATGTCTTCATTGTCATTCCTTCCGAACCGGAATGCGGAGTTCCCGCTGCATGGGTTGTTTCCGAAGTGATGGCGTTCGTTTCCACGAAACAGATATATTCCTCGCGCCTCATGATTCGTAACAGTGTGTGAAACACATCACTCGTGTGCGGAAATAGTTGGTTCAGGAGAGCTGCGGGAGGGGGCGCGCGGTTGGATCAGTTCCCGGATTTCTATCGGAAGCACTATCGGTTGATCTTGACCGTGGCTCAGCAGCGTCTCGGCACCGCGGCAGATGCCGAAGATGTGACGGCCGAGGTGTTCCGTGTCGCTTGGGCTCGGCATGACGACGGCGCACAGTTGACCCTGCCGTGGCTGTACACGACTCTTCGCAACCTCATCGGCAACGAGTACCGGCGTCAGGGACGACTCGGCTCTTTCGTTTCTGACGCGGGGCCGATCCTCACCTCTGACGACAGTTTCGGACCCGCGACGGACGAGGCGATCGAGGTGCGACGAGCTCTCCGCAGGGTGTCGACGGCCGACCGCGAACTCTTGTACATGGCCTACTGGGAGGAACTCTCGCGAGCCGAGATCGCATCGATTCTCGGCATCAGCGCGATCGCAGTGCGGGTTCGCCTGATGCGCGCTCGCGAGCGATTCAGACATCTGCTTCCACGAGAAGAGGACATTCATCACGATGAGGTGATCAGCGATGGACGAGCTTGAACGAAGAATTCGTATGGCGCGCCCTGTGAGCGGGTATCGAACCCTGCCGCTCACTGATCGAGCCGAGAAGGAGCTGGCTGGGCTAGTCTCCACGAGACCGCTCACCGCCGCGGATCACCGCCGAGCCAGACGTACCGCACCGAGCAGGCTGATGCCGTTGGCGGTCGCCACTGCTGCTGCGGTGGTCGTCATCGCCCTCGGGCTGACGCTGTTCCTTCCGACTGCTCCGACGTATGCCGCGACTCCGCCTCTGCTCGAAGTATCCCCGGTCCCCCAGCCACGGGAGGAGCTGCTCATGGGCCTGAGCCAGAAAGTGAAGCTCGGTACCGAGACCCCCACGCCCGACCCCGAAGTAACGCAGATTTCGGCTGTGGCGTGGTCGCTCGTCGTGATGTCGGACGGCGAGAACCAGACTGCGAATGTGGTGAACCTGGATTACGACATCACCGTTAAGTCCGACGGCGCCGTGCATCAGATCGTCAAGGCAGGGTCGTCCGTCGACGCCGACGGCCGATCAGTGACCGAGGGGGTCCCTGCTGTCGGTGAGCTCATCTCCGAGGACGAGTGGGCAGTCGGCAGCCCAGAACTTCGGTTCTCCGAACCACTGCCGTCAGAGAGCCACCAGATCCCCGCATACTTTGCCAAGACGTACGAGACCACGGAGCTTCCTGATGCGGCTCTGGTGATCAACTCGGTCGCGGACCTCATGCGCCAGCGTCAGCTCTCATCGACAGAGGAAGCCACGGTGCTGGAGTACTTCGCGCATGAGGCGGGTCTCAAGGTCGTCGGGGCCGTGACTGACCGGTTGGGCCGTGATGCGATCGCGTTCTCGGCTGCACACGAGGATGACCCCTCTTACGAGGAATATCTGCTCGTCGCCCCCGACAGCGGACAGATCCTTGCAGTCGAGACGCATTACATCGCACAGGGGCGCGATGACATCCCCTCGCCGTCGGTGACCGGCTATTTCGCCTGGCGCAGGTGACGCGACCCCTCCGATGCTCTTCGCCGAGCAGGCGCGGACACATGCGGTCGGGCGATGCGGACTCGTGATGCGCGACCCCGCGCCAATGCGTCCCGGTGTCGGATGCAGCGGTTAGGCTCAGTAGACGATCTCAGGATCCCCCTAGGAGGACGCGCATGGCCCGTATCGGCGAAAGCGCTGACCTGTTCAAGTGCTCATTCTGCGGAAAGAGTCAGAAGCAGGTGCAGCAGCTCATCGCAGGACCCGGTGTGTACATCTGCGACGAGTGCGTCGAGCTGTGCAACGAGATCATCGAGGAGCGGATGGCGGAGTCCTCCGCCGACGGCACGGCGGACTTCGAACTGCCCAAGCCGCGTGAGATCTTCTCATTCCTCGAGGAGTACGTCGTCGGGCAGGAGCCCGCGAAGAAGGCTCTGGCCGTCGCGGTGTACAACCACTACAAGCGAATCCGTGCGCACGGCACCCTTCAGACAGCCGAGCAGAAGGCCGAGAGCGTCGAGATCGCGAAGAGCAACATCCTGCTCATCGGCCCGACGGGCTGCGGCAAGACCTACCTGGCGCAGACGCTCGCGAAGCGACTGAACGTGCCCTTCGCCGTCGCAGACGCCACAGCGCTCACCGAAGCCGGCTACGTCGGTGAAGACGTCGAGAACATCCTCCTCAAGCTCATCCAGGCCGCCGACTACGACGTCAAGCGCGCGGAGCAGGGCATCATCTACATCGACGAGGTCGACAAGATCGCCCGCAAGGCCGAGAACCCGTCGATCACCCGCGATGTCTCTGGCGAGGGCGTGCAGCAGGCTCTCCTGAAGATCATCGAGGGCACTGTGGCATCGGTGCCTCCTCAGGGCGGGCGCAAGCACCCCCACCAGGAGTTCCTCCAGATCGACACGTCGAACGTGCTGTTCATCGTCGCGGGCGCGTTCGCCGGCCTCGAGGACATCGTGTCGGCACGCGTCGGCAAGCATGGCATCGGCTTCGGCGCCCCGCTGCACGACAAGGGCAAGGATCTCGATCTCTTCAGCGAGGTACTGCCGGAAGACCTGCACAAGTTCGGTCTGATCCCCGAGTTCATCGGTCGTCTTCCCGTCGTGACCTCGGTCTCGCCGCTCGACCAGAGTGCGCTCATCGACATTCTCACGGGACCTCGCAACGCACTCGTCAAGCAGTACCAGCGCATGTTCGAGCTCGACGGCGTTCAGCTCGAGTTCGAAACAGAGGCGCTGCGCTCGATCGCCGACCTCGCCGTCGAACGCAAGACCGGCGCTCGTGGACTCCGTGCGATCCTCGAAGACGTGCTCGGGCCGATCATGTTCGAGATCCCCTCGGCCGAAGACGTGGCGAAGGTCATCGTCACCCAGGCGGCCGTCGACGAGGGCGCTGCGCCGACGATCGTGATGGAGCGCAAGCGCAAGAGCGCATGAGTTCGGCTCCCTCGCCCTGGCGAGTGGTCGGCAGCGAGCTGGTGCATGCCGATCGCTGGATCAGCGTGCGCGCGGACGACTGCGTCGATGAGCGTCAGCGGACCATCGCGCCGTACTACGTGCTTGAATACGGGGACTGGATCTCGGTGCTGGCCCTCGACCGAGAGGGACACGCGATCGTCGTCGAAGAGTACCGACACGGAGCCGGGATCGTCGCGGTCGGCACGATCGGCGGCGGCGTGGAGGCTGGCGAATCGCCGGACGCAGCCGCGGTCAGAGAGCTGCGCGAGGAGACCGGGTACGAGGCCGAGGAGATGATCGGTCTCGGAGCCACCTGGGCCAACTTCGGCAACCACACCAACCGGGTGCATCACTTCCTCGCCCGAGGCTGCGTGCGCGTCGCCGAGCAGTCGCTCGATGACAGCGAGGCGATCGCCGTGCACACAGTCCCTCTCGACACCCTCGGCGAGCATCTCTCGCAGAGCTACCATCAGCTCACCTGGTACAAGGCGATGGAGCGTCTCGACCGCTCGGCGATGGAGCGTCTCGACCGCTGACGTCAGGAGGCGGCGCGCGGCTCTCTCATGCTTCGAGGCCGCGGCGCTTCAGCAGCGGCGCGATCTCGGCATCCCGGCCGCGGAAGTCGCGGTATGCGTCGAGCGGATCCTTGGAGCCACCCACGCCGAGGAGACGGGCGCGGAACCGGTCGCCGTTCTCGCGCGTGAGTCCGCCGTTCTCACGGAACCAGTCGACCGTGTCGGCGTCGAGCACCTCGCTCCAGATGTAGGAGTAGTAGCCGGCGCTGTATCCGCCCGAGAAGACGTGCGCGAAGTAGGTCGACGAGTAGCGGGTCGGCACGACGGGATCGTCGAGTCCGATGTCGGCGAGCGCGGCCGCCTCGAACTCGGCGACGTCGTCGACGACGGCCCTCGTATCCATGCGGTGCCACGCCTGATCGAGCCACGCTGCCGCGAGGTACTCGCTCGTCGCGTGACCCTGATCGAACGTCTCGGTGGCGCGAAGGCGTTCGACGATCGCGAGGTCGAGCGCTTCGCCGGTCTCGTAGTGACGTGCGTAGTTGTCGAGGACCTCGGGCCAGAGGATCCACATCTCGTTGACCTGGCTCGGGAACTCGACGAAGTCGCGGAAGACGTTCGTGCCGGCGAAGTGCGGGTAGGTGACGACGGCGAACAGACCGTGCAGTGCGTGCCCGAACTCGTGGAACAGCGTCGTCACCTCGTCGAGCGTCAGCAGGGTCGGCTCACCGTCACCCGGAAGCGGGACATTGAGGTTGTTGACGACGACGGGCAGCGTCCCTCGGAGGCGCGACTGGCTGACGATGGGATTCATCCACGCGCCACCGCGCTTCGAGTCGCGCGTGTAGAGGTCGAGCACGTACAGGCCCACCGCGCTGCCGTCGGCATCGCTGACCTCGAACACGCGAGCACCCGGGTGGTAGGCCCGGAGGTCGTGCCGCTCTGCGAACGTCACCCCGTAGAGCTGTGTGGCCGCGAAGAACACCCCGTCATGGAGCACCCATTCGGCCTCGAACCACGGGCGCAGCGCGCTCGTGTCGATCGCATAGCGGGCAGTGCGCACCTTCTCGGTGTAGAACGCCCAGTCGTGCGCCTCGACCGTGAAGGGTGCGGCCTCCGTCTCGTCGACGATCGACTGCAGGGTTTCGCGCTCTGCACGGGCGTTCCGCGCAGACGGCGCGGCGAGCTCGCGCAGCATCCGCTCTACAGCCGCAGGGCTGCCGGCCGTCTCGTCTGCGGTGACGTAGGCGGCATGCGAGTCGTAGCCCAGCAGCGCTGCGCGCTCGGCGCGCAGGCGGACGATCTCCGTGAGCACCGGCCGGTTGTCGTTCGCGTTGGGGCGGGACGCCCGTGACCGTGAGGCCGCCATGATGCGGCGGCGGGACTCGCGGTCGCGGAGCTGAGCGAGATACGGATGCCCGGTGAACAACGGGAGAGTGATGACGAACCGTCCGTCGAGGCCTCGATCGCTCGCCGCACGAGCTGCGGCGGAGAGCTCCCCACTGCTGAGACCGTCGAGTTCGTCGGAGGAGTCGAACACCACGGCGAGATCGTTCGTGTCGTTGAGCAGGTTGCGCTCGAAGGTGTTGCTCAGCGTCGACAGCTGCTGATTCAGTGCGGTGAGCCGGCTCTTCGCGTCGTCGTCGAGGGCCGCACCTGCGTGGGTCATCTCGCGATGGTGCCGCTCGACGAGGTACCGCTGCTCATCGTCGAGCTCGAGGTCATCCAGGCGCGCATGCACCTGTTGGACGCGCCAGTACAGCGCCCCGTCGAGAGTGATGGCATCCTGATGCGCCGCCATGAGCGGAGCGAGCTGCTCGTCGATCTTCTGGATCTCGGGCGTCGCGTCGGCCGATGTGACGGTGTAGAAGGTGTGTGCGACGCGGTCGAGCAGTTCTCCGGAGCGCTCCAGCGCCTCGATCGTGTTCTCGAAGGTGGGCATCGATCGCACCATGGTGATCCGAGAGATCTCCTGGAGATGCTCGTCGAACGCCGCCTGGAACGCGGGCAGGTAGTGCTCGGGCGTGATCGCCGCGAAATCGGGGAGCTCGTAGGGGAGTGCAGACGGCTGAAGCAGAGGGTTCGAGGCGTCGGTCATCCTCTGAGCCTAGCCATCACCCGCTGCAGGGCGTCGATGACGACGCGCACGGATTGTCGTCTCAGGTTCTCCGGCCTGGCGAGCACGTCGATCATCCGGTGGGTGCTGACTCCCCGCAGCGGAAGCCGCACGATGTCACGGTCGTCGACGGTGCGGGACGTATAGCGCGGCAGCATCCCGAGGACCCCGCCCGCGGCGATGACCGCCGCGACCGCACCGTAGTCGTTGATCCGGTGGCGGATCTCGACGGGACGCCCGGCGACGGCTGAGACGGCGCGCAGCACATCGTCGGGCGAGTATCCGATGCGACTCGTGACCCAAGGGCTGTCGATGACGTCGAAGGACGTCACCTGCGCGCGGGTGGCGAGAGGGTGGGAAGACGAGACGGCGACGTCCAGCGGTTCTCGGACGAGCGCCAGGCTGCGCACCCCGTCGGTCGGCCACGGCGGCGAATGCTCCATGCGGTGCGCGAGCACGAGGTCGTACCGGGCTGCGAGAGCGGGGAACTCGCTCTGCGCCACGTCCTCGTCGGTGAGCTGCACGGTCGGCGGCGCGGGGGAGTCGTCGAGTTCACGGATTAGCGACCCGAAGAGCGCCTGCCCGACGCTGTGGAATCCGCTGATCGTGACCACGCCGGTGCTGTCGTTCTCGAAGTCGTCCAGCGCGCTGCGCGCTGCGGCCATCGCGTCTATCGCCTCGGCGCCCGCTGCCGCAAGGGCCTGCCCGGCTGCGGTCAACGTGAGGCGACGGCCGTCTTTGCGCGTGAGCGGTGTGCGGAAGCTCCGTTGCAGGGCTGCCAGATGCTGTGACACGGCAGACGGGGTGACGTTGAGCGTCTCGGCGACGGCGGTGACGCTCCCCAGAGCGCCGAGCTCTCTCAGGATCTGCAGCTGATGGAGTTCCATCCAGTCAGATTAGTGTTTGCTACAGGGTCTATGCAGAACTTGCCGATTGTTCTACATGGTCGAATGCGATCAGATCGACATATGAAGGCATTGTTCAAAGCCGAACGCGCCGCCGGACTCGAGCTCGTGGATCGTCCCGAGCCCACTGCGGCGCCCGACGAAGTCGTGATCCGCGTGCTGCGCACGGGGATCTGCGGCACCGACCTGCATATCCGTCGCTGGGACGACTGGGCTGCATCCGCCATCGATGCCCCACTCATCCCCGGTCACGAGTTCTACGGCGAGGTCGTCGAGGTCGGTCCGCTCGTCCACGACATCGCTGTGGGCGATCGAGTGTCGGGCGAGGGGCACATCGTGTGCGGCACGTGCCGCAATTGCCGCGCAGGACGCCGCCAGATGTGCATCCGTACGATCGGCCTCGGACTGCAACGCGACGGCGCCTTCGCCGAGTTCCTGGCGTTGCCCGCCGTGAACGTCTGGGTGCATCACGCCGACGTGGCGCCGGAGCTCGGCGCGATCTTCGATCCTCTCGGCAACGCCGTGCACACGGCGCTCACGTTCCCGCTCGTGGGCGAGGATGTGCTCGTGACAGGGTGCGGTCCGATCGGCCTCATGGCGATCGCCGTCGCTCGGCACGCCGGAGCCCGCTTCATCGCGGCGACGGATATGAGCGCGCCTCGCCTCGAGATGGCGCGTCTCATGGGCGCGGACGAGGTCGTCGACGTCTCGGCCCGCGAGATCCGAGATGCCCAGCAGGCGCTCGGTCTGCGCGAGGGATTCGACATCGGCTTCGAGATGAGCGGCGCGGCGTCGGCGCTCCCGGCGATGATCGACAACATGAACCACGGCGGCCGGATCGCGATGCTCGGACTGCCCAGCACCGGATTCGAGATCGACTGGGGCAAACTCGTCACGCACATGCTCACGATCAAGGGGATCTACGGACGCGAGATGTTCGAGACGTGGAACGCGATGGGTGCCATGCTGCAGACGAGTGCGACGCTGCGCGACTCGATCGGACGGGTGATCGCGGATGTGATCCCCGCAAGGAACTGGGAACAGGGCTTTGCCGCGGCCGAGTCCGCCGGCACGGGAAAGATCATCCTCGATTGGACGGAGCTGTGATGTACGGGACATTCCAGAAGCATGTGGCTGACGAGCTCGCCGGGATCGAGGCCGCGGGCCTCACGAAGCACGAACGAGGCATCCGCGGGCCGCAGAACGCCGAGATCACCGCCGACGGCGCAGAGGTGCTCAATTTCTGCGCGAACAACTACCTCGGTCTCGCCGACGACCCGCGGATCCTGGATGCCGCCACTGCGGCACTGCAGGAGTGGGGCTACGGGCTCGCCAGCGTCCGCTTCATCTGCGGTACGCAGGAACAGCATCTGGAGCTCGAGCGACGACTCGCGGGATTCCTCGGCACCGACGACTCGATCCTCTTCTCGTCATGCTTCGACGCGAACGGAGGAGTGTTCGAGACGCTCTTCAGTGCTGAGGACGCGATCATCTCGGACGAACTCAATCACGCGTCGATCATCGACGGGATCCGTCTCTCGAAGGCGCGTCGGCTTCGCTACCGCAATCGTGACATGGCGGATCTCGAAGCGCAGCTGCAGGCGGCATCCGATGCACGCTTCCGGGTGATCGTCACCGACGGCGTGTTCTCGATGGACGGCTACATCGCGCCGCTCGCCGAGATCTGCGACCTCGCGGATCGCCACGACGCCCTGGTGTTCGTCGACGACTCGCACGCGGTCGGCTTCGTAGGGGAGAACGGACGAGGAACGCCGGAACTCTGCGGTGTCGCCGATCGTGTCGACATCTATACGGGCACGTTCGGGAAGGCGCTGGGCGGAGCATCCGGTGGCTACGTCGCCTCGCACGCCGACGTCGTCGCCCTGCTGCGTCAGCGTTCGCGTCCGTATCTGTTCTCGAACACGCTCGCCCCCGCCATCGTCGCCGGAACCCTCACCGCGCTCGATCTCGTCGAGGGTTCGGCCGATCTCCGTGCGCGTCTGCGCGACAACGCGGCACTGTTCCGTGAGCGGATGACGGCGGAGGGTTTCGATCTGCTGCCGGGAGAGCATCCGATCGTCCCCGTGATGTTCGGCGACGCGGCTCTCACAGCGCGCATCGCGACGGAGATGCAGGCGCAGGGCATCTACGTGACCGCGTTCAGCTTCCCCGTCGTTCCTCGCGGGCTGGCGCGGATCCGCGTACAGCTCTCGGCGGCGCATACGCCCGAGCAGATCGAAAGATGCGTGGCTGCCTTCGTCGCCGCGCGAGCCGTCGTGAGCTGAGAGGCGAGCAGACAAAGATTGCTTTGCAAAAGAATGTTTGCAAAGAAGTCTTTGCAAGAGTATCTTTGCATGCATGGCAGACGAAGAGCAGTTGCGACGACTCGATTCCGGGGCGCTCAAGGCCCTGGCTCACCCGCTGCGTGTGCGGATTTTCGATCTGCTCAGCGCACATGGGCCGCAGACGGCGAGTTCGCTCGCATCGATGCTGGGGGAGACCTCCGGGTCCACCAGCTACCATCTGCGCACTCTCTCGGCACATGACCTGATCCACGAGGTCGAGGGGCGAGGCACAGCGCGCGAGCGCTGGTGGGAGCTGCCTGAGGGGCGCATCGACATCCCCGGTCCGAGCCAGAGCATGTCGCCCGCCAACCGGGCAGCGGCGCAGATCGTGTCGTCGGAGTTCTTCCGCCTGCGGCACGAGACCCTGATGTCCTACGTCAACCGGCCGGACACAGAGGTGCCGGAAGGCTGGAAGGACGCGGGGCTGATCGCCACAACCCTCCTCGAGATGACCCCCTCGCAGATGGAGGACCTCAAGGACGAGCTCATGGGAGTCATCGAGGGTGCCGTCGGGCGATATCGCGGCCAGACCGGGCCGGACGTGCGCCGGGTGTCGATGCGCACCGAGCTCTTCGACCTTCCGGCGACCGGGCCGGTGCTCGCCGGTGCCGCTGACTCGAACGAGGAGGAATCATGACCAGCGCGACCATCCGCCTCGTCGCCCCGACACAGGCGGAGCGGAAGCTCCTCGGCCTTGCTGATCTCCTCACGGTCTTCGTCGAGCGACGCATCACTCGCCGCGCTCAGAAGCGGGCCCTCGCTCTCGATCTCCTGCGAGAGCAGCAGACCAGGCGACAGGATCCTCGCGCGGTCGAGCACATGCTCGCGCAGATCGGGCTCCCTCGGCGCTGAGGCGTTCTGATCACGGCGAAGCCCCCTGCCGCAGACGCGGACAGGGGGCTTCGTCAGCAGAGACCGCTCAGTCCTCGAAGGGTCGGGCGACCACATCGCCGGACCCGGTCTGGAAGACCTCCCAGCCCGCATCGAGCTCTGCGATCGCGCGGCCTTCGAGCCACGTGAGCGTCCAGTGCCCGGAGAGACCGCGCGATTCGACCTCGGCGATCGCCGGCCGGAGCGCGGCGGGAACGGATGCCGGTGGCTCGGAACCGGTGGCCCACCTCGTGCCCAGCTGCATCAGGCGCCCTCGACCGGCGCGAGCTCGATCGCGGTGACCGCGAACTCGCCGGTCTCGGTGAACTCGAGTTCGGCGATGCGTCCCACTGCCCGGAGGTCGTCGGCCGCGGCGCGGAGCGCCTCGAGCTTGGCGGCGGGAGCGGCGATCGCGGCGCGGGAGACCGGAGTCTTCTGCGATGCCTTGGCCTCGGTCTTGGCGCGGCGGATGCCGATCAGCGCCTCGCTCGCGGCCGACAGCACGGCCGTGTCGCCTTCGATGCCGAGTGTCTCAGGCCAGGCCGCGGTGTGCACCGAGCCTTCTTCGAACCACGACCACACCTCTTCGGTCGCGAACGAGATGATCGGGGCGAGCAGGCGCAGGAGCGTCGACAGTGCCAGACGCAGCGCGAGGGCGGCGGATGCCTGACCCACGTCGTTCTGGTTGTAGGCGCGCTCCTTGACGAGCTCGAGGTAGTCGTCGCAGAACGTCCAGAAGAACGCCTCGGTCACTTCGAGCGCCTTGGCCTGGTCGTAGTTCTCGAACGCCTTCGTCGCCTCCTCGATCACGGCGTCCAGGCCGGTGAGCATCGATGCATCGAGCGCGTGGGTGACCTGAGCGCCCTCCGGTACGGGGAACGACAGCACGAACTTCGCGGCGTTCAGCACCTTGATCGCCAGACGGCGGCCGATCTTGACCTGCGTCGGGTTCTGCGGGTCGAAGGCGGCATCCATGCCCAGGCGGCTCGAAGCGGCCCAATAGCGCACCGCATCCGATCCGTGGGTCTCGAGGATGTCCGCCGGAGTCACCACGTTGCCCTTGGACTTCGACATCTTCTTGCGGTCGGGGTCGACGATGAAGCCCGAGATCGCGGCGTTGCGCCACGGCGATCGGGAGTCCTCGAGAGTCGAGCGCAGCATGGTCGAGAAGAGCCAGGTGCGGATGATGTCCTGCCCCTGGGGGCGCAGGTCGAACGGAGCGGTGAGCTGCCACAGCTCCTCGTCGCGCTGCCATCCGCCGGCGAGCTGCGGAGTGAGCGACGAGGTCGCCCAGGTGTCGAGGATGTCGGCTTCGGCCTCGAATCCGCCGGCCGCACCGCGCTGGTCCTCGGTGTAGCCCGCGGGGACGTCGGTCGTCGGGTCGATGGGAAGGCTCGCGTGGTCGGGAGCGATCACCCGGTCGTAGTCGCGCTCGCCGTTCTCATCGAGTCCGTACCAGAGCGGGATCGGCACGCCGAAGAAGCGCTGGCGTGACACGAGCCAGTCGCCGGTCAGGCCGCCGACCCAGTTCTCGTAGCGCACGCGCATGAAGTCCGGGTGCCACGTCAGCTGGGTGCCGCGCTCGAGCAGCTCGTCGCGCAGCTTCGCGTCACGCGCGCCGTTGCGGATGTACCACTGGCGGGTCGAGACGATCTCGAGCGGGCGGTCGCCCTTCTCGAAGAACTTCACCGCGTGGTTGAACGGCTTGCCGACCGCCGTCATGTCGCCGGTCTCCTGCAGCTTCTCGACGATGGCCTTGCGGGCCGAGAACACCGTCTTGCCGGCGAGCTCGGCCTGGTACCAGTCGATGGCCTCAGCGTCGGCCACGATCGACGGGGCGGTCGGGAGGAACCGGCCGTCGAGACCGATCGTCGTCATGTTCGGGAGGTGGTCGCCCGCGGCTGTGCGCAGCTCACGCCACCAGATGATGTCGGTCACGTCGCCGAAGGTGCAGACCATCGCGGCTCCCGTGCCCTTGTCGGGCTGTGCGAGGTGGTGTCCGTGGATCTCGATCTCGGCGCCGAAGAACGGCGTGCGCACCTTCGTGCCGATCAGGTGCTTGTGCGGTCCCTCGGGGTGGGTCACGATCGCGATGCACGCCGGCAGCAGCTCGGGGCGGGTGGTCTCGATCGTGATCGAGCCGGATCCGTCGGCGAAGGGGAAATCGATGGTGTGATAAGCGGCCTGCTGGTCGCGATCCTCGAGTTCGGCCTGCGCGATCGCCGAGCGGAAGTCGATGTCCCACAGGGTCGGTGCGAGCGACTGGTAGGCCTCGCCGCGCTCGAGGTTGCGCAGGAACGCGAGCTGGCTCTGGCGGATGGTGTCGTCCGAGATCGTGCGGTACGTCTGGGTCCAGTCGACCGAGAGGCCGAGCTGGCGGAACAGCGCCTCGAACTGCTTCTCGTCTTCGATCGTCAGACGCTCGCAGAGCTCGATGAAGTTGCGTCGGCTGATCGGCACCTGGTCGGCGGCGCGGCTGGACTTGTTGTCGCCGCCCTCGAACGGCGGCGTGAAGTCGTCCTGGTAGGGAAGCGAGGGGTCGCAGCGCACGCCGTAGTAGTTCTGCACCCGACGCTCGGTGGGAAGGCCGTTGTCGTCCCAGCCCATCGGGTAGAACACGTTCTTGCCGCGCATGCGCTCGAAGCGCGCCTTGACGTCGGTGTGCGTGTACGAGAACACGTGGCCGATGTGCAGGCTGCCGGATGCGGTCGGCGGGGGAGTGTCGATCGAGTACACACCCTCGCGGCCGGACTGTGCGGCGCGGAGTCGGTCGAACAGGTAGGTGCCCTGCTCGGACCACGACTCACCCCACTTCGCTTCGAGACCTTCGAGTACGGGCTTGTCGGGAATCACGGACATGGAGGTCTCCTCGAGCGATGTATGCGGCACTGTGTGAGCGTGCCTGAGTGTGGGTTGTGCCCCACAGTCTAATCGCCCCGAACCGGAGGGGAGCCCCTCACTCGCCCCAGACGGCCTCGACGATCGCGGCTGCCTGGTCGTTCGTCACCTGGATGTCGCCGTAGGTGCTCGACGCGATCTCCAGGTCGGGCGAGATGCTCCGCACCAACGCCTCGAGGTCGATCGATTCGCCATCACTTCCGTCGACGCCGAGGTCGATCTCGTCGCTGGGCACGTCGTTGTGCTCGAGGACGATCCTCAGGATGCCCGCCAGATCGTCGGCGGAGGCGTCTTCGTGGTCGAGATCGACGCCCACGCTCAGATAAAAGGTGAACCCGGAGATCGTCTTCGCAGCGTAGGCATCGGTGACGCCGATCTCTGAATCCATCAGCGCTGCGGGAATCGTCTCGGCGAAGTCCCCGTCGGAGGTCTCCTTCAGAAGCGGGCCGCACCCGCTCAGTGCGAGCATCATCGCCGCGAGCGCGAGTGCGACAGCTCCCCGAGTGGCTCGCGCACGGCCGGTGATGCTCATATCAGCGTTCCACTCCTTGGTATACCTGGTGATCGACCACTGTGCCGCCGAGACCGGCGAGGTCCCAAGGATCCGTTCCGCCGTTGGCATCGCGATAGGCAGCTTCCCACTCTGCCACGGACGTCGCATACTTCGGGTTGTTGTGTGCTCCGAACCCGTGCGCCCCATCCGGGTCCGGGAGCGTGATCTGGTGGATGTTCGGCGGGAGCACGGTCACCGGGGTGTTCGGGATGTCGAACGGGGACTGGCCCGGCAGCCCGGGAACGCCGACGAGGCTCCCATCCAGCATCGGCACGACGTCTGTCGCGTGCTGGAACGCGTAGACCGGCACGTTCGGCGGCACGTGGAAGTTGTCGACGGGGGAGCCGTTGGTCACGACCCCGATCGGGTTGTACGGGAAGGACGAGTCCGCGGCGAGGTTCGCCGCCATGATGCCGCCCTGGCTGAAGCCGGTCAGCACGACGTCGGATCCCGCAGGGATCCCCGCCTGCTGCATCGCATCCAGCACCGCGCGCTCGTACTGAGTGCGGAAGAGCGGGTTGTCGAGCATCAGCGCGAGGTTGTTGTCCCGGTCGTTCATCGCGCCGCTCGAGGGGCCGAACTCCCAGGCCTGTGTCGACGGGAGCGACACGACCCAGTGCGTCGAGCCGTCGGGACCGACGACCTCTTTGATGTCGATCGCCGTGGAGCTCTCCCCGCCCATCGCGTCGGTCGTGCCGTTCACCGACACGAGATCCGACAGCGAGTCGAGCGAGGTGACCTCGTGAGCGTCGTTCCATGCGGCCAGTTGATCCTCGTTCAACGTCGACGGATCGATCTCGCGGACCCGCGCGTCACCGGTCAAGAAGTCGTGGAGGACGTTGCCGAACACCAGTCCGAGCGGCCCGCCGGTGAGTCCGCCGACCAGCGGCAGCATGTCGGCGAGGACATCGCGGAGGGTGGCCAGCGCGTCGCCGACGAGCGGCACGAGCTTGTAGAGGAGCTGCGCAAGAGACACGACGGCGCCGGTGAGACTCTTGACCAGCGCGCCGGCGGTGCTGACGAACTCGGCTGCGGACTCGGCGAACCGCTGGATGTCCTCGAGCTTCTGCAGGGGATTGAGGCTGAAGCGGAACAGATCGTCGGCGAAGCGGCTCAGGCGACCGAGGAAGTCGCAGATCAGCACTCGTGTCGACTCGATGATCTGGCTGACCAGGCGCACCGCGCTCGCCGTGGCTCCGGTCCACTGGGCGGCGTCCTCGGCGACGGACAGCAGGTCGCCGTACCGGGCCCGCAGCGCGCGGACCGTGCGGCCGTCGAGCTCGGCCAGCCGGGGCTCGGCATCGCGGAGCGTCTCGACCACTCGGCGGAGCGAGCTCTCTGCGCCCTCCCAGCGCGAGGCGAACCCGCCGACGGTGCCGGGGTCGCCGAGGAGATCGTCGAACCACTCCCGCAGCGGGGCGATGTACTGCATGAGCATGCCGGCGATGCCGGGGATGCTCGCGCAGTCGGCCTGCGAGGCGTTGTACCCGGGTGCTCCCGCCGCCCACGAACCGGTGCGCACCTGGCTGCTGATGCTTGCGACGGCGCTCACAGCTCTCCCTCGATGGCGCGGAACGAGGTGACGGCGCCGTCTTCGATCGCGCCGAAGGCATCGACGATCCCCTTGAGGCCGGTCGCCGTCGCGTCGGCGAGAGTCGTCGCGGCAGCGAGCGTCGACTCGGAGGCATCCGCGAGCGCGTCGACCGCGGGCCCGAGTAAGGGGCCGCACATCGCGCCGAACGCCGACTGCCCCACACCTCCGGCGGCTGTCGCGGCGGCGGAGCCGAGCAGCTCGGCCGCTGCGGTGAGCGCCCGCACGTGCGCGCGGAGCTCGTCCTCGTCGATCACGATCTGCTGATTGGATGCGGTCATGATGATCGGTTCCCCCCGATGATGTGATGTCTGTCCGACGTCAGCTGCCGCCGAGGACGCGCTGACCGGCGAGGTCGGCGTCCGAGTACTGGGTCGCGAGTTCGCCGAGCAGATCGGACACGGCCATGACGAGCCCGGTTCGCTCACGCATGTTGCCGTCGAATCGCTCCTGTGCGGCGTCGAACGCCGATTGCGCGTCTCCCGACCACGAGCGACGCAGAATCGTCGCGTGCGCGGCGAGCTCCTCCAGGGCGGCATCGATGTTGCGTGACGCGACGCTGATGGCCTTGGCGGCCTTCGCCACCTGCGCCGGATTGACCTCGATGACGCCCATCAGCGGTACTCGATCGTGCTGCCGCCGACCTGCGGGAACGCGGTGTCGACATCCTGGCGCACCGCGGCCACGAGAGGGGAGTCGGCCCCGAGGGTCTGCTCCATCGAGACGAGCACCCTCTCCGCCGCGACCCGCTGCGCCCTCGCGATCGTCTCGGTGATCGTGACGCCGAGGGATGCCAGATCTGCGGCCGCGCCCGACTGCAGTCTCACCGACTCGATGGCCCCGGTCGGCCGCGCGGTGATGGTCACTCGGCCGTCCGCCGACGTGACCGTCGCCATGGTCTGCGACGCCTCCGTCTCGAGTCTGGCCGACTCCTGGGCCAGCTGTCGGGACTGCGCGATCTGGGCATCGATCTTCGCGTTCACTGCGGCGATCGTGTCAGCGAGTTCTTCGGACGACACTGTTCCCCCTCCTCCGGTGTCATCGCAGTATATGAGGGAGCGATGACGGTCTGAAGGTCCCACGACGCCCGCGTCACCGCGGAGGATCTAGAATTGGATCGAGTCCAAGAACTGATGCATCCGCGTCATCTCCCGCATTCCCTCCCGAGGAACAGCATGCCAATCTCCTTCCTGCGCCGTGCCATCCCGCTCGGCGCGACCGTCGCCGTGAGCGCACTCCTGCTCAGCTCCTGCGCTGCGCCCTCGTCCGAGTCCGACGGCGGTGAGCTCGTCTGGTCGATCGAGGGTGCGAACCTCTCAGCGGGGCACATGGACCCGCAGGTGAGTCAGCTCGACGTCTCGGGCATGGTGCAGCGCGCGGTGCTCGACTCCCTGGTCTTCCAGGAGGATGACGGCTCGTTCACCCCCTGGCTGGCCAAGGAGTGGACGGTGTCCGACGACAGCACCGAGTACACCTTCGTCCTGCGTGACGACGTCACCTTCACCGATGGCGAGCCGTTCGACGCCGAGGCCGTCAAGGCGAACTTCGATCGCATCGTCGATCCCGAGACGGAATCCGCGCAGGCGGCCAGCATGATGGGGGCCGACTTCTACGAGGGCACCGAGGTCGTCGACGAGCACACGGTGAAGGTGAGCTTCACCCAGCCGTATGCGCCGTTCCTTCAGGCGACGAGCACGCCGCAGCTCGGCTTCTACTCGCCGGCCGTGCTGGAGGAGTCCGCGGACCAGCTCAAGGCGGGCGGCCCGGGGATCACCGTCGGAACAGGACCGTTCGAACTGACCGAGTACACACCCGATCAGGAGATCGTCTACACGCGCAACGACGACTACGCCTGGGGGCCGCACGGCGAGAAGGCACCGAAGGTCGAGACGCTGCGGGTCGAGATCCAGCCCGAGGCATCCGTGCGCACGGGCGTCATCGAGAGCGGCGAGGCCGACCTCGCGAGCAACATCCCGCCGAACCTCGCGGGTGACCTCGGCGACGGCATCACGGTCGATTCGATCGAATACCCGGGCCTGCCCTACTCCCTGTACCTCAACGAGAAGTACGGCGTCTTCGCCGACGAGAAGGTGCGCCAGGCGTTCGCGTTGGGCATCGATGTCGACGCGGCCGTCGAGGAGATCTTCTTCGGACAGTTCCCCCGCGCCTGGAGCGTGCTGGGCTCCACGACTCCCGGTTACGATGCTTCGCTGGAGGGCGCCCGACCGTTCGACGCGGACGCGGCGAACACGCTTCTCGACGAGGCCGGATGGACGGAGCGCGACTCCGACGGCATCCGCATGAAGGACGGCGAGCGCCTCTCTGCGCGGTGGATCGCATGGACTCCGGTCCCCGACGACCGCGCCGCTCTCGCGAACGCCATCCAGTCGGATCTCAAGACCATCGGCTTCGAGGTCGTCCGCGAGACGCTCGAGCCCGGCGCCTACAACGAGCAGTACGAGCCGAAGACCTTCGACCTCACCGACTGGGGATTCTCGGGCGTGGACCCGGACTTCCTCCGCGCGCACCTGCACACCGAGGGGTTCCAGAACGCCTCGCAGGTCACCGATCCCGAGATCGATGCGCTGCTCGAGCAGGCCGTTGCGTCGAACGATCAGGATCAGCGCAACGAGATCTACACCCAGCTGCAGGAGTGGAACGCCGACTACACCGCGATCGTCCCGCTCTACAGCCCGTCGGCGATCACGGCTGTCGGCGAGCGGGTGGACGGGCTCGCGTACGACCTCTACGGTCGTCCGCTGTTCTACGACGTGAGCGTCGGCTGACACCCGAATCATCGAGCGCCCCTCGCTCGCGCACTGCGATATCGTTCGTGAGCGCGCGCCGTGAGCCGAGGGGCGCTCAGGATCCGTCGAGAGGGCGTCAACGGTGAAGGCAGCGCTCACCCGGGTCGCCGGACTCGCGGCATCCGTCGTGATCGTCCTCTGGGGTGCGGCGACGCTGGTGTTCCTCGCGTTCCGGGTGATCCCGGGCGATCCGGTCTCCGTCATGCTCGGGCCCCAGGCGCAGGTGAGCGATGAGGTCAAAGACGGCATCCGCGCGGAACTGGGACTCGACCGTCCTCCACTCGAGCAGTACGTCACGTTCATCGGGCAGCTCGCGCGAGGAGACCTCGGCGAGTCGTATCAGCTGCGGATGCCGGTGGTCGAGGTCATCGGCCGCCAGCTGGGTTCCACGCTGCAGCTCTCCGCGCTGGCGCTGCTCATGGCCGTGGTGCTCGCCTTCGCCGTCGCGCTGCTCGTGCGAGGGCGCGCCGGACGCACCGTCGCTGCGGCAGTCGAACTCGTCATCCTCTCCTCACCCGTCTTCTGGATCGGCCTGATCCTGCTCAGCGTCTTCGCGTTCGGACTCGGCTGGTTCCCCGTGTCCGGTGCACGCAACCCGGCGACGATCGTGCTGCCGGCTATCACGCTCGCCCTGCCGGTGGCTGCTCTGCTCAGCCAGGTGCTGCGAGACGGCCTCGCACAGGCCGAGCGGATGCCGTTCGCCGAGACCGTGCGCGCGCGGGGTGCGAGCGCGTCCTGGTTCACTCTGCGGCACGGCCTCAGGCACGGCGCGGCGAATGCGGTGACGCTCGCCGCGTACCTGACCGGATCCGTGCTCGGAGGAGCGGTCCTCGTCGAGACGGTGTTCGCCAGAGCAGGTCTCGGTCGGGTGACTCTCGCCGCCATCACCAATCGTGATCTGCCGGTCATCACGGGCATCATCCTGCTCAGTGCCCTCGTCTTCGTGGTCGTGAATCTCGTGGTCGAGCTGCTGCATCCGCTCATCGATCCTCGTCTGCGCATCGACCGAGGAGGCGTGCGGTGAGGCGAGCGCAGGCCGTGCTGCTGTGGGGCGCCACGGCGGTGCTTCTCGTGCTCGCCTTCACCGCGGTGTTCCCCGGGGTGCTCGCCACGCACGATCCCCTGCAGACGGACGTGCGGGCTTCGCTGCTGCCGCCGAGCGCCGACCACCTCTTCGGCACCGACCAGAGCGGGCGCGATGTCTTCTCACGGGTGGTCTACGGAGCCGGGCGCTCGATCGGCATCGGACTGCTCGCCACGGGCGTCGCCCTCGCGGTCGGACTCATCGTCGGGTCTCTGGCCGGGCTCGCTCCCCGGGGCGTCGACGCCGCACTCATGCGGGTGAACGACGTGCTGATGGCGTTCCCCGAGTTCCTGGTCGCGCTCGTGGTGGTGGCGGTGCTGGGGCCGGGTCCTGTGAACATCGCGATCGCCGTCACCCTCGCCGCCGTGCCCGTCTACATCCGCCTTGCGCGCGTGCAGACGCGCACGCTGCGCGGCGCAGAGCATGTCGAGGCCGCCCGCATCCTCGGGGTGCGCCCTGCGCCCGCCTTCGTGAGGCACGTCGTGCCCGGCGTGCTCGGGTCGCTCAGCGTCCTGGCGACGATCGGCATCGGATCGAGCATCCTCGGCGCGGCCGGACTCAGCTTCCTCGGTCTCGGCCCATCGGAGCCGACGCCGGAATGGGGACTGATGCTCGCCGGCGGACGCAACGTGCTCGGTCAGGCCTGGTGGATCGCCGTCTTCCCCGGCATCGCGATCACGGTCACCGTCATCTCGGCCACGATCGTCGGTCGTGTGCTGCGAGCCAGAGCAGAGGGGCTGACGCCGTGACCGCCGCGCTCGAACTCGTCGGCCTGCGCGTCGACTTCGGAGGGACGCCCGTGGTGAGCGGTGTGTCGCTGTCGGTCGAGCGAGGTGAATGCGTGGCGATCGTGGGAGAGTCCGGAGCCGGCAAGACCCTGACGGCGAGGGCTCTGCTGGGACTCGCTCCGCAGGGTGCTCACGTGGCGTTCGATCGACTCGTCGTCGACGGGACGGACGCCGCCCGTCTCGGCGAGCGCGGGTGGCGGGCCCTCCGCGGCGCCCGCATCGGACTCGTCTCGCAGGATGCGCTGGTGTCTCTCGACCCGCTGCAGCGAGTGGGCTCGGAGATCGCCGAGCCGCTTCGTCTGCACGGACTCGCGACCGGGCGGGCCGCGTTGCGCGAAAAGGTGCAGGACCTGCTGCACCGGGTCTGGATGCCCGACGCTGCCCGGCGGGCACGCCAGTATCCGCATCAGCTCTCCGGAGGGCTCCGGCAGAGAGCGCTGATCGCCTCGGCCATCGCGGCCGAACCCGCAGTCCTCGTCGCCGACGAGCCGACCACTGCGCTCGATGCCACCGTGCAGGCGAGGATCCTCGGGCTGTTGCGAGACATCGCCGATGCGGGCACCGCCATCGTGTTCATCAGTCACGACTTCGCGGCCGTGCGCAGAATCGCGGATCGGGTGCTGGTGATGCGCAACGGCATCGTCGTCGAGTCAGGGCCCGTCGATGAGGTGCTCGAGAAGCCGCAGCACGAGTACACCCGTCAGCTCATCGCCGCCACGATCCACGAGCCTCGCGCAGAGCGTGAAGGCACGGCCGAGCCCGTGCTCGTCGCCGCCGGGGTCACGAAGGCGTTCGGCGATCTCGTCGCGGTGCAGAACGCGTCGTTCTCCGTGGCCGCCGGACGCACACTCGGCATCGTCGGGGAATCGGGATCGGGCAAGACGACGCTGGCGCGCATGATCGTGGGCGTCGAGGATGCGGACGACGGAGGCCTGCGGTGGATCGGACAGCACCGGGTGCAGCTCGTGCACCAGAATCCTCTCGGTGCCTTCGACCCGCGATGGACGATCGGGAGATCGCTGAGAGAGGCGCTCGCCGCCGGGGGTGTGCCTCGTCAGCAGCGAGCGGCTCGAGTGGTGGAGCTTCTCGCCGAGGTCGATCTCGACCCGACGCTCGCGAGCCGCAGACCCATCGCCCTGTCGGGCGGGCAGCGTCAGCGCGCGGCGATCGCGCGGGCGCTCGCCGCAGAGCCCGAGGTGCTGGTTCTCGACGAGCCGGTATCGGCTCTCGACCCTTCGGTGCGTGAGAAGGTGCTGCAGCTCCTGCTGCGCCTCCAGCGCGAACGGGAGCTGACGATGATCTTCGTGTCGCACGACCTCGATGTCGTCGGCGCGGTGGCCGACGAGGTGCTCGTGATGCAGGACGGCGTGATCGTCGAGCAGGGAGCGGTCACCGACGTGTTCGCCGCGCCGCAGCATCCGTTCACCCGGGAGCTGCTCGAGGCGAACCGGCCCGTCAGTCCATGACCTGGATGCCGATCCCCGCCGCGAGCAGCGGCGCGAGCTGCTGCACCTGGAAACCGGTGAGCGTCGTGCCTCGCAGGCTGTTCGCATCGAGGAACGCAGAGGCGTCGAGTCCGCGGAGGTCGACGTGCCTGGCCCGCATCGCCCGGGTGTCGACCTCGTCAGAACGACTGCCGGTGAAGCCCACGCGCGTGAGTTCGGCCTGAGGCATGTCGAGGGTGCGGATGCCACAGTCGCGGACCTCGATGTCGGTGGCCTTCGCCGCCCCGAGATTGAGATAATCGATGCGCACGTCGCTGAGCAGCAGCTCGTCGATGCGAGCGCTGCTCAGATCGAGCGTGCCGATGCGGCCCCCACTGATGCGCACGCGGCGGATGCTCGCATCCCGCATCTTGAGCGATGCGATCCGCACGCCGGTGAGGTCGACGTCGATGAGCGTGGCACCTGTCAGGTCGACCGCGTCGGCATCGGCGGCGACCGTGCACTGCTCGAGCGAGGCATGGGCGAGGTCGACCGTGCCCTCGAGATCGAGACTCGCTGCGATCAGATCGGCGCTGCGATGTGCTGCGGCGGGCGTGAACTCCCGCGGAAGGTCGGGCGCCGAGACGCGGGGAGCCACGGGGGATTCGGGGGAGCGGGCCATGCTTCGAGGGTAGGGGGTGGGTGCGACAGCGCCCAGAGTGCTCAGGAGGCGCACCCCCGCCGCCGCGCGTACAATGGAGACACGAGCATCGATCCGGACATCACCGGGGAGCTCTCGGAAGAACGGTCGGGCTCGCACGGGTCGACTCAGTAGAACCGAGCGGGGCAGGCCCGTCACAGCCGCAGTGAGAGTGGCTCCGCCGTGAGGCGCAGCACGCGAGGTGGTACCGCGGTTCCCCGGGATGAGATTCCGGACGGATCGTCCTCGCAGCAGCATCCGCCACGACTCCTGCGAGACGACATGACCTACCCGCGTTCCTCCTTCGGCCCCGCCGCCGACCAGGCTGCCTCCGTCGCACCGAGCCCTCGGTTCCCCCAGATCGAGCGCGAAGTGCTCGACTTCTGGGAGACCGACCAGACCTTCCGCGCCTCGATCGAGCAGCGCGAGGGCAACGACGAGTGGGTCTTCTACGACGGCCCGCCGTTCGCCAACGGCCTGCCGCACTACGGGCACCTGCTCACCGGGTACGCCAAGGATGTGTTCCCCCGCTTCCAGACCATGATCGGCAAGAAGGTCGATCGCGTCTTCGGCTGGGACACGCACGGTCTGCCCGCTGAGCTCGAGGCCATGAAGCAGCTCGGCATCACCGAGAAGAGCCAGATCGAAGAGATGGGCATCGACGTCTTCAACGCGAAAGCGAAGGACTCGGTGCTGAAGTACACGCACGAGTGGCAGGACTACGTCACGCGTCAGGCTCGCTGGGTCGACTTCGAGCGCGGGTACAAGACGCTCGACCTCGGCTACATGGAGAGCGTGCTCTGGGCGTTCAAGACGCTGTTCGACAAGGGGCTCGCCTACGAGGGCTACCGGGTGCTGCCGTACTGCTGGCGCGATGAGACCCCGCTGTCGGCGCACGAGCTGCGCATGGACGACGACGTCTACCAGAACCGTCAGGACCCGTCGGTCACCGTCACGTTCCCGCTGACCGGCGCGAAGGCCGAGGCCCTCGGACTCACCGCCGTGCGCGCGCTCGCCTGGACGACCACGCCCTGGACCCTCCCCACCAACCTCGCGCTCGCCGTGGGACCCGACATCGAGTACGTCGTGCTCCCGGCAGGTCCCGGTGGAGCGGCGGACGTGCACCAGATCGCCGGAACGGCGGATGCCGCAGTCGAGGCGTCCTCTCATCGCTACCTCCTCGCACGCGAGCTGCTCGGCGGCTACGTCAAGGACCTCGGCTACGAGAGCCTCGACGACGCGCTCGCCGCTGTCGACGCGACGGTGCGAGGAGCCGACCTGGAGGACGTCACCTACGACCGACTCTTCGACTACTACGCCGACGCCGAGACCTACGGCACCGAGAACGCCTGGCGCATCCTGGTCGACGACTACGTCACCGTCAGCGACGGCACCGGCATCGTCCACCAGGCTCCGGCCTACGGTGAGGACGACCAGCGGGTCGCCGGTGCCGCCGGCATCCCGACGATCCTGTCGCTCGACGACGGCGGGCGCTTCCTGCCGAACGTCACAGACGTCGCCGGCCAGCTCTGGATGGATGCGAACACGCCGCTCATCCGTCTGCTCCGCGCCGAGGGACGACTGCTGCGCGAGCAGAGCTACGTGCACTCGTACCCGCACTGCTGGCGCTGCCGGAACCCCCTGATCTACAAGGCCGTGTCGAGCTGGTTCATCCGTGTCACCGACATCAAGGACGACCTGCTCGCGAACAACGAGCAGATCACCTGGGTGCCCGAGAACGTCAAGCACGGCCAGTTCGGCAAGTGGCTCGAGGGGGCGCGCGACTGGTCGATCAGCCGCAACCGCTACTGGGGCTCGCCGATCCCGATCTGGAAGAGCGACGACCCGGAGTACCCGCGCATCGACGCATACGGCTCTCTCGAAGAGATGGAGCGCGACTTCGGCACGCTGCCGCGCAACCCCGAGGGCGAGATCGACCTGCACCGCCCCTACATCGACGACCTCACGCGTCCGAACCCCGACGACCCCACCGGCAAGAGCACGATGCGCCGCATCGAGGACGTGTTCGACGTGTGGTTCGACTCGGGTTCGATGCCGTACGCGCAGGTGCACTATCCGTTCGAGAACCAGGAGTGGTTCGACACGCACGCACCCGCCGACTTCATCGTCGAGTACATCGGGCAGACGCGTGGCTGGTTCTACGTCATGCATGTGCTGTCGACCGCGCTCTTCGATCGTCCGGCCTTCACCGGTGTCAGCTGCCACGGCATCGTGCTGGGCAACGACGGCTACAAGATGTCGAAGTCGCTGCGCAACTATCCGGATGTCTCCGAGGTGCTCGACCGCGACGGCTCCGACGCGATGCGCTGGTTCCTCATGTCGAGCTCCGTGCTGCGCGGTGGCAACCTCGCGGTCACCGAAGAGGGCATCCGCTCGGGCGTCCGCGAGTTCCTGCTTCCGCTGTGGAACTCGTGGTACTTCTTCGCGACGTATGCGAACGCGGCCAAGCCGGGCGGCTACGAGGCGACCTGGCGCACGGACTCGACCGACGTGCTCGACAGGTACATCCTGGCTCGGCTCGGCGACCTCGTGCGCGACGTGCGGGCGGACCTCGAGGGACTCGACTCGACGACGGCGTCCGCTCGTCTGCGCGACTTCGCCGAGGTCCTCACCAACTGGTACATCCGCCGCTCGCGCGACCGGTTCTGGGAGGGCTCGAACACCGAGGCCTTCGACACGCTCTACACCGTGCTCGAGACGCTGACCCGCGTCGCGGCTCCGCTCGTGCCGCTCGTCAGCGAGCGCGTCTGGCAGGGGCTCACAGGCGGACGCAGCGTGCACCTGCAGGACTGGCCTGACGCCACCGCGTTCCCCGCCGCCGACGAGATCCGGAATGCCATGGATGCCGTCCGCGAGCTCTCGAGCGTCGGCAACGCGTTGCGCAAGAAGGAGAAGCTGCGCGTGCGTCTGCCGCTCGCCCGCCTCACGGTCGTGTCACCGCTGGCAGGGACGCTCGGCCAGTTCGAGGACATCCTCCGCGAGGAGCTCAACGTCAAGTCGGTCGAGCTCGTCCCGCAGTCCGAGACGACTGCCGCGGACTACGGCATCAGCCACCGGCTCAGCGTCAACGCGCGTGCCGCCGGCCCGCGGCTCGGCAAGAACGTGCAGACCGTGATCAAAGCCGCGAAGGCAGGCGACTGGTCGGAGAGCGACGGCGTCGTCACCGCGGGCGGTATCGCTCTCGAGCCGTCGGAGTACGAGCTCGCGCTCGAGACCGCCGGTCGTCCGGAGGGCGAGGCTCTCGCCCTCGTGCCGACGGGGGGCGTCGTGCTGCTCGATACGCAGACGACACCCGAGCTCGAAGCGGAGGGACTCGCCCGCGACGCGATCCGCGTCGTGCAGGAGGCCCGCAAGAACGCTGACCTCGACGTGAGCGATCGCATCGTGCTCGCGCTCAACGTGAGCCCGGGGGACGCCGAGGCGCTGCAGGCGCATGCGGAGCTGATCGCAGGGGAGACCCTGGCTGTGGCGTTCGCTGTGCAGGCCACCGACGAGATGAACGCTCTCGTGCAGGACGTCACCAGCCCGGGAGGCGGCGTGTTCCGCAGCGGGGCGACCGCGCTGGGCGCCGACAAGCGTCCGATCATCGTCACGATCGACACGAACATCGAGGAGCCGAGCGCATGAGCGCACGTGACAGGGCGGATGCCGTCTACGAGACGCTGCTGAGCCGCGCGGGGGAGCGCTGGGTGCAGCCGCGCAAGGAGCGCACCGCGCGCATCCTCACCTACCTCGACGACCCGCAGCGCACCTATCGCGTCGTGCACATCACGGGGACCAACGGCAAGACGTCGACGGCTCGGATGATCGAGACTCTGCTTCGGGCGCACGGGCTGCGCACCGGGCTGTTCACGAGTCCTCATCTCGAGCGCTTCACCGAGCGGATCATGATCGACGGCGAGCCGATCGAGGATGCCGCTGTCGCCGACGCGTGGGATGAGATCGAGCCCTTCGTCGAGATCGTCGACGCCGAGCTCGAGGCCGCAGGGGAGGAGCCGCTCACGTTCTTCGAGCTGCTCACCGTGCTCGCCTTCGTGGCCGTGGCCGATGCCCCTGTCGACGTGCTCGTGCTCGAGGTGGGCATGGGCGGCGAGTGGGACTCGACCAACACGGCGGACGGCGACGTGGCGGTCTTCGCGCCCATCGACATCGACCACGCGGATCGTCTCGGAAGCACGATCGCCGAGATCGCGACGGTCAAGGCGGGGATCATCAAGGAAGGCGCGGCCGTCGTCTCGGCGCAGCAGCCCGCAGAGGCCGCTGAAGTGCTGCGTCGCGTCGCCGCCGAGAAGAACGCCACGATCGCGTTCGAGGGTGAGGAGTTCGGGCTTGCCGACCAGAAGCTCGCCGTCGGTGGACAGCTGTTGACCATCCGCGGACTCGCCGGCGCCTATGTCGAGGAGTACCTGCCGCAGTACGGTGCTCACCAGGGGCACAACGCCGCCCTCGCGGTCGCCGCCGTGGAGTCGCTGATCGGAGGCGGCGAGCAGCCGATCGCCGCCGACATCATCTCCGAGGGGCTCCAGGGAGCGACCTCGCCCGGACGCCTCCAGCTGCTGGGGATCGCTCCGACGGTGATCGTCGATGCCGCGCACAACCCGCACGGCGCCGCCGCGCTCGTTCTCGCGATGGACGACAGCTTCGACTTCGACGAGTGGGGCGTCGTGCTGGGTGTGCTCGCCGACAAGGACGCCGCCGGCATCGTCGCGAAGCTCGCACCTGCAGCAGCGCACGTCTTCGCCACCGCGCCGGAGTCCGACCGCGCGAGCGACGCGGATCTCATCGCCGACCTCGTCGAGGCGACGGGACAGCGTGCGACCGTCCATCCGACCCTCGCTGAGGCTGCTGATGCCGCACGGGAATGGGCGGCATCGTCCGATCGCCGAGCCGTCGTGATCGCCGGGTCGGTCGTGCTCGCCGGCGAGGCGATCGCCCTCGCCGAGGCAGAGGACTGGAAGTCCGGGTGGCGCGCATGACCGCCGTCTCCCCGTCTGCGCGTCCTCCGCGTCCGCCCCGCACGCTCGTACAGAAGCTGGCGCCGATCGTGCTCGGGTTCGAGTCGATCGTCGTCTTCCTCGCGGGCCTCACGGTCTTCGGTCTGAAGTCGCTGCCTGCCGGCATCCCGCAGTGGTGGGGGATCGTCGGCGGCGCGGTCGTGGGACTCGCCTGCATCGCCGTCGCCGGGATGATCACGAAGCCCTGGGCGATCACCGCAGGGTGGATCCTGCAGGTCGTCATCGCGCTGGCGGCTATCCTGGTGCCCGCGATCCTGCTCGTCGTCGTGGTTTTCGGCGGCATGTGGGGGTATGCGACGATCATGGGGGCCCGATTGGACGCACGACGTCCTGACGGGCCCACGACCGAGACTCAGACAGAGAGTGAATGACATGGCCACCGAAGAAACCCTCGTCCTCGTAAAGCCCGATGGCGTCGCCCGCGGCCTCACGGGCACGATCCTGGCTCGCATCGAAGCGAAGGGATACTCCCTCGTCGACATCCGCCTGGTCGAGCCCGACCGCGACCTGCTGGCCGAGCACTATGCCGAGCACGAGGGCAAGCCGTTCTACGAGCCGCTCCTCGAGTTCATGCTCTCAGGGCCGTCCGTCGCGATCCGCCTCGCGGGCAACCGCGTGATCGAGGGCTTCCGGTCGCTCGCCGGCACGACCGACCCCACCACCGCCGCACCCGGTACGATCCGTGGCGACTTCGGTCGCGACTGGGGCCTCAAGGTGCAGCAGAACCTCGTGCACGGCTCGGACAGCCCCGAGTCGGCCGCACGCGAGCTCGGCATCTGGTTCGACTGACCGATCCGCTCACGACGAAGCCCGCCGCACGAGATCGTGCGGCGGGCTTCGTCGTGTCAGGGGTGAGGACTCAGAAGATGATGCGCGCCATCTCGCCGAGGAAGTCGAGACCCTTCAGCTGAGCCATCACGATGATGATCGCGTAGGCCAGGATGGTCGCCAGCGGAACCCAGACCATGAGCTTGTCCGCACGCGCCTGGGCCTTCTCGCTCTTGGTGAACGTGCCGTTCCGAGTGAGATGCAGCGTGGTTGCGAAGAACGTCGGGATGGTCACGGCCCAGGTCACCATGCACCACGGGCACAGCACTCCGAGGTTCGATGCATACAGGCTCTGGCCGATCAGCCAGCAGACGAGTCCGAATGCGAACGTGATGCCGGCGCCGAACGCAGCCCAGAACCAGCGGGGAAAGCGGGCTCCAGCGAGGATCGCGACCCCGACGACCAACGGCGCCATCCACCCGGTCAGTCCGAGCAGCGGGTTGGGGAAGCCGAAGATCTCGCCCTGCCACGAGCCCAGGTTCTTGCTGCACTGGATGAAGGGGCTGACGTCGCAGGCCAGGGCATCGGTCGGGTTCTCGAGAAGCACGAACTTCTCGACCGTGAGCTGGAAGGCGGCGAACCAGCCGATGACGCTCGCGATGATCAACCACACGGCATAGACGACGGGGCGGGTGCGCTGCTCGCTCATGTCTGGATTCTCTCAGCGATCGCTATGTATCGGGCGTGAGCGCGCCGGAGAAAACGACTCAGTGCCCCGACGATGCCGCGAACCGGCGCACTTGGTGCGATAATGGCCTGTGATGCATCGCTCGATCCTGTCGCGGCGGGCATCGACGCAGACTTCGGGGCCGTATGCCCCTCGTGATCAGAGCCATGAGCCGGTCGCACACCGAATGAGTTCGCGGCACCTGCGGGTGCCGCATGAGAGTTAGCGGAACACGAAGTGTCCGCGCGAGGAGCAAGCCAGAGATGGCCGATGACAACAATGACTACGACGCCCCTACCCTCGACTTCTCTGCGGATGCTGACGCGCCCGCAGAGGTAGTCGCCGACGCTCCGGAGGCCGACGGCACGTCCGATGCTTCGGAGGACGGCGCGGGTTCGACCGCTGAGCCCTCTCCGGCGGAGGAGACTCCTGCTGCGGATGCTCCTGCTGAGGATGCTTCTGCTGCGGATGCTCCTGCTGAGGACGCACCTCCTGCGGAGGCTTCCGCCGAGGCAGTTCCTGCCGCTGAGGCTCCTACTTCTGCCGCTGACGCTCCTGCCGCTGACGCTCCTGCCGCTGACGCTCCTGCCGCTGACGCTCCTGCTGCTGACGCTCCTGCCGTCGACGCTCCCGCGGCCGAAGCCTCTTCTGAAGAGACCGCTGCTGAGCCTGCCCAGGAGAAGCCCGAGGCGCCCCAGCCCCTCACGGCCGTGTCGCTGGGGCTGCTGCCCGAGGTCTTCGTCTCTCAGGTATCGACGCAGCTGCACTTCTACGCTCCCGAGGTCCTTCCGCTCCCGGCCCGTCCGGGCCGCGAGCGTGTGTTCGACCGCATCGCCGAGCGGGAGCCGGAGGAGCCGGCCGGCCGCCGTGGCCGCCGCCGTCGCGGTGGTTCCGACGATGTCGAGCCGCGCGAGCCGCGTGAGCAGCGTGACGAACCTCGCCAGCCCCGCCAGCGCGTCGTCGAGTACATCACCGAGCCCAAGGCGATCAAGGGTTCCACGCGCCTCGAGGCGAAGAAGCAGCGCCGTCGCGACGGACGGGATGCCGGTCGTCGGCGACCGGTCGTCACCGAGGCGGAGTTCCTCGCGCGTCGTGAGTCTGTCGACCGCAAGATGGTCGTCCGTTCCAAGAACGGCCGGACGCAGATCGGCGTCCTCGAAGACGGCGTGCTCGTCGAGCACTATGTCGCGCGCAACCAGGATGCCTCGCTGATCGGCAATGTCTACCTCGGCCGCGTGCAGAACGTGCTGCCGAGCATGGAGGCCGCGTTCGTCGACATCGGCCGTGGCCGCAATGCCGTGCTCTACTCCGGCGAGGTCGACTGGGATGGCGTCGAGACCGGCAACCAGCCGCGTCGTATCGAACTCGCGCTCAAGGCGGGCGACCGCGTCCTGGTGCAGGTCACCAAGGATCCGATCGGCCACAAGGGCGCCCGTCTGACCAGCCAGATCTCGCTTCCGGGTCGCTACCTCGTGTATGTGCCCGGCGGATCGATGAACGGCATCAGCCGCAAGCTGCCCGACAACGAGCGCACGCGCCTGAAGCGCATCCTCAAGGAGGTTCTCCCCGAGTCCTCCGGGGTGATCGTCCGCACGGCGGCCGAAGGTGCCACCGAAGACCAGCTCACTCGCGATGTTCAGCGGCTCACCAGCCAGTGGGAGCACATCCGCAAGCAGGTCGAGAGCCAGCAGGCGCCGGCGCTGCTGCACGCCGAGCCCGACCTTCTGGTCAAGATCGTCCGCGACGTCTTCAACGAGGACTTCACGAAGATGCTGATCCAGGGCGAGGACGCGCAGCGCACGATCCGCGCCTACCTCGAGAGTGTCGCGCCTGATCTGCTCGAGCGCGTCGAGTCGTACGAGGACGAGAGCGATCCCTTCGATGTGTTCCGGATCACGGAGCAGATCGAGAAGGCGCTCGACCGCAAGGTCTGGCTGCCGTCCGGTGGCTCGCTGGTCATCGACCGCACCGAGGCCATGACGGTCGTCGACGTCAACACGGGAAAGTTCGTCGGCTCGGGCGGAAACCTCGAAGAGACGGTCACCAAGAACAATCTCGAGGCGGCGGAAGAGATCGTCCGCCAGCTGCGTCTGCGCGACATCGGCGGCATCATCGTCGTCGACTTCATCGACATGGTGCTCGAATCGAACCGCGACCTCGTGCTGCGCCGCCTGATCGAGTGCCTCAGCCGTGACCGGACGAAGCACCAGGTCGCCGAGGTCACGTCGCTCGGCCTCGTGCAGATGACCCGCAAGAAGCTCGGCCTCGGCCTGCTCGAGACGTTCAGCGAGGCGTGCGACGTGTGCGCCGGTCGCGGCGTCATCGTGCACCACGACCCGGTCGTGAAGCACCGCTCGAGCAGCAACGGCAACGGCAACGGCAACTCGCAGTCCAACCGTCGCCAGCGCGGCGGCAACGGCCAGTCGCAGAACTCGGCGCCCGCCGCGGTGACGACGCACAGCATCCCCGAGGGGGCGAAGTCCGCGCTCGCGCAGATCGCGGCCTCGACGCGCGTTCCGAACGCCGACGAGCCGACGGAGGTCGTCGCTCCCGCCGCGGAGACGACGACGGAAGCCCCCGCCACGCAGGAGCGAGCCAAGAAGCCCCGCAAGAAGCGCGGATCCGACCGCAAGTCGCCCAAGTCCCCGGCTGAGGCGCTGCTCGATTCCGTGCTCGATGCGCTTCCCGAGCCGAAAGCTCCGGGGCAGGGACGCGGTCGTCGCCGTGTCTCCACCGCCGCGCTCACCGGCACGCCCATCTCCGTGAACTCGGAGCCGTCAGCGCCGGTCGCGGGCGGGGACTCGCAGTCCTGAGGCGATCAGTCGCCTGACCAGCTCCTTGCCGCCGACATGCTGTGCGCCGGCGGCGAGGAGCCGGGGGATGAGCTCTTCGGGGACGTCGTAGTGGTCGAGGTCGAAGGCGCGTGCAGGAACGTCGTGCGACCTCGCGAAGGCGTGCAGCTCCTGCAGGCTGTCGTCGCTGACGAGATGGGCCCACAGGCGCCCGTGTGCGGGCCAGATGGGGTCATCGACGAGAACGGTCATTCGTTCAGCGTATGACCGGACACACCAGGCGGCGCGTTTTGCCACAGTGTCCTGCATCCGGTAAAGTAGTCCCTTGGTGCGTATGCCGCGTCGTCCTGGACGGTCGAAGCGGAGAGTCTTGCGTTCGTGCCCGTCGCCCAGCGTCGCATGCAAGCAACAGTCTTCCCGTGAGATATCGGAGCCGCGAGCTCCCCAACGAAACAGGTATGAAGTGGTTTACGCAGTAGTGCGCGCCGGTGGGCGGCAGGAGAAGGTCGAGGTCGGCACGATCGTTCAGCTCGACCGTGTCAAGGCTGCCCAGGGCGAGAAGATCGAGCTGGCCGCAGTGCTGCTCGTCGACGGCGCCTCGGTGACCACCGACGCCGACTCGCTGGCGAAGGTCAAGGTCACGGCAGAGGTCATCGGCAACCTCCGCGGCCCGAAGATCATCATCCAGAAGTACAAGAACAAGACCGGCTACAAGAAGCGCCAGGGCCACCGTCAGGAGCTCACGCGCGTCAAGATCACCGGCATCAAGTAAGACCGAGGAGACCAGGACATGGCACATAAAAAGGGCGCAAGCTCCACCCGTAACGGTCGTGACTCCAACGCTCAGCGACTTGGCGTCAAGCGCTTCGGTGGACAGCAGGTTCTCGCCGGCGAGATCATCGTCCGCCAGCGCGGCACGCACTTCCACCCCGGCGTGAACGTCGGCCGCGGTGGCGACGACACCCTGTTCGCTCTGGCCGCCGGTGCGGTGCAGTTCGGCGCGAAGGGCGGCCGCAAGGTCGTCAACATCGTCGCCGCTGCTGAGTGATCACAGCACGACAGTAGTCATGCGATTCGGGGCGGGCTTCGGCCCGTCCCGAATTTGCGTTTTCGGCGGGACATGTGTTCCCGGCCGAATCGCCGGCCGAACACTCGGTTCCGGCCGAGTTCTTTATTGAGGAGAGAGACATGGTCAGTTTCGTCGACACCGTGACGCTTCACCTGCGTGCGGGCAAGGGCGGCAACGGCTGTGTCTCGGTGCACCGCGAGAAGTTCAAGCCGCTCGGCGGCCCCGATGGAGGCAACGGCGGTGACGGCGGCGACATCGTTCTCATCGCCGACACCCAGACGGGCACGCTTCTCTCGTACCACCACTCGCCCCACCGCAGCTCCGGCAACGGCGGACCCGGCATGGGCGACCACCGTGCAGGGTTCATGGGTGAGGACCTCGAGCTTCCCGTTCCCGTCGGCACCGTGGTCAGGAACGCCGCCGGTGAGGTTCTGATCGACATGATCGAGCCCGGCGAGCGATTCGTCGTCGCGAAGGGCGGCCATGGCGGACTCGGCAACGCCGCACTGGCGACGCCGAAGCGCAAGGCGCCCGGATTCGCGCTTCTGGGCACCCCGGGAGACGAGGGCGATGTCGTCCTCGAGCTCAAGACCGTCGCAGACGTGGCTCTCGTCGGCTATCCCTCTGCAGGCAAGTCCAGCCTGATCGGTGCGATCTCGGCGGCCCGCCCCAAGATCGCCGACTACCCGTTCACCACGCTCCACCCGAACCTCGGTGTCGTGCAGGCGGGGGAGTCGCGCTACACCGTCGCCGATGTCCCCGGACTCATCGAGGGAGCGAGCGAGGGGCGTGGTCTCGGACTGGAGTTCCTCCGCCACGTCGAACGCTGCACCGCACTGCTGCATGTGCTCGACTGCGCGACGCTGGAGCCCGGTCGTGACCCGATCTCCGACCTCGACGTCATCCTCGGCGAACTGGCCGCGTACGAGGTCCCCGAGGGACAGACTCCGCTGCTCGAGCGCCCCCAGCTCATCGCGCTGAACAAGATCGACGTGCCGGAGGCCCGCGACCTCGCCGATCTCGTGCGTCCGGACCTCGAGGCTCGCGGATTCCGCGTCTTCGACATCTCCACCGTCTCGCACGAGGGCCTGCGCCAGTTGACCTATGCGCTCGGCGATATCGTCGACGCACACCGCGCAGAGCTCGCCGCGACCGAGGTCCCGCGTGAGCGCGTCGTCCTTCGCCCGCGCGGCCCCAAGAAGGGCTTCGAGATCCGAGTCGAGGGTGGCAGCTACGGCAACATCTATCGCATCCTGGGCGAGAAGCCCGTCCGATGGGTTCAGCAGACCGACTTCCAGAACGAGGAGGCCGTGGGTTATCTCGCGGATCGCCTCGAGAAGCTGGGCGTCGAAGACGAGCTCTTCCGCCTCGGTGCAGTGCAGGGATCCACCGTCGTCATCGGCGAAGGCGAGAGCATCGTCTTCGACTGGGAGCCGACCATGACGTCTGCGGCCGAACTCATGACGGCGCCCCGCGGAACCGATCCCCGCCTGGCGCCCAACGCCCGTCGCACCACCTCCGAGCGTCGTGAGAACTACTACGAGCGCATGGATGCCAAGGCCGAGGCTCGCGCCGAGGTCGAGGCTCAGCGGCTCGCGGCCTACCGCGAGGACGGGGAGTGACCGCTCGCACGAGGGCGGATCTCGCCACAGCCTCGAGGATCGTCGTCAAAGTCGGGTCCTCATCGATCAGCGGTGAGTCGTCATGGCGGATCCCCGTTCTGGTCGAGGCGCTGGCCGCGGCGCACGCGCGCGGAGCAGAGGTGATCCTCGTCTCCTCCGGAGCGATCGCCACAGGCATTCCGTTCCTGCGTCTCGACGCCCGCCCGACCGACCTGGCGACGCAGCAGGCCGCGGCCGCGGTCGGACAGAACATCCTGGTCTACCGCTATCAGGAGTCTCTGCGTCGCTTCGACATCGTCGCGGGGCAGGTGCTGCTCACGACGGGCGACCTCGAGAACCCGACCTCGCGCAGCAATGCTCGGCGGGCCATGGAGCGACTTCTCGGTCTGCGCATCCTGCCGATCGTGAACGAGAACGACACGGTCGCGACGCAGGAGATCCGCTTCGGCGACAACGACCGACTCGGAGCGCTCGTCGCGCAACTGATCGAGGCCGACGCTCTGGTCCTGCTGAGCGACATCGAGTCGCTCTACACCAAGCCGCCGTCCGACCCGACGGCCGAGCCCATCGACGTCGTCGCCCCCGATGCCGATCTGTCGGGACTCGAGTTCGGATCGACCGTCGTCAACAGCGTCGGCACCGGAGGAGCCGCGACCAAGGTCTCGGCCGCTCGCCTGGCTGCCGCGTCCGGGATCGGCGTGCTCGTGACGAGTGCCGACCTGGTCGACAAGGCCCTCTCCGGGGCCGACATAGGGACCTGGTTCGAACCCGCGCTCTCTTAGACTGGGCGGATGACCGACCAGACCCCCCAGACGCGCCTGGAGCTCGCCAAAGAGGCGTCCCGAGCCACGGCCAGGCTGACCAGCGATGACAAGGCCCGGGCTCTCGAGGCCATCGCGGTGGCTCTCGAGCAGAATGCTGCCGCGATCATCGCGGCCAACGGTCGAGACATCGAGCGAGGTCGGTCCGACGGCATCGGAGAATCGCTGATCGACCGGCTGCGCCTCGACGAGAAGCGCGTCGCCGCTCTCGCCGCGGCAGTCCGCCAGGTCGCGGCCCTGCCCGACCCCGTCGGTCGCGTCGTCGGAGGGCATCGGATGCCCAACGGCGTGGCGCTGGAGCAGGTGCGGGTGCCCTTCGGAGTGGTCGGCGCGATCTACGAGGCGCGTCCGAACGTCACCGTCGACATCGCCGCGCTCGCGCTGCGCTCGGGCAACTCCGTGGTCCTGCGCGGTGGCAGCGCCGCACGAGAGTCGAACACCGTGCTCGTCGAGATCATGCGCGGCGCGCTGCAGGCTGCGGGCGTCACGCCGGAAGCGGTGCAGACGGTCGACGACTTCGGTCGAGACGGCGCCACGGCATTGATGCACGGACGCGGGTTCATCGACGTGCTCGTGCCCCGGGGCAGCGCGGGCCTGATCGAGACCGTCGTGACCGAGGCCACCGTCCCCGTGATCGAGACAGGCGCAGGCAATGTGCACATCGTGCTCGACGAGAGCGCTCCTGACGACTGGGCGCAGGACATCGTGGTGAACGCGAAAGTGCAGCGTCCCAGTGTCTGCAACGCCGTCGAGACGGTGCTCGTGCTCCGTCAAGCCGCACCGCGGCTCGTGCCGCTCGTCGCGAGCGCACTGCAGAGCGAGGGAGTCGCGATCCACGGTGACGACATGGTGGCGGGGCTCGTCTCGAACGTGATCCCGGCGACGGAAGACGACTGGGCGACGGAGTACCTCAGTCTCGACATCGCGATCAAGGTCGTCGACACCCTCGACGATGCGCTCGACCACATCCGTCGCTACAGCACCGGGCACACGGAGTCGATCATCACCACCGATTCGCGCAACGCTGAGCGATTCCTGGCCGAGGTCGACTCGGCGGTCGTGATGGTGAACACGTCCACTCGGTTCACTGACGGGGGAGAGTTCGGGTTCGGCGCCGAGGTCGGCATCTCGACGCAGAAGCTGCACGCGCGAGGACCGATGGGGCTTTCCGAGCTGACCAGCACGAAATGGCTGGCGCGTGGGGCAGGGCAGACGCGCGGCTGAGGGCTAGACTAGGGGGCGCTGTGGCTCTTCGTGAGTCATGCCCGCCAGCCACGAAACGGAGTCAGGATGAACCTCGTCGCACAGATCGCGATGGTCGCTGCCGAAACCGAGCACCACGGCAATGTGCAGCTCGAGACGCTGATCTTCGGCGTGATCGCCATCATCGTCTTCGCCTTCCTCGGCCTGGTCACGCTGTCGTACAAGAACGTCGCCAACCGCCACTCCGCCAAGGCCGACGCCTGGGCGGCGAAGCACGGCAAGGACGGCCACGAGGCAGGGCACGGCCACTAGGCCCGTATGAACGACACGACCTCGCGTCCTGCGCGCATCGGTGTGATGGGCGGCACCTTCGACCCCATCCACCATGGCCACCTGGTCGCCGCGAGCGAGGTCGCCCACTCCTTCGATCTCGACGAGGTCGTCTTCGTCCCCACCGGACACCCATGGCAGAAGTCGGATGTCACCCCCAGCGAGCATCGCTACCTGATGACGGTGATCGCCACTGCATCCAACCCGCAGTTCACGGTGAGCAGGGTGGACATCGACCGTGAGGGGCCGACCTATACGATCGACACCCTTCGCGACCTGAAGGAGAAGCGCCCCGACGCAGAGCTCTTCTTCATCACCGGTGCCGACGCCGTGGCGCAAATTCTCAGTTGGAGGGACCATGATGAACTGTGGGAGTTGGCCCACTTCGTCGCGGTCTCGCGTCCAGGACACGTTCTAAGCACTGACGGCCTCCCCAGCGACAACGTCAGCCAACTGGAGGTGCCGGCGCTGTCCATCTCGTCGACGGCCTGCCGCGTGCGGGTCCGCGACGACGAGCCGGTCTGGTACCTCGTCCCCGACGGAGTCGTTCAATACATCGCGAAGCATCATCTGTATCGGAGCAAGGCATGAGTACATCGGATCAGCAGGGTCACGGTCCGCTGACGCGAAAGCAGCTGCGTGAGATCCGGCTGACGGGTTCCACGCCGGTCATCTCGGTGGAGGAGGCTGCAGCTGCGGCTGCCGTCGCGGCTCCACCCGTGCCGCCGAAGCCAGAGGCGCCCGAGTCGACCACGGTCGAGCCCACCCCGCCGGCCCGGTCAGGCGCGAGCGACACCGAGGGGGAGACCTCCCACGGGACTGTGGGGCTGACACGTCGACAGGTTCGCGAGCGCGAGCGCGCCGCGACGGGATCGGTTCCTGTCGACGAGTCCGATGCTCCTGAGGGATCGGCCCCCGAGAATGCGGCCGAAGAGACGCAGCCCGTCGAGCCCGCATCCGAGCCGAAGACCGAGACTCCCGCGTCCTCTGCATCCGATGATGATGACGAAGACGATGACGACACTGCTGTCGAGGGCCTCCCCGCTCCCGTCAGTGCTTCGACGTCCGTCGAGGCCACGGATGACGACGCTCAGACCGCTCCCGAAGCGGGCGACACCTCTGCGGCCGTGGCCGAACTCGGCATCGACGCAGATCCGGCCGATGCGAACGACGACGTCCTGGCCGATGTGGCCGAGTCCGATGACGTCGACATCGCCGAAGGGGAGCGCCCGACGGTGAACTCCGCCTTCGGGCAGGAGCTGCTCACCGACGGCGCAGAGACCCGCAAGCCCTTCTCACCGTCGTTCGACGAGCTTCTGACCGTCGGTGACTCGACCGGATCGCAGCATCTGGCTCCGAACACGCTCATCTTCAACCCCTCCCCGGGAGACGGGTCGCTGTCTGGCCCGGTCGCCTCCACGGGGGAGATCCTCGTGACCGGCTCGTACGAACTGCCCAAGGGCCTCGGTTCGCAGGGTCACGCGCACGGCACCACAGACGGCAAGGATGTGGACGCCGTGCTGATCGACGGCGAGCTGCCTCCGGCATCGTCGCCCACGCCGATCGCCGCCAGTGCGGCCGTCAGCACCATCAAGCCCGCCGGTGAGGTCATCCGCCCACCCGCCCCCGAAAAGGGCAACAAACTCATGCTCATCCTCGCGATCGTGGCGGGTGGTCTTGCGCTCGCGCTGGGCGTTTCCCTGATCGTCGCCTTCAACTCGAATGTGTTCTAATGCAGTCACCTGAAACCGCCGAAGAGATGCTCCAGCTCGCGGCCGACGCCGCCGTCTCGAAGGGCGGTGAAGATCTCGTCGCCCTCAACGTGTCGGAGCCTCTTCCGCTCGTCGACATCTTCCTGCTCGTCACCGGAAACAGCGAGCGGAACGTCGCCGCCATCGCCGATGAGATCGAGGACAAGCTCATCGAAGCCGGCCACAAGCGGGTCCGCCGTGAGGGTCGTGCGGAGGCCCGCTGGGTGCTCCTCGACTTCGGCGACCTGATCGTGCACGTCTTCCACCAGGAGGAGCGGGTCTACTACGGCCTCGAGCGCCTGTGGAAGGACTGCCCTGTGGTGCCGTTCGAGCTCGCAGACTCCGCTGCAGCAGACCGCGACTGACATGAGCGTCCACCTGATCACCGGTGCCGGTTCCGGCATCGGCTCCGTCGTCGCGCGCCGACTGCTCGATCGGGGCGATCAGGTCGTCGTGCTGGCCCGTGATGCGGGGCGCGCCAAGGAGATCACCGCGGCGCTTCCGGGCGCATCGGCGATCGTCGGTGACCTGGCACAGCCCGGAAGACTGTCATGGGCGCTGTCGAAGCAGGCGCTTCCCGAACGAATCGACTCGCTGATCCATGCAGCGGGCGTCGTCGACCTCGGGCCGGTGGCCGACCTGGCGGCGAACCTGTGGGAGCGTCAGCTCGCCGTGAACCTCGTGGGGCCCGCAGAGCTGACACGCCTGCTGCTGCCGCTGCTGCGTGTCTCCGGTGCTCGAGTGGTGTTCGTCAACTCCGGCGCGGGGCTTCACGCGCACGCAGGCTGGTCGGCGTACGCCGCGTCGAAGCACGGGCTCAAGGCTCTCGCCGACTCCCTGCGGGCCGAGGAGGCCGAGCACGGGGTGCGGGTCACCTCGATCTATCCCGGTCGCACAGCGACGCCCATGCAGGAGCGCGTGCACCAGCAGGAGGGGCGCGACTACGATCCGGAGCGCTTCATCACGGCTGACTCGGTCGCGACGACGATCCTCACCGCACTCGACCTCCCGGACGACGCCGCTCTCACCGACCTGACGATCCGCCCTCGCGGCTGATCCCCTTCCCTGCAGTCTCTCTCGCAGCTGTCAAGCCCCTGTGGGCCTGGGGCGGCACCGTGGATGATGTGCAGTGGGGGAGAAAGTCGTGGAGGGAATCACATGTCCGGAGATCCAGATCCTAGATACGTATTGCATCGTGTCACGCCATCGGAATGGGTGATCAACGACCGACGGTACGAGTCGCACGATCCGCGGCACGTGGTGGCGAGTGTGTACGAATACGCCGACACCGAGGTCGAGGTCGTGTGGCTTCGTGATCTTCCTCTGGCAGTGCGATACGCCACCGCCACCGAAGTCCTCGAAGAGGTCACTCGTGTGCAGGATTCGAGTCGGGCGACGAGGCCCATCGCGATCCCGCACCTGCCACCCCTTCTCTCGAACTGAACAGAGTGCGCGGCAGGACCCGGGGAGGGACCTGCCGCGCACTTCTGCGCCAAGGGGACTCAGGAGTCCTCGCCGAGCGGTCTTTCTGCGGCCAGGCGGTCGGCGGCAGCACCGTCGACCTGGTCGGCATCGGCGTCCGTGTCGAGCACGGGCTCCCCATCGACTTCGCGGTGGGGGACACCGTCGATCTCTCCGTCATCGTCCGGCCGCGGGACGAGCGGGGGTATCGGATTGTTCGTCATCATCGACTCCTCTCGTGGGATGTGAGGGCCACGGTAGGGCGGCTCATCGTCTGAGAGGGAGCGGGTTGACGGATGCAGTCCCGGGGGAGTACCGGGCGCCGTTGCCGACCTTCACAGGCGGACTCAGACCGTCTCGGGGCGCTTCTTGCGGAACGGCTTCGCGGGCGTGTGCGGTCCGTCCCACACGGTGATGATGCCCCAGGCGACGGCGGCGATGGGCACCGAGAGGACCGCTCCCACGATCCCACCCAGGATCGTCCCGGTGGTCAGAGCGAGCAGGATCACGAGGGCATGCAGCTTGAGTGAGCGAGCCATCACGACCGGTTGCAGGAAGTTGCCCTCGAGCTGGTTCACGAGCACGACGATGCCGACCACGATGAGGGCAGCCACCGGTCCGTGTGTGACGAGTGCCACGAGTGCCGCGAGGATCCCTGCCGCGGTCGCGCCGACGAGCGGGATGAACGCCGTGAGGAAGACGATCACGGCGAGGGGCAGGGCGAGCGGGATCTGGAGGATCGCCAGGCCGATGCCGATGCCGAGCGCGTCGGCCGCAGCGACGATCGAGGTCCCGCGGATGTAGCCCCCGAACACATCGACCGTCTTGTCGCCGATGCGGCGGGCGCGGTCGTAGCTGGCTCCGGTGAAGGGACGCAGCAGGAACTCCCAGATGCGCGGTCCGTCCTTGAGGAAGAAGAACAGCACGACGATCATCAGCGCGAGGCCGGTGAAGAAGCTCGCGGTGGCTGAGACGCCGGCCAGCGCTCCGCGTCCGAACGATGCGCTCGTCAGGAAGTCTCCGACGCCGGCCCACACCTCATCGAGGTCGAACGACGCGAGGTTGAACGGCAGGGTGTCGAGCCAGGCCGTCACCTGGGTGATGCCGTCGGTGGCCGAGTCGATGAGGTCGTCCCACTGCGAGCGGACCGTCAGGACGATCACCCAGACGATCCCGCCGAGAATCGCGAGGATCCCGATCAGTGCGATCCACGTCGCCAGGATCGACGGCACCCCGCGACGGCGCATGAGAGCGACGAGCGGGTGGATGGCCGAGGCGAGGATGAGCGCGATCGTCACCGGGATGAACACCAGCGAGAGCTGAGTGATCACCAGGACGCCGACGGCGACCAGGGCGAGCACCGACAGCGTCTGCAGGCTTCGGGTGGCGGCGAGTCCGACACCGCGTGACCAGAGGCCGGGTTCTGCGATCGGCCGCGGGCCGTCTGATGGCGGGGACGACATGATCCCCTGTCGTCGGAACAGTCCCAGCACGTGCGTCCTCCACCTCGTCGAAGACCGTCTCACTGACGAGGACGGCCTGGCCTTTCTATCCGGAGCAGCAGACGATGGCAAGTCCCTGGCGCTCCGCCGCGTGATGACCCGTCTATGACACGCGTTCGCCGAGCCTCCACCGACGCTGAGCAGGGGCAGACGAAAAGAAGGCCCCGCGATTTCTCGCGGGGCCTTCTGTATGTGGACCTGGGGGGACTCGAACCCCCGACCCCCTGCATGCCATGCAGGTGCGCTACCAGCTGCGCCACAGGCCCAGAACTGCTTCCTCAGTGCTCGAAGCAACTTGAACAGAGTACTACACGGATCGCGCGCAACACCAATCGACGAGGGCCTCCCGGGCGCGTCGCGTTAGGCTCGACGGCATGACGACGATCAACGCGATCACACAGGGGGACTTCGACGAATGGTCGGGTCTGTGGCGCGGATATCTGACGTTCTACGGCACCCAGCTCTCGGATGAGATCACGGCTGACACGTTCCGGCGGCTCGTCGAGGATGGGGAGCTGCACGGCGCCGTCGCCCGCGACGATGCCGGACGCGCTATCGGCATCGTGCACTGGCTCACCCACCCGGCGACGTGGAGCAGGTCTGCGTACTGTTACCTCGAGGATCTCTATGTCGATACGGCATCGCGAGGCTCCGGAACGGGGCGGCTGCTGATCGCGCACGTGCGGGGCTGGGCCGCGGAGCACGGATGCGAGAAGGTCTACTGGCTTACTCAGGAGACCAACATGACGGCTCGCGCGCTCTACGACAGCGTGGCGACGCACACGGGGTACACCCACTACCAGATCGCACTCTGAGGCCTGCGGAACAACGGCGCGATCGCGGGTGTTGTCACCACCGTGAGCATCCTGGACAGCGTCGTGATCGGCGCCGGTCAGGCCGGTCTGTCGGCCTCCTTCCATTTGACCCGTCTGGGCATCTCCCATGTCGTGCTCGACTCGGATTCCGAGCCAGGGGGCGCGTGGCGGCACCGGTGGGATGCGTTGACGATGCGCGACGTGCATGGAGTGGCCGAGCTGCCGGGGGAGTCACCTCCTCCGCGTGACGGACAACGCGCCAACGTCGCCGTCCCGGCATACTTCGCCGCCTACGAGCATGCTCACGGTCTGCCGGTGGTCCGACCTGTCCGCGTCGACCGGGTGATCGACGACGACGGGTTCCTTGTGGTCCATGCCGGCGACCGGCAGTGGCGCACTCGCACCCTCGTCAACGCCACCGGCACCTGGACGCATCCGTTCCTGCCGCACTACCCGGGCATGGAGACGTTCCTCGGCGAGCAGCTGCACACGGTCGACTATCCGGGACCGGAGCACTTCGTGGGCAAGCGGGTCCTGGTCGTGGGCGGAGGTGCGTCGGCCGTCCAGTTCCTCGGAGCCCTCGCACCCCTCACCGACACGCTCTGGGTCACGCGTCGCGAGCCGGTGTGGCGCGACGATGAATTCACTCCCGAGGCCGGGGCAGCGGCGGTCGCTCTCGTCGAACAGCGAGTCGCACAGGGGCTGCCTCCGCAGAGCGTCGTGAGCGTGACCGGACTCATGCTGCGACCGCAGGAGCGCGAGGCCGAGCGTCTCGGGGCGTACGCCGCACGCCGTCCGATGTTCGCTCGCATCGAACCGGACGGCGTCCGCTGGGCCGACGGCTCGTTCGAGCGCGTCGACGTGATCCTGTGGGCGACAGGATTCCGACCCGCCATCGCGCACCTCGCCCCGCTGCATCTGCGCAGTGCGGCCGGCGGCATCCAACTCGACCGTGGAGGCCGCGGCACGACAGCGGTGCAGGATCCGCGGGTCCAACTCGTCGGCTACGGCCCATCGGCGAGCACGATCGGTGCGAACCGGGCGGGGCGCTCGGCGGCGAAGGGCGTGCAACGCGCGCTGGCGAGGGAATCCCTGCGCACCTCGTAGAACGGCCGGGACGGGACCGTCTCCCGGGCGCGTGATCGAGCGACACCCCGTCGCTACGCTGAGGGCATGATCCGCATCGTGCTCCTGGTCGTCTGGCTGCTGCTGTCGGCCTGGCTCGTCATCTGGACCGGAGAGGGTCTCTTCGGTGTGAACCAGCGGGAGTCGATCCTCCCGTTCTCGGGAGAGGACACCCTCGGAGGGCCGATCTTCATCGGGGTCGCATGGGGACTGCTCCTCACCTTCGGAGGCACGATGTCGGGCTTCGGTCGCCGCCGGAAGGTGAGGGGCGAGTCACAGATCGGCGTGGGCCGCCTCGTCGAGATCTCGAGAACCGGTCTGACGGTGAACGATGTGCCCCAGTACGACCTGTTCATCCGAGTCACCCCAGGAGTGGGCGAGGACTTCGTCGGGCAGCTGCGGATGCTCGTCGATCACAGCGAGATCGGGGCCCTGCAGGTCGGGCAGCCGATCCCGGTCCGATACAGCCTCAGCGATCAGGACACGGTCGAGCTCGCCGACATCACCGACCCCGCGGTGCGGGACGCGATGCTGCAGTGGCGGATCGAACGGGGTCTGATCGACCCTCGTCTGGTGAGAGCGCGAACGAGTGGCACGCAGGTGCCGGCATCCGTGCTCGAGGTGCGCCCCACCGGACGCCGCCTCGAGGGGCAGAGCGAGCTGGCGCTCAAGGTGCTCATGGCACCGGAGGGCGCCGCGACCTGGGAGGCCGACACGACGGTGTTCGCCTTTCCCGAGGCGATCTCGCGATTCCAGGTCGGCGCGCCGATCTGGGCCTTCTATCGACGCGAGGATCCGCACACCGTGGCCGTGACGGTCGAGAAGGAGGCCGGACGATGAGCGTTCTCGACACTCTGATCTGGCTGATCAACTTCCCGGCCTCGCACGGATACGCGATGGTGTTCATCGCCGGGTTCTCGATCCTCGGACTGTTCGCGATGTCCGCACCCGGTGCAGCGCCCGGCGTCGCGCTCCGACGCCTCCGCGAGCGTGAGGGGCTGCTGCACGGTGAGAACGCGGCGCGGGGGTGGGCAGTTGGCACGGCCCTGCGGATCGTGTTCCGGATCCTCGCGTTCGTGATGGTCGCGAACCTCGTGATCGGCATCCTGAGCCTCACCGGCGTCCCCATCACGCGTGCGTACATCCATGAGCACGGTCAGCCGACGACCGGGACCATCGATGGCGACTGGGTCACCTTCACGACATCTTCGGGCATCGAGTACACGATCGAGAGCAACTTCTTCACTCCTGCGGTCTACCCTGATCGCGACGCGTACCTGCCCTACGGCGAGCCGGTCGTCGTCCGGTATCTTCCCGGGCACCCTCAGGCGTTCGTCATCGACAGCTCGCAGGGGCCGCGCTGAGCGCATGCCCGAGCCGACGTCGGCGCAGGCGCGTAGGGTGAAGACATGTCGCGAATCATCGTCTTCGGCGGCCACGGCCGCATCGCACTCCTCCTCGCCCCGATCCTCGTCGCCCGCGGCGACGAGGTGACCTCGGTCATCCGCAATCCCGACCATGTCTCAGAGGTCGAGGCGACGGGGGCGCACGCGCTCGTCGCGGACGTCGAGACCCTCGACACCGACGCGCTCGCGGAGATCATCCGCGGACACGACGCCGTGGTCTGGTCGGCGGGGGCCGGTGGCGGCTCTCCTGAGCGCACCTACGCCGTCGACCGCGACGCCGCGATCCGCACCATGGATGCCGCCGAGGCTGCCGGTGTGAAGCGCTATGTCATGGTCTCCTGGCTCGGCTCCAAGGCCGACCACGGAGTGCCCGAGAGCGACGGCTTCTTCGCCTACGCCGATGCGAAGTGGGCGGCAGACGAGCACCTGCGATCGACAGACCTCGACGGCACGATCCTCGGCCCCGGCACGCTCACGTTCGACGAGCCCACGGGTCGCGTCGTCCTCGATCCCGAGGGCAAGGGAGAGGTCGCCCGCGCCGATGTGGCAGCCGTGATCGCCGAGGTCGTCGGCAACCCGTCGACCTTCGGCCGCACCATCAGATTCGGAAACGGCACGGACGACACCGCGGTGCCCATCGTCGACGCCCTCAGCGCCTGAGGCCATGCGGCGGCGTCGCTTCGGGGCGGTCGGAGCGGCGGTGATCGCCGGCCTGGCTCTGGCATCCGCACCCGCGTCCGCATCGACGCACGACACAGTACGTGTCGACGACGTCCGGTCGGCTGTCTCCGCTTCGGGAACGAATGACCACGCAGCGGCCCTCGTCTCGGAGATGACGACGGCCGAACAGGCGGCGAGCATCGTGATGGGGCACATTCCTACGACGGATGCCGCAGCCCTCCACGCGTATATGCAGCAGGGCATCGGCGGATTCATCCTGATGGGAGCGAACGTCCCCGCGACGGATGACGAGCTGCGAGCTCTCACGGCCGCTCTCACCGTCGATCCTGCACTGCCGCCGCTTGTCGCGATCGATCAGGAGGGCGGGATCGTGTCGCGCCTCGGGAGCGATGTGTTCCCGGCCTCGACCGGTCTCAAGTCGCAGCCGGTCGCGGACGCAGAGGCGGCCTTCTCCGCCCGGGCCGCGCTGGTGGCGAAGGCCGGGATCACCGTGAACTTCGGCACGGTCGCAGACATCACGGCCGATTCGACCTCGTTCATCTACGGTCGGGCACTCGGAACCGATCCTCAGACTGCCGCAGAGCGGGTCGTGGCCGCCACGGAGGCGCAGGAGCAGGTCATCGCCTCCACGCTGAAGCACTTCCCCGGTCACGGTGCGGCGCCGGGCGACTCCCATCAGGCGATCCCGACGACCGGTGAGACCCTCGACGAATGGCGTGCGACCGATGCGGTGCCGTTCGTCGCCGGTGTGGACGCCGGTGCCTCACTGCTCATGTTCGGTCACCTTGCCTACACGTCGGTGGATCCGGCCCCTGCGTCCCTCTCGGCGCGCTGGCACGAGATCGCCCGGGAGGAGCTGGGCTTCGACGGAGTGATCGTGACAGACGACCTCGGAATGCTGCAGTCCTCGGGGATTCCGGAGTACTCCGACCCGGTGCGCAACGCGGTGTCGGCGGTCGTCGCCGGAACCGATCTCGTGCTCATGATCGCGGGCTCCACGCCCGACACCGCCGGCCAGATCGTGCAGGGGCTCACTGCGGCGGTCGATGCAGGCTCGCTCCCCGCCGATCGCCTCGCCGAGGCGGCGACACGGGTGATGTCGCTGCGCCTGCAGTCGATGTCGGCGACGACGGACTGGGCGCTGTGCCCGGAGTGCGAGCCGGTGGGCTGACGCGTCAGCTCGCGACTGCGGCGGGCTCACCCGAGCCGAGCCACGCGTGCAGGAGTTCGCTGCGAAGACGCGTGCCTCGCTCGGCGAAGACGCGCTGCTGACGCACGTAGTCCGCTTTGCCCTCGGCGGTCTCGATCGGCACGGGCACGATGCCCCACGGTGCCAGATCATAGGGAGCGGCCTGCATGTCGAGAAGGCGGATGTCCCTCGCGAGCTCGAACGCATCGAGCAGCAGATCGCCCGGCACCAGAGGGCCGAGCTTGACCGCCCATTTGTACAGGTCCATGCCGGCGTGCAGACAACCCGGCTGCTCGAACAGAGGCTGGTCGTCGCGGGTCAGCTCTGTGCGGTTGCGCGGCACCGCTTCGGGCGTGAAGAACCGAAAGGCATCGAAATGCGTGCACCTGAGGTCGTGACTCTCGACGACGAGATCGGTGCCCGCCTGTCCGAGACGCAAGGGCACCGGATGCCTGTGTTCGTCGGCACGGTAGACCATCGCCCACTCGTGCAGCCCGAAGCATCCGAACTGACCGGGGCGCGAGGCGGTGCGGCGCAGCATCCGCTCTACCAGATCGGCGAGGTCCGCCTTCTCGCGCGCGAACACGGCGGCATCCGCGATCGCACCGTCTTCGGTCCTGCCGGGGGAGTACCAGCGCCACGTCAGCCGCTCGGGGGCCTGCTCCAGCTCGATCCCGGCGCCCGGGTGCCACCGACGCAGCTGCGCAGGCTTGTAGCTGTAATAGGTGAAGAGGAAGTCCCACACCGGGTGCTTCTCGCCTCGGGCAGCCCGCTCCCTGTGCTCTGCCGTGAGCGCGTCGGCTCTCGCCTGGTGCGCTCGCTCACGCTCCAGCCAGTCGGTCCGCGGAAGCGACGTGATCATGTCAGCGGAGGATGCCGGCTTTGCCGAGCAGGTCACGGAGTCCCGCGCCGTCTTCGGCGCTGACCCACGGGGCGACGCCTTCGGCATGCTGCTCGTGACCGGCGCGTCCACCCGCGAGAACCGCCTCGGCCGGCAGCAGTCGACGGATGGCGACGCCGGCGATCGAATCGGGGTGCTCGTCCATGAACTCCGAATAGATGGACTCGTCGTGCTGGCCGTCGTCGCCGATCAGCAGCCACTTCACGTGCGGGAACTCGGTGGCCAGGCGACGCAGGTTGGTGAGCTTGTGCTCTCGGCCGCTGCGGAACCAACGGTCGTGCGTGGGACCCCAGTCGGTGAGGAGCATGGAGCCTGCAGGGAAGAGGTGGCGCCCGAGGAAGCGCCGGAGCGTGGGGGCCACATTCCAGGCGCCGGTCGACAGGTAGACCATCGGGGCGCCCGGGTACTCGCGCAGCACCTGATCGAGAAGCACGGCCATACCCGGGACGGGGATGCGCGCGTGCTCGTCGACGACGAACGAGTTCCAGGCGGCGATGAACGGACGGGGGAGAGCCGTCACCATCACGGTGTCGTCGACGTCGGAGACCACGCCGAAGTGCGTCGACTCGGCGACGATGAACGCGGTCGTCTCGACCGGATCCTGTCCCTCGACGGAGAACGTGAACGTCTGCCACCCGGGCTCGAGGTCGGCGTGCACGACCGAGTCGATCACCCCGCCTCGGTCAGCGACGACGTAGTGCGTCGAGTCGCCGATCTGCACGGCGACCTTCGCGAAGCTCACCGGGATGCCGACGAAGCTCCGCCAGCCGCGGACGCTCGCCGGCTCGCCGTCTTTCGTGCTCCGCGCGGGCGGGACGATGAGCACGCGTCCGACGACTCGTACCCACCCGGGCCCGCCGTAACCGGGGAAGGGGAGGATGGTCGCGGTACGACCGCGACGGCGCGCTCGTCCCTCGCGCCACACGTGGAGGCGGTGTTCGAGGCGCGCGAACCAGTGGATCCGGGGCGCCGGAGGTGACGAAGCCATTGCTTCAGTCTTTCACGTCGGTCGAGTCCTTCGTGTCGGAGATGTCGAGGTGACGCGACTCGAGGCGCGAGATCACCTTCTTGCCGACGAATACAGCGATGAGGAAGAGCGCGATGATGCCGACGAAGATGTACCCCGCGTAGTGCACCCGGTCGGCGAGCTCATCGAAGCTGCCGGCGGCGAGCGACGTGATGCTCACGTAGGCCGTCGCCCAGAGCAGGCAGGCGGGCGCCGTCCACGCGAGGAACCGGCGGTACGAATAGTGACTCATGCCCACTGTCAGGGGCACGAGAGAATGCAGCACGGGCAGGAAGCGCGAGAGGAAGATCGCGATGCCCCCGCGGCGCGCGAGGTACCGCTCGGCGCGCACCCAGTTCTCCTCACCGACCCGACGACCGACCCAGGAGGCGCGGATGTGGGGGCCGATCCATCGCCCCAGCCAGAAACCGATGCTCTCGCCGATCAACGCGCCGAGCACGACGGAGACGACCATCGCCACGGCCTGAGGGAGGCTGGTGATGCCGATGGATGCGACGAGCACGACCGTGTCGCCGGGGAAGACGAGACCGATCAGAACGCTGGTCTCGAGCATCACGGCGAGCCCCGCGACGAGCGTGCGGGCGACCGGGTCGATGGACCGCATGAAGTCGATCAGCCACGGCACGAACTCGTCCACTCCTTGAGAATACGGGACTCGCCGCGGCCTAGGCTGAGAACGTGCCCGAACCTCTGAGCGCCCGCGTCCTCGGCGACCGGGTGGCGCCCGAAGCGCTCTTCCTCGCGCTCGAGCGTGAGTGCGCAGACGTGTTCTGGCTCGACGCCGGGGCCGATGCGTCCGAAGGATGGAGCTTCATCGGAACCGGCCTTGCGTCGTCATTCCCCGGGGACGTCCGACTGGACGTCGGCACTGCTGCTTCCGACGCGGGCCCGCTGCTGCGGGGAGGGTGGGTCGGGTGGTGCGATTACGAGAGCGGCGCCCGAGCAGCGGGAGCCCCCGTCTCGGAGGCGGCCGACGTGCCGGGCGGGGCCTGGCTGCGGATCTCCCGGCTGGCCGCGTTCGACCATGCGACCGGTGACGTCTGGGTGGCCGCGGCCGAGACGGATCTCGAGGAGTGGGGCGTCTTCGTGACGTACGCCGCGGCGATGACGGCACTCGACGGCGAACCGGCCCTGCATGATGGCGCGTCGAGGCACGTCGAGGCGCGGCACACTCCGACCGAGTACGCCGCACTCATCGAGCGCTGCCGCGAGCTGATCCGGGCGGGAATCGCCTACCAGCTGTGCCTGACCACGCGCTTCACCGTCCCCGGGGTGCACGACGGCGTCGCGGTCTATCGACGACTCCGCGCGGCCACCCCGGCGCATCACGGCGGTTTCATCCGCATCGGCGGTCGCTCGCTGCTCAGTGCCAGCCCAGAGCAGTTCCTCCATGCGGAAGACGGAGTCATCCGCACGCGTCCGATCAAGGGGACGCGACCCCGTGGCCGCGATGACGCGCACGACGCCGCACTCGCGTCCGAGCTCGCCGTCGATGCGAAGGAGCGCGCCGAGAACGTCATGATCGTCGATCTGATGCGCAACGACCTGTCGAGGGTCTGCGAACCGGGGTCGATCCGTGTCGACGCGCTGTGGGCGGTCGAGACCTATCCGGCGGTGCATCAGCTCGTCAGCACTGTCAGCGGCACCGCGGCCGCAGGCACGACGGCGAGTGCCCTCCTCGAGGCATCCTTTCCTGCCGGCAGCATGACAGGCGCGCCGAAGCTCTCGGCGATGACGCGTCTGCACGACCTGGAGGGCGCGCCGCGGGGTGTGTATGCCGGATGCTTCGGGTATATCGGCGATGACGGGGCACTCGATCTCGCGATGGTCATCCGCAGCATCGTCCTTGACGGTGCAGAGGCGGTCGTCGGTGCGGGCGGCGGGATCACGTGGCGATCGGTCGCCGCATCCGAGGTCGCAGAGGTCGCGACGAAGGCGCGCGCACCCCTCTCGGCGCTGGGAGCGGAAATGCCTGCGGCCTGGGCTTCCGATATCCTGAACTGATCCCCTTTTCCCTTCAGATTGGTCGTGCGTTCGTTGTCTGAGAACCTGTCCACCTCTCCCGTCGACGAGGAGACCTCCTCGGCGCACGCTATCCAGGCCAAGTGGCAGAAGTACTGGGCGGAGAACGAGACGTTCCTCACCGGCGGCGATGACGACAAGCGGCCCCGCCGCTACGTGCTGGCGATGTTCCCGTACCCCTCGGGCGACCTGCACATGGGTCACGCCGAGAACTACCTCTACTCCGACATCGTGGCCCGGTTCTGGCGCCACCGCGGGCACAACGTGCTCAACCCGATCGGCTGGGACTCCTTCGGTCTGCCGGCCGAGAACGCGGCGATCCGCCAGGGAGCCGACCCGCGCGAGTGGACGTACCAGAACATCGCCCAGCAGAAGCAGGCGTTCCAGAACTACGGCGTCTCGTTCGACTGGTCGCGCGTGCTGCACACCTCTGACCCCGAGTACTACCGCTGGAACCAGTGGCTGTTCCTGAAGCTGCACGAGCGTGGCCTGGCCTATCGCAAGAAGAGCGCCGTCAACTGGTGCCCGAACGACCAGACGGTGCTCGCGAACGAGCAGGTCGTCGACGGGCGCTGCGACCGCTGCGGCGCCGAGGTCGTGAAGAAGAAGCTGACGCAGTGGTACTTCAAGATCACGGACTACGCCGACCGTCTGCTCGACGACCTGAACCAGCTCGAGGGCTTCTGGCCGCACAAGGTGCTGCAGATGCAGCGCAACTGGATCGGCCGCTCGATCGGCGCCGACGTCGATTTCCGTATCGAGGGACGCGAGGAGCCGGTCACGGTGTTCTCGACGCGGCCTGACACCCTGCACGGCGCGACCTTCTTCGTGGTCGCTCCCGACTCCGACCTGGCGTCCGAGCTGGCGGCGGATGCTCCTGTCGAGGTGCGCGAGCGCTTCCAGAAGTATCTGGCCGATGTGCAGAAGACCACAGATGTCGACCGTCAGGCGACGGATCGCCCGAAGACCGGCGTCTTCCTCGAGCGGTACGCGATCAACCCTGTCAGCGGCGAGAAGCTGCCGGTCTGGGCGGCCGACTACGTGCTGGCCGACTACGGGCACGGAGCAGTGATGGCCGTGCCTGCGCACGACCAGCGCGACCTCGACTTCGCGCGTGCCTTCGACCTGCCGGTCAAGGTCGTCGTCGACACGACGGCTCCCATCACCGGCGCAATGCCGGTCATCGAGGTCGACGAGGAGGGCGTGCCGATCGACACCGGCGCGGCACTCGACGAGCAGAACCCCGCGACCACGGGCATCGCTCTGACCGGCGAGGGACGGATGATCAACTCCGGCCCCCTCAACGGTCTGTCGAAGCGCAACGCGATCGCCCGCGCGATCGAGCAGCTCGAGGCCTCCGGAACGGGGCGTGCGGCGAAGAACTACCGGCTGCGCGACTGGCTGATCTCTCGCCAGCGCTTCTGGGGAACGCCGATCCCGATGCTGCACGCCGAGGACGGCCGGATCATCCCCGTGCCTGAAGACCAGCTGCCGGTGAAGCTGCCCAGCGTCGAGGGACTCGACCTGAAGCCCAAGGGATCCTCGCCTCTCGGCGCGGCCGAGAGCTGGGTGCGCACGGTGGACGCCGCCAGCGGCGACCCCGTGCTGCGCGACCCCGACACGATGGACACGTTCGTCGACAGCTCGTGGTACTTCCTGCGCTTCCTCTCGCCGAACAGCGACACCGTGGCATTCGATCCGGCTCAGGCCGCCCGCTGGTCGCCGGTCGACTCGTACATCGGCGGCGTCGAGCACGCCATTCTGCACCTGCTCTACGCGCGCTTCATCACCAAGGTGCTGTTCGACATGGGGCTGATCGACTTCACCGAGCCCTTCTCGAACCTGATCAACCAGGGCATGGTCCTGCTCGACGGCGCGAAGATGTCGAAGAGCAAGGGCAACCTGGTGCTCTTCGAAGAGGAGCTCGACGCCTACGGTGCCGATGCACTGCGTGTCGGCCTCGCGTTCGCCGGCCCGGTCGAAGATGACAAGGACTGGGCAGACGTCTCGACCACGGGCGCCCAGAAGTTCCTGGCGCGTGCGCTGCGGATCGCCCGCGAGGTGTCGTCCCCGGTCGACGTGGTGTTCGCCGGAGGCGACTCGGCGCTGCGCCGTGCGACGCACAAGCTGCTCGCCGATGCTCCGGCCCTCGTCGAGCAGACGAAGTTCAACGTCCTCGTCGCGCGTCTGATGGAGCTGGTCAACATCACCCGCAAGACCATCGACGGCGCTGCAGGTGCGGCTGATCCGGCTGTCCGCGAAGCCGCCGAGACGGTCGCGGTGATGCTCGACCTGATCGCCCCGCACACCGCGGAGGAGATCTGGGAGATCCTCGGTCACGAGCCCTCCGTCGGTCTCGTCACGTGGCGGTCCGCCGACCCGGCTCTCCTTGTCGAAGACACGGTGACCGCTGTCGTGCAGGTGGGCGGCAAGGTCCGCGCCCAGCTCGAGGTGCCGGCGCGCATCGGCGAGGCCGAGCTCGAAGCACTGGCTCGCGCCGATGAGCGGGTCATCCGTTCGATCGGCGACCGCGAGATCATCAAGGTCGTCGTGCGCGCTCCGAAGATCGTCAGCATCGTCGTCAAGGGCTGATCCCGCGGTTCATCACCGCCGACTCATCCGCTCTGCACATCCGGCCGCCCGCGGGGGTTCTCCCCGATGGGCGGCCGGACGTCTTTCCTCCCTCTGCGGGCCCCTTAGCGTTGTCGGATGCCCGAGTCCCCGTCTGCGTCGACACCCCCGCGACGGCTGAGGCTGGGCGTCGGCGCAGCGATCGTGCTTGCGCTCGTCGTGCTCTCGGCCGCAGTCGGGCTCGGGTTGATGCGGGGCCAGGCCGCACCCACGGAGTCCGTGCCGCTGTCGAGCGGAGGTGAGAGGACCGCAGGCTCATCGGGCGAGCTGTACGTCCATGTGCTCGGAGCCGTCGCGAATCCTGGGCTCTACGTCCTCGACCTCGATGCGCGGTTGGTCGACGCGGTGGCTGCTGCCGGGGGAACGACCGAAGACGCCGACCTTGCCGCGATCAATCTCGCCCGCGTGCTCTCGGACGGCGAGCAGATCATCGTGCCGGTGGTCGGAGCAGCTGCTGCAGACACAGGAGGATCCACGCCTGGCGATGACCGAGTCGATCTCAACACGGCTGATCAGGCAGCGCTCGAGACTCTGCCGCGTATCGGTCCTGCGCTGGCGGAGCGCATCATCGCGTGGCGAGAGGAGAACGGGCGGTTCGCCTCGGTCGATGATCTGCTCGCCGTGCCGGGCATCGGAGAGAAGCTGCTCGCCGGCATCCGTGACGGGGTGCGCGTGTGACGCGCGAGGGATCGCCCCCGGAGCTGGTCGGGCTGCCGCACAGCTCGATCGTCCCGTCGTCGTCGTCGCACGTGGGAGTGACAGACTGAGCAGCCGGAGGGGGAGTCATCATGGCTGCGAAGAACGGGACGAAGAAGAAGGCATCCGCGAGGAAGTCCTCCGGGGGGATCGCCTCCCCGATGGATGCGGAGTCGGTCGAGCTGATCCCGCGTCGCTGGTGGTGGGTGCTTCTCTGCGCCGGGGTGCTCTCGATCGCGCTCGGCCTCGTCATGGCGGCCGTCTACAGCATCCCCTACGCGATCGATGAGCCCGGACGCATGAATCTGCCTTTCGTGGACGAGTACCCCACTGTCGTCGAGATCCTGCTCCGCCGTTCATCGCATTCTTCATCGGAGGAATCCTCACGTTCCTGGGCGAGCTCCTTCGTCGCGGGACGATGATCAAGAACGAGGTCACCAATGTCGCCGTCTTCCGACCGCTCCCTGTCGTCGTCCACGCTGCGTGGATCCTCCCGCCGTTCGTCGCGTGGCTGATCGCGATGCCCTGGGTGCTCTCTCTGCTGGTCCGGCACGCGGATGCGAGGCAGGACGCGATGATCCTCGACGCGGAATCGGATGCCGTGTTCCTCATCGGCGTCTACGGAGGCCTTGCCGCGCTGATGACCGGAGCGGTTGTGGGATCGCTGTTCAAGAAGCTCTGGTTCCTCGCCGTGGTGCGGCGATTCGGTGTTCCCGACTCGTCCTCGGCGTTCTGGTGGAGCTTCTCGTTCTACTGGCGGCTCGATGTATGGCTCGTCGCGCTGGGTGTCCTCCTGCTCGGTCTGGCGCCCCTGCCGTGGCAGCTCACCAGCGCCGGAGGCACAGCACTGACGTTGGGTGGCGGAGCGGCGCTCTTGACGCTCGGCCTGCTGACATGCACGCAGTTCTTCAGAGCGGGTATGCCGTTGGGCGTCGGCGTGTCCGTCACCGGAGGTTACCGATCGCTGCTGACGCCTCGTCGGCCGTGACCGCGAGCTGTGACGTCATCGCACGTCAGCCGTGAAGCGCAGCGGTGCTCCCCGAATACCCCGCGTCAGACAGCACCGCACGCGCGGCACGCTCGCCAGACGCGAGGGCGCCTTGAATCGACGCGGTGTCTCGATGGTCCCCTGCGACGTACAGGCGCTCGGCGTAGCGCGGCGGTCGCGCTGCTCCGAGGGGTGCCGGTTGGGCCGGGAGCGCGTCTTCGATGTCGTCGCGCCGTATCAACTCCCATGTGCTGGTGTCTGCACCCCAGATCTCACTCAGGTGGCGGCGGACTTCGTGCTCTTCGGCCGGATCGCCGCCGCGTGGCAGCAGGCATGTCGCGGCGATGAGGTGGCGTCCGGCCGGCGCGTACGAGGGCACTGTGTGCGTCATCACGACGGTGTTGACGACGGGGCCGCGGTCTCGGCGTCCATCGACGGTGAGCAACGCGGACCCGGTCGGTGGTTCGGCGGCGGCGAACCACCATGTCTGCAGGCCGTTCGTGACGGGAGCGAGAAGTCCGGTGAGACCGGCGACGTCGTCGGGACCGACCGCGACGACCACCCGAGCGGCTCCGACGGAGTCGCCGTCGGCCAGTGCGACCCGGACGCCATCGCCGGGCGCCGATATCCGCTCCGCACGGGAATCCAGACGGATGTCGGCGCCCGCCGTGCGTGCGCGGGCGGCGAGCTGCTCCGGGACCGCAGCTATCCCTTGTGCGGGCAGGCCAGGGCGGCCGAGCGCGAAGTACCGCACGAGCAGCCGGGCGAACGCGTTCGACGTCTCGAACTGGCTCTCCGCCAGGACCCCGGCGAGGAACGGCTCGAGCACGGCGGTGCGGAGCGGGCCGCGGAGCCCCACGGCATCCCAGCCCTCGCGCACCCTGACATCGTTCCGGGCGAGCCGAGAGAGCGGACGCACCAGAGCCGGCGCGGCCCAGCGTGCCAGCGCGACGGCATCCCGACCGTTCACCAGGCCGCTGCGCAACGACGTGCCGATCGACAGCGGGTGCCGCAACGGATGCCGCAGCTCGGCCATCCCATCCGCGGTTCGCACCCCCACACCGACCGGGAAGGTCCCCAGCGCGAGCGCGTCGAGATCGACGCTGCGGCGGAGCGCCGGGTAGGCCGGATTGAGCACCTGGAAGCCGCGATCCAGCCGGAACCCGTCGATGATGTCGGTGCGCTGGCGTCCCCCCACAGCATCCGCGGCGTCGAGGACGACGACATCGAGTCGCCGTGTGGAGAGCAGCCCGGCGCATCGGAGCCCCGCGAGTCCTGCGCCGATCACGATCACATCATGCATTCGCGACTTCCTTCCCTCGGCGGATCGTCGCCGGACCCCGGCCGATCGCCGCGCCCCGGCGTATCGCCGCGCGCCCATCGCCGTCGATTCGATCCAGCGTCCGCTCCATGGCACCAGCGTACGGGGACGCCCAGGCGGGCAGCGTGATTCGGCGTCTTCCGCACATCTGTCCCCCGAACGGCCGATACCGGAGGCTGGGGACGTGCGAGAGGATGAGATCTTCTGAGGATTGCGAGCGACAGGTGGGGCGCGATGAGGGTCACTCGATGACGGCACCCGAGCAGCCGGTGGATGGGCTGTCCGATTTCGCGGAGCTCATGGCGCACGAGCAGGAGTTCAGCGGCGATCGGATCGACCCGGCGGTGCGCAGAAGACGCAGACGACGAGGGCTCATCATCACCGCTGTCTGCCTCGTCGCGCTGCTGGCCGTGACCGGAGGCTACGTCGGGTGGGCACTCACTGCGCCGGTGAATCCGCCGGCGGTGACCACTCGCGCACCGCAGGTCCCGGTCGGGGAGGCTGCTGCCATCGCCACGCATACGGCCGCGGCGTCGGCGATCAGCATCGCCGGCGCCGATGCCTATCTGGGCGAGGGGGCAAGCGGGACCTGGTCGGCGACAGGGACGGGCGAACCGCTTCCGATCGCGAGCATCACCAAGCTCATCACCGCCCTGGTCATCCTCGACGCGGCGCCGCTCACCTCGGCGGATGACGCAGGGCCCACCATCACGTTCGGCAAGGCAGACCACGATCTCTACGACGTGTACTACGTGCAGGGAGCGACCATCGCTCCGATGCCCACCGGCACCTCGATGTCGCTGCACGATGCCCTGGCCGTCATGCTCATCCCCTCGGCGAGCAACTACGCCGAGGCGCTGTCATCGCAGATCTTCGGCTCGCAGAACGCGTTCCTCGCCGCGACGCGCGACTGGCTCGCAGCGCACGGACTCTCTGGAACGACGGTCGCGGAGCCCACGGGCATCAGTCCACGCAACACGAGCACGCCCGCCGACCTGCTGGCCATCGCGAAGCTCGCTGCCGCGCATCCGGCGATCGCGAAGATCGTCGCGACATCGTCGGTCTCGATCCCCGGCGCCGGTCCGCTGCACAACACCAACGATCTCCTCGGCACCGCGGGGATCACGGGTCTGAAGACCGGGAACCTGGGCGAGGGCACGCACAACCTGCTGTACACGGCGACACTCGACGTGGGCGCGGCCGATCCGCTGGCGGTCACCGGCGTCGTCCTCGGGGGATCATCGCACGCAGCGGTGAACGCCACGGTGATCGCCGAGCTCGAGAGCATCCGCTCCGGCTTCCACCAGGTGCCCGTCGCGACCGAGGGCCAGGAGGTCGGATCGATCTCGACGCCCTGGGGGTCTGCCGCCAAGATGGTCATCGCCGAAAGCGCGTCGATCTTCACCTGGTCGGACACGCCGATCGAGCTGACGATGGACATCGACACCCCGCCCACGTACCGCGACGGCACGGTCGTGGGCAGTGTCACCTGGACAGCCGGACCGAATACCGTCACCGCTCCCGTGGAGATCGCGGGGAGCATCGACCAGCCCACCGAGTGGTGGCGGCTCACCCACCCGTCCGAGCTCGGCTCCCTGATGGATGCCGGGGACTGAAGCTGTTCAGCAACACGGGGACTGCAACCATGGCGATCTCGCACCCGATCCTCGTGCTGGGACATTGACAGCAGTGCTGGCTGTGCCGCCTCCCCTCAGCTAGCACCAAGTGCGGCCGCGCACTCCTCGAGGTCGTGCAGGAGCCGCCATGGAGTCGCTCGATGCTTCTGCACACTGCGGCGTCGTCGACGATTGTGCACAGTGTTCGGGTCCATGTCGGCGAGGTTGCTTCGGGGGATCCTAGGTTCTTCTGATGGGAGCATCCGCGACGAGGGCGAGCAGCCGAGGGATGCTCCCTGTGATCCACGACGTCGTGCTCGCGTGAGGCGGGATCTGCGGATGCTGCCCATCGCGGTGGCTGTGTGGACGGTCGCGCTCCTCTGCGTGTTCGTCCCTGCTGCGGCAGGATGGTGCGCGCTGGGGAGCGGATGCGGCGCGATCGTGGTGCTGGGAATCGTGCTGAAGCTCCGGGAACATGCTGCGTCGAGGGCAGGACTGATCGTGGTGCTCCTTGCCGCCGCTGCGGCCGTCTCCATCGCAGTCATGACCGCGATGCCGGCTCGCGACAGCGCCGCGTCTTGGGATGGGCGGGTGGTCGAGGCGACGGGGGAGGTCACGTCGTCGGCATCGGTGGGTCGGGACGGGCGATTGTGGATGGAGGTGCAGCTCACGGGCATCGGGTCACCGGGGTCGGCGCGTGGGGCATCGGCGCCGGTGCGGGTCGGCATCGATCCGGCCGACGGGTTCGATCTCGGTGCGACGATTCGGGTGAAGGGTGAGGCAGCGGCGACGGATCCGGGGGAGAGGGCGGCGCTCGTGGTGTTCGCGAGCACCGCGTCGGTCGAGGTTGCGGCGTCGGGCGCGTTCGCGGTGGCGGCCGATGCCCGGAGCGCCTTCATCGAGCGGTCCACACGTCTCCCTGAACCGGGAGCAGGCCTGCTGCCGGGACTCGCCGTGGGCGACACCCGGGCGGTCTCGACCGAGCTGAACGACGACATGCGCACGAGCGGGCTGAGTCATTTGACGGCGGTCTCCGGAGCGAACTGCGCGATCGTCGTCGGGGCCGTCTTCTGGCTGGCCGCGCTGTGCGGGGCCGGACGTGCGACCCGGGTCATCGCAGCCGCCATCGCGCTCGCGGGATTCGTCGTGCTCGTGACACCGGAACCCAGCGTGATCAGGGCGGCGGTCATGGCCGGCGTCGCGATGCTGTCATTGATGCTCGGTCGGCCGAGCGCGGGGGCCGGAATGCTGGCGCTCAGCGCGAGCGGCATCCTCATCGCCGACCCGTGGCTGGCCTCCACTGCGGGGTTCGCACTGTCGGTTGCCGCATCGGGGGCGCTGATCATGCTCTCGCCGTCGCTCACCCGAGGGTTCGCACGGTGGATGCCGCAGCCTCTCGCTCTCGCGATCGCCGTGCCGACGGCAGCGCAGCTGGTGTGCGGTCCCGTCATCGCCCTGTTCGCCGAGCAGCAGTCGCTCGTCGGTCTGGCGGCCAACCTGCTGGCCGCGCCCGCAGCACCCATCGCCACGATCATCGGTCTGCTCGCATGCCTCGCGGCACCGCTGCCGCTGCTCGCAGATCTTCTGGCCGCCTCCGCGTGGTTGCCGGCCGCCTGGATCGCGCACACGGCAGGCATCACCGCGCGACTTCCGTACGCGCAGGTCGCGGTGGTTCCCGGCATAGCGAGTGCAGCGCTCGTCAGCATCGTGAGCGCGGCGGTCGGGGTGATTCTGACCGGCGCATACCGCACTGTCCCGCTCGTCAGAGGCGCTTCAGCATCCGTCATCGCAGTGATGCTCGCTCTGGGCGGCGCCCACGTCGCCCTGAATGGGCCGCTCGCCAGCGCCACCAGCCCGGATGGCTGGTCGATCGCCGCCTGCGACGTCGGCCAGGGTGATGCGCTGCTCGTCAGGTCGGACAGCCGGATCGCGCTGATCGACACGGGCCCGGAGCCCGAACCCCTGGCAGCGTGCCTGCGCAGTCTCGGCATCGAGCACATCGACCTGCTCGTCCTCACACACTTCGACCTCGATCACGTGGGCGGCGTCGACGCCGTGCAGGGGAGAGTCGGGGCGGTGCTGCACGGACCACCGGGGGAGAGCGGCGATGAGCGGATGCTGCAGCGGTTGGCTGACGGCGGCGCGGCGGTCACCCTCGCGACGGCGGGGACGCAGGGCGAGCTGGGCACCGCATCGTGGCAGGTGCTGTGGCCGCAGCGCGGATCCGAGGTGTTCCCGCCAGGAAACGATCAGAGCGTGGTCCTCGAGGTCGAAGGCGGCGGTGTGCCGCGGGCTCTCTTCCTCGGTGACCTGTCGGCAGAGGCTCAGCGGATGCTGGTGCGCACGGCGCATCTCAGGGGCAGCTACGCCGTGGTCAAGGTGGCGCACCACGGCAGCGCCGACCAGGACTTCGCGCTCTATCAAGACCTGCGTCCGGTCGTCGCCCTGTTCAGCGCCGGCATCGACAACGACTACGGGCATCCGCGCGCAGAGTCGCTCGCGTCCCTCGAGGCGGCGGGAGCGCGCGTGCTGCGCACCGACCAGGAGGGCCGACTCCTCGTCGGTCTCGACGGGGACGAGCTGCAGCTCTGGACGGAGAGGCAGCCGCCCTGACCACGAGGGCGACGTCTGCGGCCCCCGGTAGTCTTGAGGCATGGCTGCTTCTCGTACCCCCTCCCGCGGCGGAGCGAAGGCAGCCAAGATCGCGCAGGTCTCCTGGCGCGAGCCGCGCCCCGCTCCCGTGGTGCTCGTGTTCGGCCCCGAAGAGGTCTGCGCAGAGCGTGCGATCGCCGGGGTCCGCGATTACCTCCGCACCGAAGACCCTGCGCTCGAGGTGACCGATGTCCGCGCTGACGACTACGCGCCCGGCACCCTCCTCTCGTTGACGTCGCCGTCGCTGTTCGGCGAGCCCCGTCTCGTGCGCGTGTCGGGTGTCGAGAAGTGTTCGGATGCCTTCCTGCAGGAGGCTGTCTCCTACCTGGATCACCCCCAGGAGGGAGCGACGGTCATCCTCCGGCACACGGGCGCGAGCGTTCGAGGCAAGAAGCTGCTCGACGCTGTGCGCGCCGGCACGGGCGACGGCATCGAGATCCCGTGCCCCGCGGTCAAGCGCGACAGCGATCGCGTCGACTTCGCCGCAGGGGAGTTCAAGGCGGCCAAGAAGCGGATCGCACCGCCCGCGCTGCGGGCCCTGGTCTCGGCGTTCGCCGATGACCTCACTGAGCTTGCGGCGGCATGCCAGCAATTGATCGTCGACGTCGAGGGCGACATCACTGAGGACGTCGTCACGAAGTACTACGGCGGGCGCGTCGAGGTGTCGGCCTTCGTCGTCGCCGACACGGCGATCGCCGGACGCTACGGCGAAGCCCTGGTCGCGCTGCGCCATGCGCTCGCATCTGGCGCCGACCCGGTGCCGATGGTCGCCGCCTTCGCGATGAAGCTGCGTACGATGGCACGCGTCGCCGGCAACCGCGAACCCAGCCGTCAGCTCGCCCAGCGGCTCGGCATGAAGGACTGGCAGGTCGACCGCGCGCGGCGCGACCTCGCCGGGTGGAACGAGCGATCACTCGGCATGGCCATCCAGGCGACGGCGCGCGCCGATGCCGAGGTCAAAGGCGCGGCGCGCGACCCGATCTTCGCGCTGGAGCGCATGCTCACCGTCATCGCGACACGTCAGCCGTTCGGCGAGTGAGCGTCATCGCGGCGGCGCGGCACCGTCGCTGACATCTGTACTCCGCGCGACGTCGCACGAGCGCTGTCGCGCCTGCCCGACGTGTCGCGTGGGTACCTGCGCACGCGAAAGAGCCCGCCCCGCGAACGGGGCGGGCTCTTGTCACACCGTCAGGCGTGGAATCAGCTCAGAGAGCGGAGACCTGCTTGGCGATGGAGGACTTGCGGTTCGCAGCCTGGTTCTGGTGGATGACACCCTTGCTGACGGCCTTGTCGAGCTTGCGGGAGGCTGCCTTCAGAGCCTTCTCGGCTGCAGCCTTGTCACCGGAGATGACAGCAGCGCGCGTCGCGCGGATGTGCGTCTTCAGCTCGCTCTTCACGGCCTTGTTGCGCTCGTGAGCCTTGTCGTTGGTCTTGTTGCGCTTGATCTGCGACTTGATGTTTGCCACGTGTGGACGCTTTCTGTACGGAGTTGTTAGGAAATGCCGGCAGAAGAAGAGGGCTTCCACTCGGCGGTCGTGAGGGAAGAACCCACACGCAAGCCAAGAACCAACTCTACCAGCATCGGGGCGGTTCGCCCTAAACGGGGGCCGCGTCTTCTCGTGCAGGATGCGGCATCGGGGCGTGCGGGTGCACAATCATCAGTATCCCGACACTCGCGTCGCGAGATCGACGTCAAGGAGCGACATGAGCCCCGCCGTCCCCGCTGTCTCGCCGATGCCCAGCTTCCGCAGGGTCGGGCCGCGATGGATGACCGTGTTCACCCTCGCCTGGCTGGCCATCTGGACCGTGCAGCTCACGCCCGTTCAGCTTCTGCTGCCACTCCAACTCGACACCGCGGAGGACGACTGGATCAGCGGCGTCATCTCCTCGGGGTTCGTGCTCGGCATCGGCGGTCTCGCCGGCATCGTCGCAGGCCCGGTGGCCGGCGCTCTGTCAGACCGAGCACGAGTCGGACGCCGACGCCGGCGCCCCTGGGCGATCGGGGGCGTGCTCGTCACCGCGGTCTTCCTCATCGTCACCGGCTTCAGCGAAGGTCCCTGGGCCGTGGGCGCCGCGTGGGTCGGGGTGTCTATCGGCGTCTCGGTGTCGTCGGCCGCCTTCACCGCACTCATCGCCGATCAGCTCCCGACGACGCAACGGGGCGCGGCAGCCGCGGCCGTGGGATCGAGTCAGGCGGTGGGGATCGTCCTGGGGGTGGGTCTCGTGGTGCTCCTCGGCCTCGGCATCCGCGACGGCTACCTTCTGCTCGCCGCGGTGATCGCGGCCGTGGGAACGGCCGCGGCGCTGCTTCTGCCCGACCCGCCGGCGCTCGTCCGCACCCAGCCCGGCAAGAGCGATCGTCGTCTGCTGGCATCGCTGCGCGATCGGGACTTCGCCTGGATGCTGTCAGGCCGCCTCGTGACCAACATCGGCAACGCGCTGGGCACCGCGCTGTTCCTCTTCTTCCTGCTTCACGGCCTGCACCAGGAGACGACGGTGGCGCAGGACAACCTGCTGCTCCTGATCGTGGTCTACACGCTGTTCGTGGTGCTCGCGTCGGTCTTCACCGGCGTGCTGTCCGACCGCACCGGCAACAGACGCACCCTCACCATCCTGGCCACGTTCGTGCAGGCGGCCTCGGGCATCGTGATCGCCCTGGTCCCGACGTTCGAGGCGACGATGTTCGCGGCGGCGCTCATGGGGCTCGGCTACGGCGCGTTCTCCACCGTCGGACTCGCCTTCGCTGCCGATCTGCTTCCCGACGAGAAGGACCACGCCCGCGACCTCGGCATCGTGTACGTCACCGCCGCCCTCGGCCAGCTGATCGGCCCTGTGCTCGGCGCAGGCCTCGTGGCGCTCGTCGGCGGGTTCTGGCTCGTGTTCGTCGTCGCCGCCGTGCTGTCGCTCGTCGGCGGCGGGCTCACCGCTCTCGCGAGGCAGCCTGCGCGGGATCCGCTGCCGCAGCCGTAGCTTCGGACTCGATGGTCGCGACGGCCAGTCGCAGGACGATGTTGAAGATCTGCGGACGCATCGCGGTGACGAGGTGGGTGGTGCGAGGCACGACGATCAGCTCGGCGTGCGGCGCGAGCCGTCGGAAGAGGGCTTCGTTGACCCGCAGCTGATCCCACTGCCCGTTCACGAACCACAGCGGCACCTCGATGCGAGAGACGGCGGTCGCGAGGTCGAGGGTGGCGAGGTTCCGAAGAGCGGTGTCCTGCGTATCCAGGGCGTAGCCTCCCGCGGCGAAGTCTCCGCGCGTCTCGATCGGGATCGTCGCGGCGAGGAACCGCCTCGTGAGCCACATCCCTCGATCCGGCAGACGGTCGACGGCCCGGGCGATCGCACGATACGCCGCAAGCCCCGCGCCGCGGGGGAGCGAGGTGCAGGACGCGGCCACCAGTCCGGCGACTCGCGGTGTCTCGGCGCCTCCGACATAGGCGAGCGACAGCAGGCCGCCCATCGAGTGTCCGACGAGCAGCACGGGCCCGCGCGTCGCGGCGTCGCGCACCGCGACGTCGATCGTGTGGAGCGCCTCGTGCAGGGTGAAGTCCTCGTTCATCCGCGTGCCGTGGCCGGGAAGATCGACAGCGACGGCAGGGATGCCCTGGTCGGCGAGGAACTCGAGTTGCGAGCGCCACATCGTCGCGGACGTGCGGATGCCGTGCACGAAGACGATCTGGACGCTCACGCCTTCAGCATAGAGAAAGGCGGGGCCGGTGGATGAACCACCGACCCCGCCGCGAAGCCCTGATGAGTCAGGCTCCGAATGGATTACTTCTCGTATCCCACGTTCTCCACCGGCGTGATGCCGAAGAGGTCGAGGCCCACGTAGGGCTCGGGCGTGAGGTTGGCGAGACCCTCCTTGACGGTCCAGATCTCCGGGCCGTTGAGAACCGGGATGACGCCCCAGGTCTTCGCGAAGATCTCGGACTCCATCTCCATGGCCTTCTTGGTCTGCTCGACCGGGTCGGAGATCGTCTCGAGCTCATCGTGGATCATCTTGTCGATCTCCTCGGTGCCGGTGCCCGAGAGGTTCAGGCCGCTGTCCGAGCAGTACAGCTGGCAGAACCAGGCAGCACCGAACGGGTCGGACGACGTGAAGTTGAGGAAGAAGATGTCACCGTTCTGCGTGGTGTAGTCCTCTGCGAAGTCCGCCGACGGACGCTGGTCGATGACGACCTCGACACCGACCTCCTTCAGCTGAGCCTGAACCGCGAGCGTGCGGGCACGAGCGGTCTCGGTGTCGGAGTGGTTCGGGAAGACGAGCGACAGGCGCTGGCCGTCCTTCTCGCGGATGCCGTCGGCACCGGCGACCCAGCCGGCCTCATCGAGGAGCTTGTTGGCGCCCTCGGTGTCGCCGTCCTTGCGGCCGGCCTCTTCCAGCGCGTTGATGTAGTTCGGCTGGAACGAGAACAGCGTGAGGGAACCGGCGGGCTCCTCCGTGTAGTTCAGACCGTTGAAGACGATGTCCTTGACCTGCTCGATGCTGATGGCCTCGAACACGGCCTTGCGGACCTCGAGGTCGGCCAGCACGGGGTTGGTCGAGTTCAGCGTGAAGATCGCGTTCGCGGTGGCCTGGCCCTTGTAGGTCTTGACACCTTCGAGGCCCTCGACCTGTGCGAGCAGCTCGGCGCTGCCGGTCTCGGCCATGTCGACCTCGCCGTTGCGCAGTGCGTTGACCGCCGCGGTCGGCTCCATCTGGATGAAGGAGACCTTGTCGAGCAGCGGAGCGTTGCCCCACCACTTCTCGTTCGGGACGAGGGTGACGACGCCGCCGGTCTTGTCGAAGTTCTCGACCGTGTAGGGGCCAGCGCCCCACTCCGGGTGCCAGTCGCCGAGGAAGGCGGTGTTGAAGAGTTCAGGCGTGTTGACCGCCGGGTGCAGCAGCTGCGAGTAGACCATCTCGGGCCAGGCGAACTCGCCCTTGAAGGTGACGATGACGTCGCGGTCGTTCTCGCCGGCCTCGACGGACTCGATCTCCTTCCAGCCGTCGGTCGCGTTCGGCTGGTACTCCTCGTTCTCGCCGTTCTGGGCTTCCCAGGTGGCCTTGAACGCGGTGACGTCGATCGGCGTGCCGTCGTTCCAGACCGCCTTCTCGTTGACCTTGAAGTGCAGGACGGTCTTGCCGTCCTCGACACCGAAGGAGTAGTCGTCGAGGTACGCGTCGTTCTTCTTGACGGTGCCGTCAGGATCCATGAGCAGGATCTGCGGGCGGAACCACGTGCCGACCTGCGTGACGCGCGCGTCGCCGTCGCTGTGGAAGTAGTTCAGCTGCTCGGCGATGTTCGAGATCGGGATGCGGAGCTCGCCACCCTCTGCGAGGTTCTCGCGGGGCTGCGGGTTGTAGTCCGCGCCCTCGACCGTCTGAGCTTCGCCTTCGCCGCTGTTGCCGCCGCCGTTGCCTGCCGGTGCACACCCGCTCATGACGAGTGCGAAGGCGGCGCCGAGAGCAGCGATGCCCATCAGCTTCTGATGCCGTTTCATGGTACTCCTTAGTGCCTGTCGGCCTTACTTGGGATAGGGGCAGACTAACCCCGCAACTCGCGGGCGAAACCCCAGGGACACGGAACCGTTACCGGACTGTGCACATCGGTAAACAGGTCAGCTGGCGGCGATCGCCTCGGCGTCGAAGCCTTCGACCGGGAGGATGATCCGCTCGCGGGTGCGCTCGATGTCAGGGTCGGGAATCGGGATCGCCGACAGCAGCGCCTTCGTGTACGGATGCTGTGGATCGTCGAACACCTGATCGACATCACCGTGCTCGACGAACGATCCCTTGTACATCACGGCGACCCGGTCGGCGATGTGCCGCACGACCGCGAGGTCATGGGCGACGAACAGATACGACAGGCCGAGCTTGGCCTTCAGCTCGTCGAGCAGGTTGATCACGCCGGCCTGGATCGAGACGTCGAGCGCCGAGACGGGCTCGTCGAGCACGACGATCTTGGGGTTCGTCGACAGTGCTCGTGCGATGCCGATGCGCTGACGCTGGCCGCCCGAGAACGCCTGGGGGAATCGATCGCTGTGCGCGGGGTCGAGACCGACGAGCCCCATGAGCTCTTCGACGCGGTCGAACACATCGTCCTTGCTCATGCCGATCGCGAGCATCGGCTCGGCGATGATGTCCCAGACGGTCATTCGAGGGTCGAGTGCCCCCATCGGATCCTGGAACACGATCTGCAGGTCGCGGCGGAGCTTGCGCTCCTCTGCACGGTTCTTGATGTCGGCGACGCTGGTGCCGCCGATCCGGATGTCGCCGTCCTCCTGCTCGACCAGGTCCATGATCTGCAGCAGCGTCGTGGTCTTGCCGCTGCCGGACTCGCCGACGATCGCGAGGGTCTCACCCTGGCGGATGTCGAAGCTGATGCCCTTGACAGCGTGCACCTCGCCGACCTTGCGCTTGAAGAATGCGCCCTTCATCAGCGGGAAGATCTTGTTGAGGTTGACCGCCTCCAGCGTGATCGGGCGATCCTCGCGCGGCACCTTGGCGAGCGTGCTCTCGGGGATCTCGGGGATCGGGAACACCGGCAGCCCGCCGATCTTCCCATCGTCGTCGATGTCGTTCGCGCGGATGCAGGCGACCGAGTGATCGGTGTGCCCGCTCGTGGTAATCGGCAGCAGGTCGGGCTCACGCTCACGGCACGCATCGATAGCGATCGGGCAGCGCGCCGCGAACGGGCACGCATCCGGCAGGTTGATCAGCAGCGGAGGGTTGCCCTTGATCGGGATCAGCGGCACCTTCTCGGTCTTGTCGACGCGGGGGATGGCTCCGAGCAGGCCGATCGAGTACGGCATCCGGGTGCGGTAGAACAGTTCGCGCACCGGTGCGTGCTCGACGGGCTTTCCCGCGTACATCACAAGCACGTCGTCGGCGGTCTTCGCGACGACTCCCATGTCGTGGGTGATGATGATCATCGCGGCGCCGGTCTCCTCCTGCGCCTTCTCCATGAGCTCGAGGATCTGCGCCTGGATGGTGACGTCGAGCGCGGTGGTCGGCTCGTCGGCGATGATCAGCTTCGGATTGTTGGCCATCGCGATGGCGATCACGACGCGCTGGCGCATGCCGCCGGAGAACTCGTGCGGGAACGCCTTCATCCGGCGCTCCGCCTCGGGGATCCCCACGAGCTTCAGCAGCTCGACCGAGCGGTCCCAGGCATCCTTCTTCGACAGTCGACGGTGCACGGTGAGCGCCTCGATCAGCTGGTCGCCGATCGTGAAGACCGGAGTGAGCGACGTCAGCGGGTCCTGGAAGACCATGGCCATGCCGTTGCCGCGGATCACCGAGAGCTGCTTGTCGGACTTGCCGAGAAGCTCCTGGCCGTCGTAGACGATGGAGCCGCTGACCTTGGCATTGTCGTCGAGCAGGCCCATGATCGCGAGCGAGGTGACGGACTTGCCGGAGCCGGATTCGCCGACGATACCGAGCGTCTTGCCCGCTTCGAGATCGAAGGAGACCCCACGCACGGCGTCCACGCGACCAGCTTCGGACGGGAAGCTGACCTTGAGGTCTCGGACCGAAAGAACAGTACTCATGCGCGACCTCCAGCCGCCGAGGTCGGATCGAGGGCGTCGCGCAGACCGTCGGCGATGAGTGCCATCGAGACGGTGAGCAGCGTCAGCGCCGCCGCGGGGAAGTAGAACAGCCACGGCGCACTCACGAGCGTGCTCGAGCCGTAGCCGATGAGCGCACCGAGTGAGACGTCGGGCAGCTTCACACCGAACCCGAGGAACGACAGGGCGGTCTCGGTGAGCACCGCCGAGACGACGCCGAGGGTGAAGTTGATCACCAGCAGTGAGCCGATGTTCGGCAGCATGTGGCGGATCACGATCCGCATGCCCGACAGACCGGCGTAGCGGGCGGCGTGGACGTACTCGCGCTCGCGGATCGACAGCGACAGCGTCCAGATGACGCGCGCGGGGAAGAACCATCCGACGATGAAGATCATCACGAGCGAGATCACGAGCCAGTTTCCGCCGGCGTCGTTCGAGATCATCGCGAGGATGAGGAAGTTCGGCACGACCATCATGAAGTGGATGATGGCGAGCATGATGCGCTCGTAGCGTCCGCCGAAGTACGCGGCCGTCGCACCGACGATGGCCGAGACCACGGTCGTGCCGATCGCCACCAGCGCAGCGATCATCATCGAGCGCTGGAGGCCGACAGCGACCTGCGCGAAGTTGTCGTTGCCCGATCCGTTCGTCCCGAACCAGTGCTCGGCCGACGGCCCCGTGCGCAGCGCGAGGAAGTCGAGGTCGGTGTGCGAATAGGGCGAGATCAGCGGACCGACGATCGCGAAGACCACCAGCAGAGCGAGGATGACGACGCCGATCAGCGCGCCGCGGTTGCGCATGAAGCGACGCGTGTACAGCGTCAGCATCGAAGTGCGCTTGCGGTTCTTCGGCTTGTCTGCGATTTCGGGGGAGACCCCGATGCTTTCCAGAGCCATCAGCTCACCCGCACTCTCGGATCGAGGACGACGACGGCGATGTCGGCGAGGATCGCGCCGATCGCGGTCATCAGGGCGCCGAATGCCGCGACCGCGACGACGCCGTGGATGTCGTTGTTGTTGAGGGTCTGGATGAAGTAGCGCCCCATCCCGTTCCAGTTGAAGATCGTCTCGGTCAGCACCGCACCCGTGAAGACGGCCGGGATGGTGAATGCGACCTGCGTCGTGACGGGGATCAGCGACGTTCGCAGAGCGTGCTTGCGGATCGCCTGCTGCTTGGTCAGCCCCTTCGCCCGTGCGGTGCGCACGTAATCGGCCTTGATGTTGTCGAGCAGCAGCGAGCGCTGGAGGAAGTGGATGCCGGCATACCCCGTGAGTACGAGGGCCAGCGTGGGGAGGGTCAGATGCTGCAGCACATCGACGAGTACGGGGAAGAAGCCCTCCACCCCCTGACTGGACGAACCCACCACGTAGAAGACGGTCGTGCCGACCGCGTTGTTGAAGTTGATCGCCAGAAGGACCAGAGCGAAGCCGGCGACGACGGTGGGGATGTTCATCGTGATGATGCTCGTGCCCTGACCGATGCGGTCAGCGAGCTTGTACTGCCGCGAGGCGGTGTACACGCCGAGGGCGATGCCGAGGATCGTCGTGATGATCGTCGCACCGAGCACGAGCTCGGCACTGATCCAGACGCGGTAGGCGACCTGCTCGTTGATCGACTCGCCCGTCGGGCTGAGGCCCCAGTTCCAGTGGAAGAGGATGTTCGAGAACCAGGTCCACCACCGCTCGATGAGAGGCACCGACTCGCTGAGGTTGCGAGGACCCAGCAGATTGTCGATCTGGTCGGCGGAGAGAGGAGGACGCCGTCCGACGTAGTTGTTCTCAGGGTCGAGGTACAGCCACGCGAGGAAGTAGGTGATGTTCGTCGCGATGACGATCATCAGCACCCAACCCAGCAGGCGGCGCAACAGATACTTGATCAAGGTGATGATTCTTTCTCTTTTACAGACGCACGCGGGATCCGCCGACGCAACGCTGAGCCGGGAAGACAGTCAATCACCATCAGCCGATCTGCGCGACACGACGCCTCCACTTGGTCTGTGACGGAGTCTTGTCGCTCACGGGATCCGGTGTCACGGATGGCTCCCGGGCAACCTCGGCAGAATATCACCGGATCGGACGAAGCGGGCATTAGTCGCGCCTCACCGTAGAATCGTCAGGACATGTCACCACGCGCCCTCACTCCGCTTCAGCCTGCCGCGACGCCTTCGGCGCAGATCCGCAATTTCTGCATCATCGCGCACATCGATCACGGCAAGTCGACCCTCGCCGACCGCATGCTCCAGATCACCGGCGTGGTCTCGGACCGTGACATGCGCGCGCAGTACCTCGACCGCATGGACATCGAGCGCGAGCGCGGCATCACCATCAAGAGCCAGGCCGTGCGGATGCCGTGGGAGATCGACGGCGAGACCTTCGCGCTCAACATGATCGACACCCCGGGGCACGTCGACTTCACGTACGAGGTGTCACGTTCTCTCGCCGCGTGCGAGGGAGCGATCCTGCTCGTCGACGCCGCCCAGGGCATCGAGGCCCAGACGCTCGCGAACCTCTATCTGGCGCTCGAGAACGATCTGCACATCATCCCCGTGCTGAACAAGATCGATCTGCCGGCGGCCGATCCCGACAAGTACGCCAAGGAGCTGGCATCGCTCATCGGCGGCAAGCCGGAGGACGTGCTGCGGGTTTCGGGCAAGACCGGTGTGGGGGTCGAGGAACTGCTCGATCGCCTGGTCAAGGAGATCCCGGCGCCCGTCGGCGATGCCGATGCCCCGGCCCGCGCCATGATCTTCGACTCCGTCTACGACGCCTATCGAGGCGTGGTCACCTACGTCCGCATGATCGACGGAAGTCTGTCCCCGCGCGAGCGCATCCAGATGATGTCCACGGGTGCTACCCACGAGGCGCTCGAGGTCGGCGTGTCGAGCCCGGAGCCGGTGCCCACCAAGGGTCTGGGTGTCGGCGAGGTCGGCTACCTCATCACCGGCGTGAAGGACGTGCGGCTCTCCAAGGTCGGAGACACCGTCACGACGGCGCGCAGGCCCGCGACCGAGGCCCTCGCCGGCTACACCGACCCGAAGCCCATGGTCTTCTCGGGCATCTACCCGATCGACGGCAGCGACTATGCGGAGCTGCGCGAAGCGCTCGACAAGCTGAAGCTCTCCGACGCCTCGCTCCAGTACGAGCCCGAGACGTCGGTCGCCCTCGGGTTCGGATTCCGATGCGGTTTCCTCGGCCTGCTGCACCTCGAGATCATCACCGAACGTCTCGAGCGCGAGTTCGGTCTCGACCTCATCACGACCGCGCCCAGCGTGATCTACGAGGTGCTCACCAGCGACACCGGCGAGACCGTGACGGTCACGAACCCGAGCGAGTACCCCGACGGGCGCATCGGCTCCGTGTCCGAGCCCATGGTCAAGACGGCCATCCTGCTGCCCAAGGACTACGTCGGCACCGTCATGGAGCTCTGCCAGTCCCGCCGCGGCTCGCTTCTGGGCATGGAGTACTTCTCGGAGGAGCGCGTGGAGCTGCGATACATGATGCCGCTCGGCGAGATCGTCTTCGATTTCTTCGATCAGCTCAAGTCGAAGACTCAGGGTTATGCGTCGCTCGACTACGAGCCCGCCGGACAGCAGGAAGCGGACCTCGTGAAGGTCGACATCCTGTTGCAGGGCGACAAGGTCGATGCGTTCAGCTCGATCGTGCATCGCGACAAGGCCTACGCGTACGGCACGCTCATGACGGAGCGACTGCGCAAGCTGATCCCTCGCCAGAACTTCGAGGTGCCGATCCAGGCCGCCATCGGCGCCAGGATCATCGCCCGCGAGACGATCAGAGCGCTGCGCAAGGACGTGCTCGCCAAGTGCTACGGCGGTGACATCAGCCGTAAGCGCAAGCTCCTCGAGAAGCAGAAAGAGGGCAAGAAGCGCATGAAGATGGTCGGACGGGTCGAGGTCCCCCAGGAGGCGTTCATCGCTGCACTCTCGGGAGATGTCGAAGGCAAGGAAAAGAAGTAGGAGCTCTGCGGGTCGGGCGGTTCCGGCGCGTACAGGGTGATCCTCCAGGGAACGGGAAGTAGGCTCGAAAACATGCGGCGCGGGACTTTCCGAGACGACACGGTGGACTATGCGGCCGTGGGTGCGACCCACGCGCCCGACCTGATGCAGTACCCGCCGGAGCGCAGCATCCCTGCGGAGAACTCCTGGCGGATCGGCAGCGGTGTCGAGCGGTTCCGGTCTGCGGGCGAAGCACTCCTCACCTGGACGGCGCAGCGCGCATCAGGTCTGAGCGTCGATGATGTCCGTCCGGCTCCCGGCCCCGCGTACGCAGGTGTGAGCTTCGATGCCGAGGGAAATCCGATCGCCCCGAGCAAGAACGACGTCGAGCAGCGTTTCGATGCCGAGGGAACTCCGTTCGCAGGGCCGGGGATGACTCTTCGTCTGCATGGGCGTGTGAGTGGGATGCGAGCGGATGCCGAGCTCCGCGTGATCTCGGTGACCGAGGAGAAGCGACGGATCGGCTTCGTGCTCGGCACCGTCGGCGGGTCGGTCGTGCGGGGCGAGGAGTCGTTCGACATCGACTGGCGCGAAGACAACGACGAGGTCTGGTTCACGGTGCGGGCGTTCGACGCCCCCAACTCCCTGCTCTACCGCGTCATCCCGCCTCTCGTGAAGCGTCGCCGACGTGAGCTCTTCGCGCGCTATCTGCGGGCGATCTCGCCGCTGTACGCGACCCCCGTCTGATGGCCGCACCTCTCTGATGGCCGGCCCGCTTCCTCTCGGCGATCCGGCACCGGCCGACGGCCGTCTTCCGTCCGATCTGCCGATCGATCGCGCCGTGCCTTTCTCGGCCTATCTGCACGTCCCGTTCTGCCGGGTGCGCTGCGGCTACTGCGACTTCAACACCTACACGTCCGGCGAGCTCCGAGGCGCGAAGCAGGAGGACTACGCCTCGACGCTGATCACGGAGATCGACCTCGCGAGACGCGTCCTCGCGGACGCGGGCGCGCTGCGCCCCATGGACACGGTGTTCTTCGGCGGAGGCACGCCCACCCTGCTGCCGGCCGGTGACCTCGCCCGCATGCTCGATGCTGCGACAGATGCGTTCGGGCTGGTCGACGGCGCAGAGGTCACGGTGGAGGCGAACCCCGATACGGTGACGCCGGACGTCGCTCGAACCCTCGCGGATGCCGGGGTCACGCGGCTGTCGATCGGCATGCAGTCGGCCGTTCCCCATGTGCTCGCGGCTCTCGACCGCACCCACCGGCCCGAGAATGTGACGACAGCCGTCGCGGCAGCGAAGGATGCGGGTCTCGCGGTCAGCGTCGACCTGATCTACGGAGCGCCGGGGGAGTCGCTGGCCGACTGGGAATCTTCGATCGAGGCGGCGCTGGCGCTCGACTCCGACCACATCTCGGCCTATGCGCTGATCATCGAGGACGGCACCAAGCTCGCCCGGCAGATCCGCCGGGGCGAGGTGCCGTCGCCGGACGACGATCTGCAGGCCGACATGTACGAGCTCGCCGATGCGCGTCTCGCGGCGGCGGGCTTCGACTGGTACGAGATCAGCAACTGGTCTCGCAGCGTGGCCCAGCGCTCGCGACACAACCTCGCATACTGGCGGGGAAGCGACTGGTGGGGGTTCGGCCCCGGCGCGCACAGCCATGTCGCTGGTCTGCGGTGGTGGAACGTCAAGCACCCGGCCGCCTACGCTCAGCGTCTCGCGGCCTCGGAGTCGCCCGCGGCGGGCACCGAGCGCCCCGACGAGGAGTCCACGATGCTCGAGCGGGTCCTGCTCCTGAGCCGGATCCGCGAGGGGATCGCGGTCGCCGACCTCCAGGCAGACAAACGCACCAGGGTCGCCGGCCTGATCGCGGACGGACTCGTCGACCCGGCCGCCGCAGTGCGCGGACGCGTTCAGCTCACTCTGCGCGGTCGGCTGCTCGCCGACGCCGTGGTGCGCGAACTCACCGACTGAGCAGAGACGCGCGCTACGGAAGCAGGTCGAGCGCGTCGGTCCGTCGCTGCGGCACCGTGGCGCTGTCGGTGTCGAACAGGCGGGTGGTGCGCTCCGCACCGAAGACCGGCCAGCCGGGGTCTCCGGTCTTGATGAAGGAGACCCACGCGGAGTGCATCTCATCGGCGAGCCCCTGCGGCGCCTCAGCGCCTGCGAGGCGCTTCGCCTCGGGGTCGCCGAGGCGATCGAAGACGAACCCCAGCTCGAGCGCGTGCGCGGCACGCAGGTCGCGGACGGGACTCCGCCACGCGAACTCGTAGACGTAGGTCGGTGCCGTGCGGGCCCTCGCCAGCGTCGTCAGCGGCCCTCGCAGCATGATGTCGGTCGCGAGCTGGCCGAAGATCTCGCCCGTGGTCGCGCCGGGAAAGGCCGAGCGATAGGCGGCCACCGCTCGGCGGGGGATCCGCAGAGCGAGTCGTCCGAGCAGCAGCTTCATCTCGCTGATCCGGGCGAGGGCTGCGGGTGTGAACCAGAGCCGGTACTCGTCGGTGTTGCTCCCGATGAGGAGCGGCACGTCGGCGCCGGCGAGGACCTCGTGCGGAGAACGCGGCAGAGACCCGGCATCCACAGCGAACTGGAATCCTGGGGCTCCGCCGAGCGGAGATGACCCTGCGGCCTGCTGGCGCCGTGCCTCCAGCAGCTGCTCGGGGGAGACCGTCGCGAAAGCCGCTCGGTCGGCGGCGACTCCGAGCCGCTTGGCGAGCTGCGCCGTGACGCGGCCGGCCTTCTTCGCCGTCTGCGCTTCGAGCGGCCCCGACTCGATGATGGCCCGCGCGATCCGCGCCCGGGACGAATCGTTCGCGAGGAGCCCCGCGACGATCGCACCGCCCGCGGACTCGCCCATGACCGTGATCTGCTCCGGTTCTCCGCCGAAGGAGGCGATCTCGCGGTGCACCCAGGCGAGTCCCGCTGCTGCATCCTGCAATCCGAGGTTCCGGGGAGCGTCCTCGAGAACGGAGAATCCCTCGGATCCCAGGCGGTAGTTGATCGACACGAAGACGATCCCGGCGCGTGCGAAGCCGGCGCCGTCATACAGCGGGATCGCTGCGGTGCCTCGTTCGAGCGCGCCACCGTGGATCCAGACGACGACCGGGGCGCGGTCGGCGTCCTGAGGCGTCCAGATGTTGGCGGAGAGGATGTCGTCGCCGGGAATCTCGACCGAGCCCAGCAGCTCGCCGGTGGCACCGGGGTAAGGAAGCTGAGGCGCGGTCGGCCCGAACGCCGTGGCATCCCGGATGCCGTCCCATGAAGGAGCCGGCTGGGGCTCGCGGAAGCGATTCGGTCCGAAGGGCGCCGCCGCGTACGGGATGCCGAGGAAACGCCGAACACCATCGACCACCTCGCCGCGCACGATTCCGGCGGAGACCGCGACCTGTGGGGCGACACTCATACCCGTCATCGTATGGCGATCAGCATGTGGTCGGAACGGGCGGGTAGAATTGGCACTCGTAGCCAGTGAGTGCCAAAGGGAGGGAGTTGCGATGGTCAGTGAAAGAGGCCTCCGGGTTCTCCGCGCGATCGTGCAGGACTACGTCGAGACCCACGAGCCCGTCGGCAGCAGGTCGATCGTCGACCGCTACTCCTTCGGTGTGTCGGCTGCGACGATCCGCAACGACATGGCACTCCTCGAAGACGAAGAGCTGATCGCCGCCCCGCATACGTCGTCCGGTCGCGTCCCCACCGACAAGGGGTATCGCGTCTTCGTCGACCACCTTGCGCAGCTGCGACCGCTCTCCGTTGCCCAGCGCACGGCGATCGAGTCCTTCCTCACCGCTCCCTCTGATCTGGACGACCTGATGGTGCGCACCGTCCGGGTGCTCACGCAGCTCACGGGTCAGGTCGCCCTCGCGCAGTACCCGTCGTTCGCCCGCGCGCACCTGACGCATCTCGAGCTCGTGGCGCTCGCTCCCAATCGGCTGCTCATCGTGCTCGTCACCGACGCGGGCGGCGTCTCGCAGCGGATCGCCCCCTTGCCCGTCGATGTGGATGATGCCGACATGGCGCTGCTCCGTGCGCGCCTGTCTGCGCTGATCACCGGGCGGGCGGTGAGCGATGCGGCTGAGCGGCTGCAGACGCTGCTCACCGACGATGAGCATTCGCACGACATCGTGCTTCGCGCACTCGCGACCATCGTCATCGACGAGCTCGGCGCGTTCCGTCAGGAGCGCCTGGTGATGGCGGGTGCGGCGACCCTCGCGAAGCGCGAGCAGGACTTCCGCGGCAGCATCCATCCCATCCTCGAGGCGATCGAGGAACAGGTGACCCTGCTGCGCCTGATGAGCGAGATGGAGGCGGACTCTCATGGCCTCGCAGCCAGCATCGGCACCGAGAACGCGTCATTCGGACTCGGCGAGGCATCGATCGTCGCCAGCAACTACGCCGCCCCCAGCGGCACGGCGCGCGTCGGCGTGATGGGGCCGACGCGCATGGACTATCCGAGCAATCTCGCGGCGGCACGGGCGGTTGCCCGCTACCTGTCGCGGATGCTCGACGAAGACGAGGCGGCCCGCTGACGCGGCCGCCCAGATGACAGCACACGCAGAAGGGCCATTGTGGCAGACCACTACGAGGTACTCGGCGTCTCTCGCGACGCCTCCACCGATGAGATCAAGAAGGCGTACCGGCGCCTCGCCCGTCAACTCCACCCCGACGTGAACCCGGGTGAAGACGCCGCTGAGCGGTTCAAGCTCGTGACGCACGCCTATGACGTGCTGAGCGACGACGACTCCCGCCGCCGCTACGACATGGGCGGGGGCGACGGAGCGGCGAACGACTTCGGCGGGTTCGGCGGCTTCGGAGATATCTTCGAGACGTTCTTCGGCGCAGGCCAGGGCGGCGGGCGCGGAGCGCGTCCGCGGTCGCGGCGCGAGCGCGGCCAGGACGCCCTGGTGCGCGTGACCCTCGATCTCGGCGACGTCGTCTTCGGCGCGCACCGCGACATCGAGGTCGACACGGCCGTGCTGTGCGAGACGTGCAACGGCTCGTGCTGTCAGGAAGGAACGTCGCCCGTCACCTGCGACATCTGCGGCGGTTCCGGTCACGTTCAGCGTCAGGTGCGGAGCCTGCTCGGCAACGTCGTGACGTCTCAGCCCTGCGGCACCTGCGAGGGTTACGGCACCACCATCCCGTACCCGTGCGGCACGTGCGGAGGACAGGGTCGGGTGCGCTCACGCCGCACCGTCTCCCTCGACATCCCTGCCGGCGTCGAGACCGGACTCCGTCTTCAGCTTCCCGGCTCCGGCGAGGTCGGCAAGGCCGGCGGCCCGAACGGCGACCTGTACGTCGAGGTCTCCGTCAACCCGCACCCCTCCTTCAGCCGCGACGGCGACGACCTGCTCGCCACACTCGAGGTGTCGATGCCCGATGCCGTCCTCGGCACCGAGACGACCATCCAGGGGCTCGACGGCGAGGTCGATCTCGAGATCCGCTCGGGCGTGCAGTCGGGCGACGTCCTGACCATCAAGGGCCGCGGCATCACTCCGCTGCGAGGAAACCAGCGGGGCGACCTGCGTGTCGGCGTGCAGGTGGTCACCCCGACCAAGCTGGACTCTGCGCAGCGCGCGCTGATCGAGGACTTCGCGAAGAAGACGAAGGCGCCGGGTCCGCAGCTGGCGCAGTTCCAGCAGGGACTGTTCTCGAAGCTCCGCGACCGCTTCCGTTCGCACTGATCCGGACGGCGATCATGGCACTCCACTTCCTCGTCGAGAACTCCTCGGATGCTGCGGTCGGCGACCTCGTGTCGCTCACCGGGGCTGAGGCCAAGCACGCCGCGGTCGTCCGGCGGCTCCGCGTCGGCGAGGCGGTCACGGTCGGCGACGGTGCAGGGGTGTGGCTCACCGGCGTCGCCGAGGAGGTGTCACCGTCTCGCGTCGAGGTGCGCGTGTCGGCCCGATCCGAAGAATCCGCACCGCATCCGCGGATCGTCCTCGCACAGGCTCTGGCGAAGGGCGATCGCGACGAGCTGGCGGTGCAGGCGGCGTGTGAACTCGGGGTCGACGAGATCGTCCCGTGGCAGGCCAGCCGCAGCGTGTCCCGTTGGGAGGGGCCGAAGGCCGTCAAGGGGCGCGAACGCTGGTCCTCGATCGTCCGAGAGGCGGCCAAGCAGGCGCACCGCGCCTGGGTTCCCGAGGTCTCTCCTCCGGCGACGACGGCAGATCTCGCGGTGCGTGCAGCGTCTCAGCGCCTGCTGCTGCTGGATCCTGGCGCATCGACGCGATTGTCCGAGCTCGAGCCGGACGGCCGCGACATCGTGCTGGTCGTCGGCCCGGAGGGCGGGATCTCCGATGAGGAGCTCACGAAGCTCTCCGACGCCGGTGCGGAACGGGTCCTCCTCGGGGAGACGGTGCTGCGCACCTCCACCGCGGGTCCTGCGGCGATCGCCGTGCTCTCGGTGGCGCTCGGCCGCTGGTGAACGAGGGGACGGGCCGCGCCGGGCTGCGGTCAGTAGACTGAGAGCATGTCCGAGCCCTCGATCTTCACGCGCATCCTCAACGGCGACATCCCGGGTGAGATCCTGCTGGACACCGGCCGGGTGTTCGCGATTCGCGACATCAACCCGCAGGCACCTCTGCACGCGCTCGTGGTTCCCAAGACCGAGGACTACCGAGACGTCACCGAGCTGGCTCAGGGCGACCCGGGGCTTCTCGCCGAGATGGTCGCCGCGGCCATGCAGCTCGCCGCAGAGCATGCGAACGGCGAGTACCGCCTCATCTTCAACAACGGCGCGAGCGCCGCCCAATCCGTCTTCCACGTGCACGCCCATGTGCTCGCCGATATCGAGGAGAACAAGCTCGTTGGCTTCTGACGAAAACGACCCTGTCACCGCATCCGACACCGCTGTCGAGAAGATCTATGCCGACGGCGTCGCCATGGTGCAGCTGCTCGGACCGCAGGACCGCTTGCTGCGGATGCTCGAGAAGGAGCACCGCGACGTGCAGGTGCTCGTCCGTGGCAACGAGATCACGCTCACGGGCACGTCGGACGCCGTCGCGAAGGCGAAGAGTCTCGTCGACGAGCTGATGACCATGACCAAGGCCGGCCACGACCTCGCTCCCAGCGACGTCACGAGCTCGGCGCGCATGCTCCGCAACGACGGAGGACCCCGCCCGAGCGAGGTGCTCGGCGAGGCCATCCTGTCGACTCGCGGCAAGGTCATCCGGCCCAAGACCCTGGGCCAGAAGGAGTACGTGGACGCGATCGAGGAGAACACGATCGTGTTCGGCATCGGTCCGGCCGGAACGGGAAAGACCTATCTGGCGATGGCGAAAGCCGTCCAGGCGCTGCAGCGCAAGGAGGTCACCCGGATCATCCTGACGCGCCCCGCTGTCGAAGCAGGGGAACGTCTCGGCTTCCTCCCCGGCACTCTCACCGACAAGATCGACCCGTACCTGCGTCCGCTCTATGACGCGCTCAACGAGATGATGGACCCCGAGATCGTCCCTCGCCTGATGGCGACGGGCACCATCGAGGTCGCGCCGCTCGCGTACATGCGCGGCCGCACGCTGAACGACTCGTTCGTGGTTCTCGACGAGGCGCAGAACACGACGCCCGAGCAGATGAAGATGTTCCTCACCCGTCTGGGCTTCGGCTCGAAGATGGTCGTCACCGGTGACATCACTCAGGTCGACCTCCCGCAGGGATCCTCGGGGCTCCGCCTCGTGACCCGAGTGCTCGACGGCATCGACGACATCCACTTCGCACGACTCACGAGCGACGACGTCGTGCGGCATTCGCTCGTCGGACGCATCGTCGACGCGTACAGCGAGTACGACGAGCGCCGCACTGCGCAGCGCTTCGAGCGCGAGCAGGCCGCGGAGTTCGCCAATCGCGCCGACCGCCGAGGCGCACAACGACCAGGACCCCGGGACCGGATGCCGAAGCGAGGCCTCTCCTGATGAAACGAGCACAGTCATGATCGAGATCAACAACGAGTCGGCGATCGACGTCGACGAGACCGTGCTGCAGCGGCTGACCGACTTCAACCTGGCGCAGATGCACGTGAGCCCGGATGCCGAGGTCGCGATCGTCCTCGTCGACGAGGGCGCCATGGAGGCACTTCACGTGCAGTGGATGGACGAGCCGGGTCCGACCGACGTTCTCAGCTTTCCGATGGATGAGCTGCGCCCCGGCACCGAAGATCGCCCCACGGCACCAGGGCTGCTCGGAGACATCGTGCTGTGCCCTCAGGTCGCCGAGGCCCAGGCGCAGGCAGCCGGCCACACTCTGATGGATGAGCTGATCCTGCTCACCACGCACGGACTGCTGCACCTCCTCGGTTTCGATCACGCCGAGCCCGAAGAGGAGCGCGAGATGTTCGGTCTGCAGAAGGAGCTCATCCAGGGCTTCGCCGCGGCTGAACGTCGACGATGACCGCCGCTCTCCTGCTCGCAGGCGCTGTTCTGCTCGTCGCATTCGGCGGGCTCATGGCGGCGATCGACGCGGCCTTCGGGGTCACGTCGCGTTCGGACATCGAGGAGATGGGCGCCGAAGGGCGCAACGGCAGCCAGCTGGTGCGGATCGCGGCTGACCCGGACGCACACGTCAACGCCGTCGCGTTCATCCGCGTGCTCGCCGAGACGGCCGCCGCCGTGCTCGTCACGGTCGCGTTCAGCATCCTGTTCGACAACATCTGGTGGGCGATGCTCGCAGCGGCTCTGCTGATGACGGGCATCAGCTTCGTGCTGGTGGGGGCGAGCCCGCGTTCCTTCGGCCGGCATCACGCCGAAGGCATGCTCCGCGCGAATGCGCGGATCGTCCGCGGGCTTCGCATCATCCTCGGGCCGCTCGCCCAGGGACTGGTGCTGCTCGGCAACCGGGTCACCCCCGGCCGCGGCCGCAGCTCGTTCACGTCCGAGGAGCAGCTGCTCAGCATGGTCGACGAGGCCGCCTCGAACGACCTGATCGAGGCCGACGATCGCGACCTCATCCACTCGGTGTTCGACTTCACCGACCAGTTCGTCCGTGCCGTGATGGTGCCCCGCACCGAGATGGTGACGGTCGATGCGACCGCGACGACGAGCGAGGCCATGACGCTGTTCCTGCAGCGTGGTGTGTCACGCATGCCGGTGGTCGACGACGACGCCGACGACGTCGTCGGCGTGCTGTACCTGAAGGACCTGGTGCTGTTCGCCTTCCGCGATGAGAACGCCTGGCGCACGGCGTCCATCCGCCCCATCTCGCGTCCGGCGACCTTCGTGCCCGAGTCCATGCGCGCCGAGACGCTGCTTCAGCAGATGAAGCGCGACGCCGTGCATGTGTGCCTCGTGATCGATGAACACGGAGGCATATCGGGCCTCGTGACCCTGGAGGACCTCATCGAGGAACTCGTCGGCGAGATCTCCGACGAGTACGATCAGGTATCAGCTGAAGTCGTCGAACTGGGCGACGGACGCTACCGCGTGAGCTCCCGACTCTCGCTGGAGGACGTCGGCGATCTGTTCGGTCTCGAACTCGAGGACGAGGACGTGGACTCTATCGGCGGTCTGCTGGGCAAGGCACTGGGCCAGGTTCCGCAACCGGGATCGACGGCGACGGTGGAGGGGCTGACCCTCACCGGCGGCGCGTCTCGAGGGCGCGGCCGCGGAATCGCGACCGTGTTCGTCGAACGCGCGGCAGACGACGCGGATAACGCCGCAGATGAGAGAGACGGAAACGATGACTGAGCAGACGCGAAGCGGGTTCGTGACCTTCGTGGGGCGCCCGAACGTCGGAAAGTCGACTCTCACGAATGCGCTGGTCGGCGAGAAGATCGCCATCACGAGTGAGAAGCCGCAGACGACCCGCCGCGCGATCCGCGGGATCGTGAACCGCCCCGCGGGGCAGCTCGTCATCGTCGACACCCCCGGCATCCACAAGCCCCGCACGCTTCTGGGCGAGCGCCTGAACGACCTCGTCGAGCAGGTGCTCGGCGATGTCGATGTGATCGGCTTCTGCGTGCCGGCGACCGAGAAGGTCGGACCGGGCGATCGCCGCATCGCTGCCTCGCTCGACGGATACCGTCGCGCCAAGAAGATCGCCATCGTCACCAAGACCGATGCCGCGGACCGCGACGAGATCACCGAGCGTCTCCTGGAGGTCGATGCACTGCGCGAGGACTGGGATGCGGTGATCCCGATCTCGGCGCTCACGAACGACCAGCTCGAGGTCCTCGCGGATGAAGTCCTCTCCCTCATGCCGGTGGGCCCCGCCCTCTACGGCGAGGGAATCACGACCGACGAGTCGGAAGAGGATCGCATCGCCGAGATGATCCGCGAGGCGGCGCTCGACGGGGTCCGAGACGAGCTTCCCCACTCGATCGCGGTCGTGATCGACGACATCGCCCCCCGCGAAGGAACCGATCTGACCGATGTGCATGCGTCGATCGTGGTGGAGCGCGACAGCCAGAAGGCGATCATCATCGGTCACAAGGGCAAGCGTCTGGCCGACGTCGGACGCCGTGCCCGTGCCGGCATCGAAGAGCTCCTCGGCACGAGGGTCTTCCTGGGCCTGCACGTCAAGGTCGCGAAGGAATGGCAGCGCGACCCGAAGCAGCTCGGCCGCCTCGGCTTCTGACATGCGACTCCGAGACGCGACGCGGATCGGGTGCTCCGGCGGACGAGAGAGATGAGCGCCCGCGGTGAGAACCGTGAGACCCAGAGGGACGAAGCCTTCACCCGGCTCTTCGACGCCAACTGGGCGGCGGTCAGGCATCATGTCGAAGGCGTCGTCGAGGACCCCGCTGAGGTGACGGAGATCGTCTCCGAGATCTTCCTCCTGGCATGGTCCCGGCTCGTTCCGACGAAGCCGATGGATCGGATCTGGTTGATCCGCGCGGCCGATCGGGTGCTCGGAGGGCGATCGGGTCGGTCGACGCTGCGGCGCACGGCCATCGACGCGGTGCACGGTGGTGTGTCCGGAGAGAAGGACCCGCCTGCCCTGGCCACTCGCGCGAGGGTGCTCGCAGCTCTAGGTGTCCTCACCGGGCGTGAGCGGCGTATCATCATGCTGACGTACTGGGATGGGCTCGCAGTGGGGGAGATCGCCGAGTTGCTGCGCAGCCCGCGTGTCCGGGTACGGAAGACGCTCTCGCGTGCGCAGGCGAAGTTGTGTGCGGAGCTCGGACTGGAGGGGCGGAGGGATCATGACGGATGACCATGCTCTGCTCGAACGCGTCCTGACGGAGGCCGATCCCGCCCGGACGCCACGCGATGCGAAGCCGGACCCCGCGGCGGAGCGGACAAGGGATCGGATCATCCGCACCGCTTCGAAGCCTCGGCCTCAGCGGAGGCGTGCTCTCGGATGGGCTTCCGGCATCGTGATGGCGGCCGCGGCCGTGGTCGTGGCCGTCGCCGTCCTGGTTCCCCAGGGGGCGGCGGTCGCAGGCTCGCCCGCACCCCTGGACTTCGCTGCGGGGGAGGGCACGGCAGAGACGCTCGACACGGCGCAGGCGACACTCAGCGCGACGCCTGGACCTGCCGATCCGGAGCGCGTCGTGAGGTCGGCGACATGGGGGCTGGACATCAACGGCAGCACCGGGGCGACGAAGGTGGTCCCGCAGCTCAACACCCTTCGCTGGGAACCCGACCTCTCGGGGCGGATGGTCTCGGTGAGGGGTGTGCCGTATGACCCGACCGACGCGTCTGCGAACGTCGGCGCGGAGATCAGCAGCTCGGGCGAGGTCGTCGTAGACCTGCCCATCGAGCCCGGTCAGTTCTCCACTCCCGTTCCCGACGTCTTCGGTGATTCCCGCGAGGACGTGTCCGCGGCCCTCATGGCGTTCGGTATGCCGTCGGATCCGACCGGGTCCGAAGTCGTCGCCGCTGCGACATCGGTGCTCGAGCAATGGACCCTCACGAACGCTCAGGAGTCGCAGGTGCTCGACATCCTCGCGGATGCGGACGGAGTGGAGGCGCTCGGCACGACTGCCGACCGCCTGGGACGGCAGGCCGCAGGACTGCGCGTGATCACGGCGGACGGGGCTGCGAGCGACGTCGTGCTCCTGTCTCTCGACACCGGGAGGATCATCGGCGTCGAGCGGACCAACCTCATCGCGAACGATCTGATGGCCGGTGGCGCGATCATCTCGTACACGATGTGGGACGTCGATGAGGATCTCGTGAGATGAGACGTCGGGGGGTGCTCGCCGCAGTCGTCGGCGGATTGCTCAGCGTACTGGTGCTCGGCGCACCGGCATTGGCGGACGCCGCAGCCGACACGGGCGAGAGCATCGACCCGCTGATCCTCGCCGTGATGGCGGAGGTTCCCGGCGGAGTGATCGTCGATGCGCAGCATGCCGTGTGGCCCAGGCTGGGGATGGATCTCGTCGTGCTGGAACAGCGCAGCGCTGTCTCGGCGGCTTCGGTGGGCAGCTGCGCCACAGGCACCGTGTGCGTCTACACCGGATCGTCGTTGAGCGGCGCGAAGTTGAGCTGGAGCATCTGCGGGATACTCTCGATCCCGTCGTCGTTCTCGGCGAAGTCGATCGCGGATGCGCGGTCGGCGGGCTATGCCCAGGCACGCAACGACTCCACGGTGCTCGCCACCGCACCCGCAGGAGGGTGGGCCAACATCGCCGGAACGGCGTCCAATGTCCGATGCGTCTTCTGAGGGTAGGGTCGCGACATGACAATCGCCGAGCATTGGATCGCGTCGTCGTGGGGCGCCCCTGACACATGGGAGTTCGTCGAGCACGAGGTCTCACCCCCGGGCCGCGGGGAGGTCACGATCCGGGTGCACGCGGCCGGCGTGAATCCGGCGGACGCCAAGCATGTCGCGTCCGCCCGCTCCGGGGCGCAGCTCCCGGTTCCGATCGGCTACGAGGTCTCCGGACGCATCAGCGCGCTCGGGCCGGACACCCGTATCGGATCCGGTGACGCGGCCGTGGGCGACGACGTCGTCGCTTTCCGGGTGCGCGGGGGCTATGCGACCGAGCTGACCGTCCCCGCCGAGAAGGTCTTCGCGAAGCCGACGACCCTCACTCACCCGGAGGCGGCGAACCTGCTGCTGGCCGGAACCACGGCGGCCGAGATGCTCTGGGTCACGGGTTCTGCCCCGGGCGAGACGATTCTGCTCCACGGCGCATCAGGTGCGGTCGGGGTGAGCGTGCTTCAGCAGGCGGCGCTCCGCGGCATCCGCGTGATCGGCACCGCGAGTGCGAAGCGATTCGACGTCGTCGAGCGCTTCGGCGGCATCCCCGTCACCTACGGCCCGGGGCTGGCTGACCGCGTGAGAGCGGCAGCGGCCGGCGGCGCGGTGGTCGCGGCGCTCGACGCCGTCGGTACCGATGAAGCCATCGACGTGTCCCTCGAACTGGTCGACGAACGCCGTCGAATCGTGACGATCGCCGCGCCCCAGAGGGCTGGCACCGACGGCATCCAGGTGATCGCAGGATCCATGCGTGAGAGCGCCCGGTTCCGCGACGACATCCGTGCCGAGCTGGTCGCGCTCGCGCAGAACGGCGACCTCGTCGTCCCCATGGCGCGCACCTTCCCGCTCGACGAGGCGCCTGCTGCACTGCGGCTGCTCTCCGGCGGTCACCCCGGCGGCAAGCTCGCGCTGATCCCGTCGTCCTAGTCGATCTGGCGCAGAGCCGACGTCACGAGGACGACTCCGTCGCCGTATGCCTCATCGACGGCATCCTGCAGCGTGCCGTCGTCCCAGACGACGCTGACCCAGACATAGCCGCGCTCGGTCCAGAGGGTCAGGGCATCGCGTCCCAGTGAGGCCGACAGGTCATCCTGTACTCGCATCAGGTCGGCCTCGGAGCTCGTGCCGTCGACACCGTTCGCCGGGTCTTCCGGGCGGACGGGATCGTAGAGCGCGAGCATGATGGGCGGGTCGGTGACGGTGTACCGCTCGCCGTCGAAGGTGCCGTAGACGGCGTAGGTGCCCCACGTCGTGTCTCCGCTGGTCTCGCTGCCGTCGACACCCTCCCACGTCCAGCCATCGAGCGGGATCCCCGTGCACTGAGGCGGGTAGGACTCGGCGACGACTCCGAGACACAGCTGCGCCTCGCCGGCGGCGTCGAGAACAGTGCCCGTGCCGATGACGCGGCCCTCCGGCGGTGCCGCGTTCGCGGCATCCCACGTGGGCGATCCCGAGCTCGTGGGCACGGGGGAGGAGCCGATGCCGGCGGTGCACGCGGCGAGGCCGAGTGCCCCCACGAGTGCGACGACGGCGAGAAGCATGCGACTGCGCGATGTGCTCATGTCTGACAGTGTCTCGTGTCGGTGGATCGTCTCAGCAGCGAGTCGGACGACCTCCGGATCCCTGCTACCATGGCCGCATGCCTTTCGGCGGTCTGCTTCTTCTTAGCTGCCGCGACGAGTCCTAAAGCTAGGGCCTTCCTCGTCGCGGCGCTTGTGTTGGCCCGTTCACATTTCTGACGAAGAGAAGAAGCCCCATCATGCAGAACACTCAGCGCCCGTCCGCGATGCCGATCCACAAGTACCGGCCGTACCACGAGCAGATCACGGTCAACCTGCCCGACCGCACCTGGCCTGACGCCCGGATCACCGAAGCTCCTCGCTGGTGCGCGGTCGATCTCCGCGACGGAAACCAGGCGCTCATCGACCCGATGTCGCCCGAGCGCAAGCGCGTCATGTTCGAACTGCTCGTCAGCATGGGCTACAAGGAGATCGAGGTCGGGTTCCCCTCGGCCAGCCAGACCGATTTCGACTTCGTCCGTCAGCTCATCGAAGAGAACCTGATCCCCGACGACGTGACGATCCAGGTGCTGACGCAGGCTCGCGAGCACCTGATCGCGCGCACCTACGAGTCGATCGCCGGCGCGAAGCAGGCCATCGTGCACCTCTACAACTCGACCAGCGTGCTGCAGCGTGAGGTCGTGTTCCGCACCGACAAGCAGGGCATCATCGATATCGCGCTCGAGGGTGCACGTCTGTGCCGTCAGTACGAGAAGACGATCCCTGACACCAAGGTCTACTACGAGTACTCGCCCGAGAGCTACACCGGCACCGAGCTCGAGTTCGCGGTCGATGTCTGCAACCAGGTGATCGAGGTCTTCGAGCCGACTCCCGACCGCAAGGTGATCATCAACCTCCCCGCCACTGTCGAGATGGCCTCGCCGAATGTCTACGCAGACTCGATCGAGTGGATGAGCCGCAACCTCGCACACCGCGAGAACGTCATCCTCTCGCTGCACCCCCACAACGACCGCGGAACCGCGATCGCCGCCGCTGAGCTCGGATACATGGCCGGCGCCGACCGCATCGAGGGCTGCCTGTTCGGCAACGGCGAGCGCACCGGCAACGTCGACATCGTGGCGCTGGGCATCAACCTGTTCACGCAGGGCATCGACCCGCAGATCGACTTCAGCGACATCGACCAGGTCAAGCGCACGGTCGAGTACTGCAACCAGCTGCCGGTGCCTGAGCGCAGCCCGTGGGCCGGCGACCTGGTCTTCACGGCGTTCAGCGGATCGCACCAGGATGCGATCAAGAAGGGCTTCGAGGCGATGGCCGCCCGGGCCGAGGCCGAGGGCGTCACGGTCGACGACATCGAGTGGGCCGTGCCGTACCTGCCCGTCGACCCGAAGGATCTCGGCCGTTCGTACGAGGCCGTGATCCGCGTCAACTCGCAGTCCGGCAAGGGCGGTGTCGCCTACCTGCTCAAGGCCGACCACGCGATCGACCTGCCCCGCAAGCTGCAGATCGAGTTCTCGGGTGTCGTCCAGACCAAGACCGATGCCGAGGGCGGCGAGGTCACGAGCGAGCAGATCTGGTCGATCTTCAACGACGAGTACCTGCCGGCGGCCGATGAGGCAGCCAAGTGGGGTCGCTTCGAGCTGCTGGCCACGCAGACCCGCAGCGACATGTCAGGAGATGTGGTGCTCGACGTCGTGCTCCGGGACGACGACCAGCAGGTGGCCGTCGCCGGCAACGGCAACGGTCCGGTCGCCGCGTTCGTCGAGGTGCTCCGCGGACAGGGCTTCGACATCACGGTCTACGACTACGTCGAGCACGCTCTCAGCGCCGGTGGCGATGCGCAGGCCGCTGCCTACGTCGAACTGCAGGTCGGCGACCAGCGCCTGTGGGGTGTCGGCATCGACGGTGACATCTCGACGGCGTCGCTCAAGGCGATCGTCTCCGGCGTGAACCGCTCGATCCGCACGCGTCAGCAGGAGCTCGCAGCCGTCTGATCCTCGGCTCGAGGGGGCACCTGCTGCCGGTATGCGTGCGTGATACCGGCAGCAGGTGCCACCTCTGTGAGAGGGGATCACCTCGACCTGACACCGGCGGTCGGAATACGGGGTCGATTCCGACCGGAGGCGCCCACTCGACGACGGCGCAGCAGACGGGCGTCAGTCCGCGCTCGGCTTGACGACCTGGATGACTCCGGTCTCAGCGGCGACCTTGCGACGGTAGAGCCGCCTCTGCTCGGGCAGGGACACGTCGAAGCTCACGGCGAGCACGCGGATGACAGCGGTGACGATGATGCCCAGCACGGCGGCGAGGGTGATCGACATCCCCAGGCTGTTCGCGGTCGCGATGAAGACGCATCCGGCACCGGCGGCGACGGCGTAGAGCGAGCCGACGTGCATGATCGACGTCGGGAGTCCCATGAGCATGTCTCGCAGCACACCGCCTCCGACGGCCGCGCAGACGCCGATGAAGACGGCGGGCACGGGAGGGATGCCGAACGCGATCGCCTTGCTCGTGCCGAACGCACCGAACATGCCGATCACGACGGCGTCGAGCACCACGATCACGGTGTTCAGTCGATTGAAGAGTCCCGCGAGCAGCATCCCCAACAGCGACGCGCCCGTGGCCGTCAGCAGATACCAGTTGCTCTGCAGCGTCGCGGGGGTCTGGCCGAGAAGGATGTCGCGGATGAGGCCGCCCCCCATGCCGATCATGATCCCGATGATCGCGACTCCGAGCCAGTCGAGGCGTCGCTGGCCCTGGAATCCCGAGGCGAACATCGCGCCCTGGACTCCGCCGAGGCCTACGCCGAGCAGGTCCGCCCAGAGCGGAATGATGAAGAGCGGTTCGGTCACGCCTCTATTCTCCTGCACGGAGGATAATCGAACGGTGCCCACCTACCGAGACGAAGCGGTGATCCTGCGCACCCACAAGCTGGGTGAGGCCGATCGCATCGTCACCATGCTCTCTCGGCGACACGGCAAGATCCGCGCAGTCGCGAAGGGCGTGCGACGCACGTCGTCGAAGTTCGGGTCGCGTCTCGAGCCTTTCATGGTCGCCGATGTGCAGCTCTATCAGGGGCGCACTCTCGACATCGTCCAGCAGGCCGAGTCGCTCGGCTCGTACGGATCCGACATCGCGGCCCACTACGACCGATTCACCTCTGCGAACGCGATGGTCGAGACTGCCGACCGGCTCAGCGACTCCGAGGCGACGCCCGATCAGTACCTCCTGCTGGTCGGTGGCCTGCGTGCGCTGTCTCGGGGCGAGCATTCGCCCCGCAGCATTCTCGACTCCTATCTGCTTCGGGTCATGGCGCTGTCGGGGTGGGCTCCGTCGCTCGGCGACTGCGCGCGATGCGCCAGCCCGGGGCCTCACGCGCATTTCGTCGGGCAGCTCGGCGGGGCCGTCTGCCCGAACTGCGCGCCGGCGGGCAGCCCGAAGGTCGCGGAGAAGACCCTGTCGCTGCTGCGGTCGCTCATGGCCGGTGAATGGGAAGCGATCGACGCTGCTCCGCACGCCGACAACGCCGCAGCATCCGGCCTCGTCGCCGCCTACGCCCAATGGCATCTGGAGCGCGGCATCCGCTCACTCGAGCACCTGGTGGCAGACATCCCCCGAGAAGGAGCACGGTGAGTCCCAAGCCCTACACGCACAAGGATGCCGTCGCGTATCGCCCGCTCGACTGGACGGGCGTCTATCCGCCGAGCTTCCGATCGGTTCCTGAGCACGTCGCGATCGTCATGGACGGCAACGGTCGCTGGGCCAACCGTCGGGGACTCAGCCGCGTCGAAGGGCACAAGGCAGGGGAGGAAGTGCTTCTCGACGTCGTCGCCGGTGCGATCCAGGCCGGCGTGAAGCACCTCTCCGTCTACGCGTTCTCCACCGAGAACTGGGCGCGCTCTCCTGACGAGGTGCGCTTCCTCATGGGATACAACCGAGATGTCCTGCATCGCAGACGCGATCAGCTCAACGAGTGGGGCGTGAGAGTCCGATGGGCCGGGCGCAAGCCACGGTTGTGGGGCAGCGTCATCAAGGAGCTGCAGTACGCCGAGCAGCTGACCAAGAACAACGACGTCCTCACACTCACCATGTGCGTGAACTACGGCGGCCGCATCGAGCTCGTCGACGCGATGCGCTCGATCGCCGCCGAGGTCGCGGCCGGTCGGGTGAAGCCGAACGCGATCTCCGAGAAGATGATCCGTCGCAACCTCTACGTGCCTGACATGCCGGACGTCGACCTGTTCCTGCGCAGCTCGGGTGAGCAGCGCACCTCGAACTTCCTGCTGTGGCAGGCGGCGTATGCCGAGATGGTGTTCCTCGACACTCTCTGGCCAGATTTCTCGCGCGAAGAGCTGTGGCGCGCGATCGGGGTCTATCTGTCGCGTGACCGTCGCTTCGGTGGAGCGATCGACGCGCCTGACGCCTCTGCCTGAGCGCGCAGCCATCTCTCCGTCTCGCGGGGATGCCGCAGCCGCACGATCGTGAGGTGCGGGAATCGTTCCTGCTTCTCAGGCATCTGAGTCGTCCAGAACATCCGCGTCTTCGACTGCCAGGAGAGGATGTTGCGCTCCGCATCCCGCGTGGCCAGCAGATGCCAGATGGGTTTCTCGACGTTCCCGTTGTACATCTCCGTTCGCAGGATGCTGCGGCTGAGAGTGCGTCGGACAAGCCGGCCGCGGACGACCGGCCAGGGATAGTCGAGCCAGACAGCCAGCTGCGCGCGAGGCGTCATGATCTCGTCGGTGCCCTTGCTCGTGTACTGCCACTCGGTGACCCAGCGGTCCGTGGCGGCGAACTCGCGGACGTCGTCGAGGAAGGAGGGACGCGGGGTCCAGTTCTCGCCGTGGAACAGTCCGTCGATCTCGATGTGTCGAAGCTGCCACAGCTCGGCAACGCGCCGCGCGAGCGTCGTCTTGCCCGACCCGGTGACGCCCGCGATCAGAACGCGCGCAGGCCGGAACGGCAGCGGATCGACGGCGGAGAGCATCTGAGAATCCTAACGACGGAATAGCCCATAGGTGCATACGGTTGGATGTCAGTGTGAGTGAAGCCATCTCGATTGACATCTGGTCCGACATCGCCTGCCCCTGGTGCTACATCGGCAAGCGCAACCTCGAGAAGGGGCTCGAAGCCGTCGCCGGCGACGAAGACGCCCCACAGGTGAACATCACCTTCCACTCGTTCGAGCTCTCGCCCGACACTCCCGTCGACTTCGACGGCGATGAGATCGACTTCCTCGCAGGTCACAAGGGGATGCCGCGCGAGCAGGTCGAGCAGATGCTCTCGCACGTCACCGGCGTCGCCGAGAACGCCGGTCTCGCGTACCGCTTCGACCTGCTGCAGCACACCAACACCGTCAAGGCCCACGAGCTGCTGCACTTCGCCAAGGCGCAGGGACTGCAGCACGAGATGGAAGAGCGGCTCATGTCCGCGTACTTCACCGAGGGCAAGCACGTCGGCCGCATCGACGACCTGGTCGAGCTCGCCGTCGAGGTGGGTCTCCACCCCGATGACACCCGCGAGGCCCTCGTCTCCGCCCGTCACCTTGCGGATGTCCGACAGGACCAGGCGCAGGCTCAGGCCTACGGCATCCAGGGTGTGCCGTTCTTCGTGATCGACGGGCAGTACGGCATCAGCGGCGCGCAGCCGCCTGCCGCATTCGAGAACGTACTACGCGACCTCTGGGCCAAGCGCGGCGACGCCGAGGCCGAAGCCGTCTAGCGGGTCAGCGCGGCTTCGATCGCGCCGACGATCTCGGGGTCGTTCGGCTTCTGCTTCGGGCGGAACCGGACGACCTCGCCGTCGGGTAGAACGAGGAACTTCTCGAAGTTCCACTCGACGCGGCCGGCCTTGCCTCCGGCATCCGGAGTCTCCTTCAACGTCTTGTAGAGGTCGGTGGCGTTCTTGCCGTTGACCTTCACCTTGTCGTTGATGGGGAACGTCACCCCGTAGGTGGTGGAGCAGAACTCGAGGATCTGGTCGACCGAACCGGGCTCCTGACCGAAGAACTGATTGCACGGGAACCCGACGACGCTGAACCCGCGGTCGCCGTACAGACGCTGCAGTTCTTCGAGCTGCTCGTACTGCGGAGTGAGGCCGCATTTCGAGGCGACATTCACGACGAGCACCACGTCGGCGCCGAGATCGTCGATCGTCTTCTCGTTGCCGTCGGCGTCGATGAAGGGGATGGAACGCACTGCGGGATCGGTCATATTCACAGCTTAGATCGGTGCGCCGATACCGGCTCCGGGTCTGGGAGAATGGAGGGGATATGACTGTCGCCACCGCATCCGCTCGCACCCTCAACATCGGCCCGATCGCTCTCGACGTGCCGGTCGTGCTCGCACCCATGGCGGGCATCACCAACACCGCGTTCCGTCGCCTCTGCCGCGAGTACGGTGCGGGGCTCTATGTGAGCGAGATGATCACGTCGCGGGCGCTGGTCGAGCGCAACGAGACGACGATGCGGCTGATCCGCCATCACGAGTCCGAGACCCCGCGGTCTATCCAGCTCTACGGCGTCGATCCGCACACCATCTCCGAGGCCGTCCGGATCATCGTCGCCGAAGATCACGCCGACCACATCGACCTGAACTTCGGATGCCCGGTGCCCAAGGTCACGCGCAAGGGCGGGGGAGCAGCCCTGCCGTGGAAGAGCTCCCTGTTCTCGCAGATCGTGACGCAGGCGGTCAAGGCAGCGGGCGACGTGCCGCTGACCATCAAGATGCGCAAGGGCATCGACCCCGACCACCTCACCTTCCTCGATGCGGGTCGTGCCGCCGAAGACGCGGGTGTCTCGGCGATCGCGCTGCACGCACGCACGGCGAGCGAGTTCTACTCCGGCTTCGCCGACTGGAACGCGATCGGCGAGCTCAAGCAGGCCGTCACGAGCGTTCCGGTGCTCGGCAACGGCGACATCTGGTCGGCCGACGACGCCGTGCGCATGATGCAGCAGACCGATTGCGACGGAGTCGTCGTCGGTCGCGGATGCCTCGGCCGTCCGTGGCTCTTCGGTGAACTCGCCGAGGCCTTCGGTGCGGAGTCGCACCCCGTCGATGCGACCCTCGGCTTCGTGGCCGATGCGTTCCGTCGTCATGCAGAACTCCTCGTCGAGTTCTTCGAGGACGAGGATCGAGGATGCCGCGACGTCCGCAAGCACGTCGCCTGGTACTTCAAGGGCTACCCGGTGGGCGGCGACATCCGCACCGGGCTCGCGACGGCATCCAGCCTGGCTGAGATCGACGAGCTGCTCGGTCAGCTCGACCACACGGCGCCGTATCCCGGTGCGGATGCCGAGGGCCAGCGCGGTCGGTCCGGACGCCCGAAGCGACCGGCGCTGCCGGACAAGTGGCTGGAGTCGCGCGAGCTCGCGGCATCGGCATCCGAGATGATGCGAGGGGCGGAGATCGAGAACAGTGGCGGCTGATCCTCAGGCACACCCGGCGCGCGGTCGCTCGGACGGATACGACCCGCGCGATGCCGAGCGATTCTTCGCCGAGACCCATCGATCCGAACGCGACGACTTCGCCCGCGATCGCGCGCGCGTGCTGCACTCCGCGGCGCTTCGACGCCTGGCGGCCAAGACACAGGTGCTCAGCCCCGCGAGCACAGCGGATTTCGCCCGCAACCGTCTGACGCACTCGCTCGAGGTCGCTCAGGTCGGACGCGAACTCGCGACCGCGCTGGGAGTCTCGGCCGACGTCGTCGACACGGCCTGCCTCAGCCACGACCTCGGACACCCTCCGTTCGGTCACAACGGCGAGCGTGCGCTCAACGAATGGGCGGAGCCGATCGGCGGTTTCGAAGGCAACGCGCAGTCGCTTCGCATTCTGACCCGGCTCGAGGCCAAGGCGATCGACGACAACGGGCAGTCGGTCGGCCTCAACCTGACCAGGGCGAGCCTCGACGCGACCTGCAAGTACCCGTGGACCGTCGACAGTCCGGTTCCTGACCCGGGCGGGCGCCTCAAGTTCGGTGTGTATCCCGAGGACGAAGCCGTGTTCCGCTGGATGCGCGACGGCGTTCCCGGGCGTCGACGCTGCATCGAAGCCGAGATCATGGATCTGTCCGACGACATCGGCTACTCCGTGCACGACTTCGAGGATGCGATCCTCAACGGCTACGTCGACGTCTCCCAGCTCGCCGATCCGCAGGCGCACGATGCGCTGATCGATCGCATCCAGCAGTGGGTGGGCTACGACTTCACGCGCGATGAGCTCGCCGACGCGCTCTACCGGCTGGCATCGCAGCCCATGTGGCTGCAGTCCTTCGACCGGTCGCGGCGAGATCTCGCTCGACTCAAGAACCTCACGAGCGACTTCATCGGTCGCTTCGCGCGGGCAGCCGTCTCGGCCACGCGCGAGGCGTATGCCGGCCCTGCGCTCGTGCGCTACAACGCGCACGTCGTCGTGCCGCGCGTCATCGAGGCCGAGATCGCCGTTCTCAAGGGCATCATGGGGCAGGCGATCGTCACCATCGAGGCCCGCAAGGGCGTCTACAAGGAACAGCGCCGTGTGCTCAAGAGACTCGCCGACGCGCTGTGGTCCACAGACACCCTCTGGTCGGCAGGCGCGGATGTGCTCGAACCCGCCTTCTCCGCCGACTTCGTCGCCGCGACGACGGATGCCGAACGCGCACGCGTGATCGTCGATCAGATCGCGAGTCTGACGGATCAGAGCGCCATCGACTGGCACAACAGGCTGGTCGGCGAGATCGACCCCGCAGAAGTTGGCATCTGGACGCCACGACACGCGCGACCGGGTGCGCGGGAGCACACGCCGCGGCAGGCGGTCGTCGAAGGGGCCGGCTGATGCCCCGCATCCGCCAGGCCGACGTCGACGAGGTCAAGGCGCGCATCAACATCGCAGACATCGTCGGGGAGCGCGTCGCGCTCAAGTCCGCAGGCGTCGGCTCGCTCAAGGGCCTGTGCCCTTTCCACGACGAGAAGAGTCCGAGCTTCCACGTGCGGCCGCAGGTCGGCTACTACCACTGCTTCGGATGCGGAGAGTCCGGCGACGTCTACTCGTTCCTCCGCGAGATGGACCACGTCAGCTTCACCGAGGCCGTCGAGCGTCTCGCAGGCCGCATCGGATACTCACTGCACTACGAAGACGGCGGGTCGGCTCCGGAGACGAGTGGGCGCAGCCGTCTGTACGCCGCCAACACCGCTGCCGCGGAGTACTTCCGGGCGCAGCTGCTCACCGCCGACGCCGAGGCAGGACGACGTTTTCTCGGCGAGCGAGGATTCGACGCGGGTGCCGCCGCGCATTTCGGTGTCGGCTTCGCACCGCGCGGGTGGGACAAGATGCTGAAGGCTCTCACCGCGCAGGGGTTCACCCGCGACGAGCTGAGTGCCGCCGGTCTGGTGTCGACGGGGCAACGCGGCGTCTACGACCGCTTCCGCGGTCGCCTCGTCTGGCCGATCCGCGACGTGTCCGGCCAGACCATCGGGTTCGGCGCGCGCAAGCTGTTCGACGACGATCAGGGCCCGAAGTACCTGAACACTCCCGAGACCCCGATCTACAAGAAGGCGCAGGTGCTGTACGGGCTCGACCTCGCCAAGCGCGACATCTCGCGGGGTGACCCTCGTCGGGTGGTGGTGGTCGAGGGGTACACCGACGTCATGGCCTGCCACCTCGCGGGCCTCACGACCGCGATCGCGACCTGCGGCACCGCGTTCGGAACCGATCACATCAAGGTGCTGCGTCGCGTCATGGGCGACGACAACGCCTCGGGAGAGGTCGTCTTCACGTTCGACGGCGATGAGGCAGGCCAGAAGGCGGCTCTTCGGGCCTTCACCGAGGACGACCGCTTCAACGCCCAGACGTTCGTCGCGGTGGCGCCCGACGGGCTCGACCCGTGCGACCTCAGGCTGCAGCGCGGCGATGCCGCCGTGCGCTCGCTGATGGAGACGAAGCAGCCGATGTTCGAGTTCGCGATCGACAGGAAGCTCAGCGGCTTCGACCTCTCGACGGTCGAAGGTCGTGTCGGCGCTCTTCGCGCGGCAGCGCCGATCGTCGCCGAGATCCGCGATCGGCTGCTGCGACCCGGTTATGAGCGCGTGCTGGCTCGGCGCCTGGGTATGGACCCCACCGAGGTGCGCAACGAGGTCGAGCGTGCCGCCCGAGGGGGATCGCAGTCGTCGAGACACGAGCCGACCAGGCGCGAGAGTGCGAGTGACTCCGCATCCGGTGTTCCAGGGGTGACTCCGGTCACCCTCGCGAGCCTGCCGCGCACTGCCGATGCCGCCGTGGAGCGCGACGCTCTGATGGGCGCGCTTCAGTACGGACATCAGATCGATCAGGCGCTGCTCACGCGGGCCCTCAGCGCGCCGTTCCGCACACCGGGGCTGGACGCCGTCCGCGAGGCCGTCGCGTCCGCGCCTGATCGGACTCGAGCCGGATGGGTGACGGACACCGTGAACTCGGTGCGGGAGCCCTACCGATCGCTCGCGGGCGAACTGCTGATGACCCCCTTCCCGGCGCGCAACGAAGAGGGCGCCGTCGCCTCGACGACCGACCTGGCCAAGCGACTCATCATGCGCATTCTGGAACACGAGAAGCAGGAGCTCCTCGGAGCGGTGCAGCGGGTTCCCGCGGATTCCGACGGCGGGCGTGCTCTGCGCATGCGCCTTCGCGACATCGACGTCGAGCGTCAGCGGTTCGCCGAGTCGTAACGGCGGCAGTCAGGCGCGGCAGGGCAGGATGGAGGAATGTTCTCTCGGCCCGAATCGACCAATGCGATCGACAGCTCAGATCTGGTGATCGACCGCATCGGGCACAGCGGCCCGACCCGCGCCATCGACGGGGTCAGCTTCTCGCTCGCGCCGGGCGAGCTCATCTGCGTCGCGGGTCCGACCGGTTCGGGCAAGTCCACCCTGGTCGCCGCCCTGGCGGGTTCGACCGACCCGTCCGTGCGCGTCGTGGGCGGCAGTGCGCAGGTCTGTGGAGTCGACATCCGCCGCCCGGGGCGCAAGCATCGCCTGCTCACCTATCGCACGGGCTTCGTGCCGCAGGGGGCCGGTGCCGACCTCCCTCCGCAGCTCACGGTCAACGAAGTCATCGCCGAGCCGATCCTGATCCGTGAGAAGCGGGTGAACACCAAAGCCCTGTCCATCCGAGTCGCGACGCTTCTCGACGAGCTGCACCTGCCTCTCGGAACAGCCTCGAAGTTCCCGTATGAGCTCAGCGCCGGAATGCGCCAGCGCGTCGCGATCGCCCGGTCGTTCGTTCTCGAGCCCCGGGTGCTCATCGCCGACGAGATCCTCGCCAACCTCGACCTCGAGGTGCGACCAGTGGTCTTCGACGCGATCACCCGCCGGCGCAAAGAGCAGGGGATGGGTGCGCTGCTGGTCACGAACGACGCCGATTTCATCCGCGAGCTCAACGCCGAGACCCTGATGCTGCGCGGTGGTCATGTGGTTGCCCGCGGCGTCGGCAAGGACCTGCTGTGGGCTCCCAATGCCGAGGCGGATTCCGGGCACTGACGGGGTCGCCGGCGACACGCCCGACCTGCGGCCGGTGTCACGAGCAGGGTCCGGAGTTTGCTAGGATTGACGAGTTGCCCGCGCAGCGGAGCACATTCCTCGGTAGCTCAATTGGCAGAGCAGCCGGCTGTTAACCGGCAGGTTCTTGGTTCGAGTCCAAGCCGGGGAGCAATCCCCCATCAGGAGAAGTCCCACCATCGTGTGGGGCTTCTCCTGTTTCCAGCCACGACACGGGATATCCGGTCGCCAGCGCGAACGCGACGAGGTCGCGACGACGTGGCTTGTGCCGTCCGTTGATCCAGCTCGATACCGCATTGCGCGATACCTGGATGCGCTCGGCAAGCTCCTGCACTCCCAGTCCTGAGTGACGCACGGCCTTCGTCATGCGGTCGGACAGGTCGAGTTCGAAGCGGGGGTCTGCAACGGGATTCATCGACATATGCACAGTCTCGTGCATACGCGTCAACTTGTGCAAGCCACGGACACGCCCACTCAGCTAACTGGCAGATTGCGCTAAGTAGTGCAATGTTGCACTCGTGACAATCGACCTGATCGGAACCGCCGAAGCCGCGAAGATGCTCGACATCGACCGTAGCTCGCTCGTACGCCGCGTGCGCTCGGGCTCCATCGAGCCGTTTCAGAAGCTCCCGGCAGCCACCGGCGCTTACCTGTTCGACCGCGCCGAGATCGAGAAGGCGGCGGGCAACGCGTGAGCATCGAGTCCGTGGCGATCGCGCTGCACCATTCCAAGGCGACAGGCACCGCGAAGCTGGTGATGATCGGTATCGCGAACCATGACGGTGATGGCGGCGCGTGGCCGTCTGTCAAGACGCTCGCGAAGTATGCCGGCGTCGATCCCCGCAGTGTGCAGCGAGCGATCGACAAGCTGGAGAAGCTTCACGAGATCCGTCGATTCGTGCAGGCCGGCGGTGATCACCGGTTCGCCGATCACGAGCGCCCGAACCGCTATCAGGTACTCCTGCGATGCCCCGTCGATTGCGACCGTTCGTCGCAGCACCGGGTGCCCTCCGACAGCCCCGCCACGCTCCCGATTGAGGAGTTTTCCACACGGGTGACACTGGCGTCACCCGGTGACAGTGGAACCAGGGGAGGGGTGACACAGGTGTCACCCAAACCGTCCCCTAACCATCCCAATACCACTGAGAAGAAAACTCACGTTGGTAACCGCGCGAGTTCCGGCGCGTGCGGACACCCCCTGATCGATGACCGCCACTGCGAGCGCGGCTGCGCTCCGTCACAGGTACTCAAGGAGATCGCATGACCGCCACCGCCCCCACAGACAACCGCATCGGCTTCGCAGACCGCCTCGCACTCTCCGCGAAGCTCTGGGATGCATCCGACGCATTCACCATCGAATCGACGCTCTGGACAGGCCAGGCGCAAGCCGACTGCCGCCGCAGCGCACGACAGCTCGCCACGACCGCGCGCTACATCCTCTCGGGAGCGATCAGCGTCGCCGAGGCGGAAGCGTTCACCGAAGCATCGAGGAAGGCGCTCGGCCAGGTCGCCGGGGCACGTCGCCTCCGCGATTCGCTCAGAGCGCCGCAGAAGCGACAGAACGGCTCGACCGATGCATGACTACATCCCGACCGTGATAGGCCTTCCTGCCGCTGCCCTGGCCTGCCTCTGGCTCTGGTGGCTCGAACGCCGAGACGCCCGAACCGCCAACGAAGAGAACCGGAGAACGCGATGACAACGCTCCCGATGTTCACCGCTCCTATCGAACGCACAGAGACCGACGAACGCTACACCCCGCGCTGGGTATTCGACGCGCTCGGCGAGACGTTCGATCTTGATCCCGCCAGCCCCGTCGACGCCGAGACGAAGGTGCCGGCGCTCCGTCGTTTCACTCGCGTCGACGACGGCCTCGCTCAGCAGTGGGAAGGGTTCGTCTGGTGTAACCCACCCTTCTCGAACACCACACCGTGGGCCGAACGGATGCTGGCGCACGACAATGGCATATTCCTCGGCCCGTTTGCGAACGCTCGCTGGACGCAATGGATGCTCGGATCGGCCCGCGTCACCTGGCTCATGCGCGATTTCGCCTTCGACCACCCCACCCACGCCGGGAAGCGCTCGAGCATGCCGCTCGCCATGTACGCGCTCGGTCGCCGCGCTGAGGTTGCCGTGAGACGCGCTGCGAGATCTCTGCCCGAGGCGGGCCGACTCGTGCAGATCGCCCGCCCTGATCGGGAGGAGGGCCGGTGACCGAGTCGCAGACCCGCCGCGCGTGGGCCACCCCGGAACAGCTCGCCGAATGGCTCCAGCTCGGCGCTCAGGGTGCCCGCAAGCTGCGCACGATGCGCCGAGACGGCACCGGCCCGAAGTTCCTCACCGTAGGCCGCGAGATCCGCTATGCATGGGTTGACGTGCACGCCTGGTGCGCCGCGAGGCGCGACCGTGGGTAGGCGCGGCGGGCGCGCGTCTCAGAGCCTCACCCGGCTCGTGCTGGAGACGTACGGCCCCGTCTGCTGGCTCAAGCTCCCAGGGTGCACCGGCATCGCGACGACGAAGGATCACGTCATCCCGCACGCCGCCGGCGGCCCGGACACGCTGGAGAACATGCGCCCCGCGTGCAAGCCGTGCAACAGCAAGCGGCAAGACCGCGTGATCAGCGGCTATGGTGCCGCCGTCATCGTCGTCACCGGCCCGCCGGCGGCAGGCAAGACCACGCACGTGCTGGAGCACGCACGCCCCACCGACGTGATCATTGACATGGATCGCATCGCGCGCGCCCTCATGCCCCTCGACCCCGACAGCTCACACGACTACCCCGAGCACGTCCGACACGTGGCGATCGCAGCACGCAAGGCAGCCATCCGCCGAGCTACCCGCCTGCGCGAGCGCATCACCGTATGGCTCATCCACGCCATACCCCAGCCCGACGACCTCGCCGAGTACCGAGCCCTAGGGTGGCGCATCGAGACCATCGACCCAGGCCGCGCCATCGTAGAGCAGCGCGCCCGCACCATGCGCCCCGCCTCGATGATGCACCACGTCGAGCGCTGGTACGCCACCCACCAAGACCCCGAGGTATCAGTAGCAGCCATGCTCGCCACGCCTCAGGCCCCATCAGCAGGCGGTGACTGGTGAGCGACGTGCGCGAGGTGTCCGACTACCACGAATGGATGGCCGGCACAGTGGCCGGCGCGGGCGAACGCCTCGATGGTGCGCTGCGCGAACTGTTCGAGCCCTTCGCCAAGGCTCTCAGTGCAGCACTCGACGCTGGTCTGCTCCAGTTGGAGGCCCGTTTTTCCGACCGAGAACGCACGGAAGCCCCGCGACCACCGTCCCCATCCCCCCAGGTCACGCCAGAAAAAAGAAAGCGAGCGAGGCCATGAACTCGACGCTCCCAGGCCTCGAAATCGAGGGGCAAAACGCGCCGAATCAGCATGGTTACGGCCAAGGCGCGACCGAATCGGAGACACGCGCAGCGATCGCCGAGATATCCGAGACAATCCCGCTCGCCGGCATCCGGCGCACCCTCGCACAGTCCGCGATCGCCCTCGCCATCAGCATCGACCGCGGCAACAACAAGGGCCGATCGGTCGCGAACGATGTGCAGCAGCTCGTCGCGATCATGATGCAGCTCGCGCCGGTCGAAGCCGGCGATGACACCCACGACGATTCAGCGCTCAGCCCCGACACCAGGAGACTCCTTGACGCCTTTGCAGCTCCCGCACGGACTGACGACGCCGCGGAAGGTGACGCCCCGGAACTTTGAGCACGCGACCCACGGCCCCAAGGTCGCCGCGGTCGCAGCCGAGATGGGGCAGCCGCTCATCCCGTGGCAGCGCTACGTCGCGGACGTTGGCCTGGAGGTCGACAGCTTCGGGCAGTTCGTGTACTCGATCGTCGTCGTCACCGTGCCTCGCCAGGCCGGCAAGACGACCCTTGACCTATCCGGCTCGATCCAGAACTGCCTGATGGGGCCGCGCCGGCGCACGTGGTACACCGCGCAATCCGGCCAGCACGCCACCGAGAAGTTCCTCGAGATGGCCGAGCTCTGGGAGGCATCCGCCATCCGGCAGCTCGCGCCGAACGTCCGCCGTTCGAACGGTTCGGCAGCGCTCCAGTTCGTCAACGGATCCAAGTTCCGGCCGTTCGCCCCCGTCGAGGGCGCTCTCGACGGCAAGCAATCCGACCGCACGAGCCTCGATGAGTTCTGGTACTGGTCAAGCGCGCAGTACGCCGTGCTGCGCGCATCGTTCGCCGCCACGCAGACCACGCGCCGGCTCGTCACCGGCCAGCGCCCGCAGACCTGGATCTGGTCGACCGAGGGCACCGTCGAAAGCACCGCCCTGAACGAAATGCTCGCCGAGCTGCGCAGCGGCGATCACGACCCCTCGATCGCATTCTTCGACTTCGGTATCGACGAGGACGATGACCCGTTCGACCTCGATCGCGTCTACGAGCGGCACCCCGGCGCCGGCTTTCTGTTCACCCGTGAGGACATGGATGGTTTCAAGGCGCAGTTCCAAGACTCGCCCGGTGAGTTTGCCCGCGCCTACGGCAATCGTCGCACCGGCGCGACGGAACGCGTCATCCCGCTCCAGCCCTGGAAGGACGCCGCCTGGAACGACGAGACGCCGCCGGCACCCGGCCGCGTCTGCTTCGCAGCGGCCGTCGGCGTCGATGGCGTCGACACGACGATCACCGCGACCCAGCTCCACGGCCCCGGCACGCTGTCGGCCGTCGTCAAGGGCGGCTGGATGGAAAGCACTTATGGCGCGCTCGACAAGCTCCGTGAGATGCGCGCGAAGTACCCGGATGCCGGCTTCATCATCGACCCCTATGGGCCGTCCGCCGCGCTCCACGACGAGGCCGAACGCGACGGCTTCGAGCTGATACCCCTCACGCCGAGCGATGCCGTCGCCGCCACTCAGGCGACCGTCGCCGGCATCAAGAACCCCGCCGGCCCCACCTGGCGCTATCGACCGCATCCCAAGCTGAACGACGCCGCCGAGCTTGCGACGAAGCGATTCGCCGGCGACGGAACGTGGCTATTCGGCCGGCGCGCATCTGTCGGCTCCATCAGCGCGATCGAGTCCGCCAATCTCGGCAGCTACGGCATTCATCACCTGCCGGCCGTGCGCGCATTCCAGCTCGGCTGAGATCGGTCACGACCGGTCACGAAATGTCGTGACCGGTCGCCGGCGGTCGCGATTCTTGGGACTCGTGATCGCTCGCCGCCACAGTCGTGGTCATGTCGTTCATCAACACAGTCCGCGAGAAGGTCACCAAGGCCATCGAGTGGCTTAACGAGGTGCCGGATGCCCCAGCCGGCTACCCCGCGGACGTGTTCCCCGATGGGCGGCAGCGGCAGGCGGCGGTGACGACGGAACGTGCCCTCTCACTCTCGACTCTCTACAGCGGCATTCAGATTCACGCGACCGCCGCCTGCCAGCTCTCGATCTCCGTCGAGCGCGACGGCGAGATCATCCCGACGCCGCAGCTCGTCCTGCAGCCTGACGTGGACGACACCCGATCGGCATTCATCGAGTACACCGTCGTGTCGCTCTACATCGACGGAAACGCGTTCTGGCGCATCATCCGCAACGCCGAGGGCCGCGTCGTCAATCTCGTGCCCCTGAACCCCAACGAGGTCACGGTTTACGTCGAGTACGACGCGAACAACGTCGAGACGATCAAGTACGGATGGCGCGGACTCACCCTCACGCGCCGCGATATCAAGCACCTTCAGCTGCTCCGCGTGCCCGGCCTTCGCCGCGGGCTCGGCCCGATCCAGGCCGCGCAGATCGAAGTGCGCGGCGCGCTCGACGCCCGCGACTACGGCGCATTGTGGCTCTCGGATTCCAGCATCCCGGACGGCGTGCTCTCGACCGATCAGGAACTTGCACCCGGCGACGCCGCGAAGTACAAGAACGTCTGGTACGGCCGCAACCCCGACGGCACCGCACCGACCGCGACCGACTCGAAGTCGAAGGTTCGCGAGCGGCTGCGCGTGCTCGGCAAGGGACTCACGTACAGCCCGCTGCTGCTCAAGCCGTCCGACGTGCAGTTTCTCGAGTCGCAGCAGTACTCGACCATCCAGATGGCCCGTCTGATCGGTGCGCCGGCCTCGCTCATGCTCGTGGCCGTCGAGGGCTCCAGCGAGACGTACAGCAACGTCGAACAGGAATGGATCGGGTACGCCCGGTTCCGCCTCATGAAGCCGCTGCGCGAGATCGAGGAAGCCCTCACGTCGCTGCTACCCGGCAAGCAGACGGCGCGATTCAAGATCGACGCGCTGCTGCGCTCCGACACCAAGACCCGCTACGAGGCACACGCGATGTCTCTCGACCCCCAGAAGGGCTGGGCTCTCCTCGACGAAGTTCGCCAGCTCGAAGGGCTCCCCGCCCTCACCACCGAGCAGCGCGCCGAGCTGGATGCACGCCGCGTCACCAAGACCCCCGCCCCGACCCCGGAGAACGCGAATGCCTGACCTGACCACCGCCCGCGACCGCTTCGCCGCCCTCGCCGCCCGCACCCCCTCGACTTTCAACCTCACCACCGACGAGGACACCCGCGCGGCCACCGTGCATCTGTACGGCGTCGTCGGCGGCTATTGGGGCGGCATCGACGCCGACGAGCTGGTGCCGGCTATCCGCTCGCTCGACGTGGACACGCTCCAGGTCTACGTGAACAGCCCCGGCGGCGACGTGTACGACGGCATCGCGATCCGCAACGCGCTGCGCCAGCACAAGGCGCGCATCGTCGTCAACATCGACGGCCTCGCCGCGTCTGCCGCGTCGTTCATCGCGTGCGCCGGCGATGAAGTCGTGATGGGGGAGAACGCCGAGATCATGATTCACGACGCATGGTCGTACGCCGTCGGCAACGCGGAAGACATGCGCAACAAGGGTGCCGACCTCGATCGCGTGAGCGACAACATCGCCGCGATGTACGCAGCGAAGGCCGGCGGCGATGCCCCCGCCTGGCGCGAGCTGATGAAGGCCGAGACGTGGTACTCGGCGAGCGAGGCGGTCGCCGCCGGCCTCGCAGACCGCCTCGACAGCGACAGCGACGAGGACGACGACGCAGACGCAGCCGTCGAGAACGTGTTCGACCTGACCATGTACGCCCATGCGGGCCGCGCCGCGGCATCCGCGCCCATCTCCGTCGCCGCCCTGGCGTCGAACCGAAAGGAACGCCCCATGCCCGAAATCACGCAGGACTACCTCGACCAGGCTCTGGCCGACCACCAGGAGGCGCAGAACCGCGTGCTCGAAACCCGCCTCGCCGGGATCTCGAACGCCGCCGGCACCCCTGGCCCCACCTGGCCGACCTTCGGTCACTTCATCAAGGATCTCATCGGCGGCTCTGCCGACGCGATGGCGTTCTACGAGACCCACGCGGCGTACGACGGTTCGACCACGGCCGACGACAAGCAGCCGAACACCTGGATTCGCGATGCCATCCACCTGATCCGCCGCACGCGCAAGATCATGGGCGAGTTCTCCACGCAGCCGCTCCCCGCCGACGGCATGACGCTCGAGTACCTCCAGCTCGAATCCAACAGCATCGCCGTCGCGAAGCAGACCGCCGAGGGTGCCGATCTCGTCAAGGGCAAGGTGTCGCTGAAGAGCGATTCCACCCCCGTCGAGACCTACGGCGGCTGGACCGAGCTGACCCGTCAGCAGATCGACCGCGGCAGCGCCGCATACATCTCGACCGCGAACACGGCCATGACGCTGGAGTACGCCCGCGCGACCGAGGAAGTCATCCGCGATCTGCTGCGCGAGATCATCGCCTCGAAGATCGCCGGCAACCCGGCGCTCTCGATCGCGGCCGACGCGACCGCGTACGAGTGGCTGGATCTCATCGTGGACGCCGCCGGCCTGTTCGATGACCTGTCGTTCAACCTCGACGGCGGTCTCGTCTCGAAGGACGTGTTCAAGCGCCTCATCCGCCTGGAGGACACCAACGGAAACAGCCTCATGCGCGTGTGGGGCACCGGCATGAACCAGATTGGCGAACTCGACCTCCGCGAGATCACCGGCGACCTGGCGAGCGTCCAGTTCAAGATCCTCCCCGGCGCGACCGCCAACACCGTCGAGTTTCACGACCGCCTCGGCATCACGACCTGGGAAAGCCCCGGCGCACCGTTCCGGCTCCAGGACTCGAACGTGGTCAACCTGACGGAAGCGATCTCGCAGTACGGCTACCTGGCCGCTGCATCGCAGTTCCCCGACGCCATCCAGGCCGTCGAGGTCACCCCCGCCGGCGCTGCTCGCATCGCGGCTGACGACGACGAGCTGCTGGCCTAAGCATGCCCGAGACGACGCCCGCCACCACCCTCGAATGGTACGTCCAAGCCGTCACGGCCGACGCGGCATTCGCGAAGGAATCCGAGGAGGTTGCAACGCAGATGGTCACCGATTTCATCGGTGCCGGCAACCCCTTCAAGGTTCCGGAAAAGGTGGTGGCGCGCGCCGTGCTCGAAGTGGGCGCAGACCTCTACTACCGGAAGGCGAGCCGTAACGGCGTCGTCACGATGGAAGGCGTAGAGCCGCAGATGTTCCGACTGAACCGCGATCCGATGGCAGCGGCCTACCCGCTGCTGCGCCGCTATCTCGTGATGGGACTCTGATGGTCGCCCCGCGCATCGTCCAGGCCAACGCGAAGGCCGGACAGCTCCGCGCCATGCTCGCCGAGGCCGGCCTCGATCAAGTGACCGTGACCCTCGACGCGCGCGAGATCGCGTCCGCCGCTCGACATGGCGTCATCGTGATCTCGCCGCCCGATCTCACCTTCGTGACGTTCACGAGCACCGAGGCGACCTACGAGCTGTCAGTCATCGCCGGCCCGGCGGACAACCTTCTGCACGCGTGGGAAACGCTCGACTCGATCATCGAGGCGCTGCGCGCCGGGCAGCTCGACATGACGACCGCCCGCGGGGAGATGTTCGCCCCGGCCAGCTCGGCACCCCTGCCCGGCTACACGATCAACCTCAATCCCGACACTCTCATCGACGACTGAAAGCAGGAACCATGGTCAAGGCCCCCACTGTCGGCCCCGGCAGTTTCACCATCGGCGCAGCTGACGCCCTCACGAATTTCTCGAGCCAGATGCGCGGCGGCAAGCTCGTCCCGAACGTCACCAAGGGCGACCCCATCGACGTGCTCTCCGGCGAGCAGGCCCCCGGCGATCGCACCGAAGAGAACACGCTCGTCGTCACGCTCCAGTCCGACTTCGGCTACACCGGTTCGAACGCGGAATGGCTCTGGGAGCACCGCGGCGAGCAACACCCGTTCGAGTACGTGCCGAACAGCACCCTGGAGCGGAAGATCAGCGGTGTCATCGTCGTGGAGCCGATCGAGATCGGCGGCGACGTGAAGACGAAGCCCAGCGCCGAGGTCACGTTCGACGTGATCGGCGATCCGATCTTCAGCGATATCGCCTGACATGTCGTCGCCGGTCTACAAGGTCGAGGGCGGGCGCGAGCTGCGCCGCACCCTTCGGCAAGCCGGCGACGACTTGCAAGACCTCACCAAAGCCCACCGCGAGGCCGCCGAGATCGCCGCCCGCGCATCAAGCGCCCTCGCACCGGTCAAGAGCGGCCGGCTGCGCGACACGATCCGCGCAGCCGGCACCAAGACCGCCGGCATCGTTCGTGCCGGCTTCGCCCGCGTTCCGTACGCAGCCGTCATCCATTGGGGGTGGGGCCGCCGGCACATCAAAGCCCAACCGTTCATCTCTCGAGGCGCACAGGACAGCGAAGGCAGCTGGATCCGCGTCTACGAGGACTACATCGAAACCACGATCCAGAAAGTCAAGGGAACAACATGAAGCGCATGACGCTCGCCGTCGAGCTGGAGCAGCCCGGCACCGACGACACCATCGAATACACCGTGGAGGGTGACAACCGCGACATGGTGAGGTTCGACCTCATCCGCGCACGCAAAGGATGGCCGGGCTCGTCCGATGCGCCGATCCTGTGGGCGACCGTCGTCGCGTACTTCGCCCTTCGCCGCTCTGGCGAGGTTCCGGAGTCCGAGACGGTCGAGCAGTTCATCGATCGCGCGGTGCACGTGACGTACCTCAAGGATGGCGAGCCGGTCACCCCGGAGGACGCTCTCGCCGGCGAAAGCGGCGATGACGTGGACCCTTCCCAGCCGGGAGTCGCGCCCGGCTACTGATCGAAATCGCGATCGAGACCGGGCAGCAGATGCCCTACCTGCTCGACGCACCCGACGAGGTAATCGAGACATTCGTGACGCTGCTCAACGAGCGCGCCGAGGCCAGGAAAGTGAGGTGACCTGATGGCCGGCAAGAGTGCAGTTCTCGCCATCCGCATCATCGCGGACGGCAAGCAGGCGGGCCGCGAGTTCGCCGAGACGAACAAGCAGGTAGCGGCCTTTGACGACGGCATGGGCAAGGCCGCCGGCGGGGCGGCCATCCTCGCCGCCGGCATCGGCGCGCTCGCCTATCAGGCCGGCCAGAGTGCATCGAACCTCCAGCAAGCCACGGGCGCGATCGAGTCCGTCTACGGCACCCACGCCAACGAGGTCAAGAAGATGGCCGACCAGGCGGCCGAGAACGTCGGGCTCGCCGAGTCGCAGTACATGGAGCTGTCATCCGTCATCGGCTCGCAGCTCAAGAACATGGGCGTACCCATGAACGACCTCGCCGGCCAGACCGACGATCTCGTGTCTCTCGGCGCGGATCTCGCCGCGACGTTCGGCGGCTCGACCTCCGACGCCGTGTCGTCGCTCGCCTCGCTGCTGCGCGGTGAGCGCGACCCGATCGAGAAGTACGGCGTCTCGATCAAGCAGGCCGACGTGAACGCGCAGCTCGCCGCGATGGGCATGGCAGACCTGGAGGGCGAAGCCGCGAAGGCCGCCGAGACTCAGGCCGTGCTCGCACTGCTCACCAAGCAGACCGCCGACGTGACAGGCCAGTTCGCTAAAGAGTCGGACACCGCCGCCGGCTCGCAGCAGATCGCCAACGCGAAGTACGAAGACGCGATGGCCGTGCTCGGCGAACGTCTGCTCCCGATCATGGCCGAGTTCTCGACCATGCTCGCCGACGTCGCCGGATGGGTGAGCGAGAACACCGAACTCGTGACCGGCATCGCCATCGTGCTCGGCACGTTCGCCGGCGCGATCCTCATCGCCAACGGCGCGATCTCGGCGTACCGCACCATCGCCGCGATCGCCACCGCGGCGCAGATCGCCTGGAACGTCGCGATGAGCGCGAACCCGCTCGGCCTCATCATCCTGGCAATCGCCGCGGTCGTGGCCGCCATCGTCTTTCTCATCACCAACTGGGAAGAAGTCGGCCGCATCGCCGGCGAAGTGTGGGACAACATCGTGGCGGCGATCGACAACGCGATCGGCTGGATCAAGGACGCGATCGGCTGGATCGGCTCACTGTTCGGTGCAGCCGAGGACACCCCGCGCACGCACCGCGGCGGCGGCGGGAACGGCGGCGGCGGCCCCGAGATCGCGCCCGCCGTGATGGAGTTCTCCGCCCGATCGATCGCGCCGGCGTCGTCCAGCGAAAGCGCCGGCGGCTTCAGCTCGTGGTCGACCAGCTCGGCCCCAACGATCCGCGAGGGCGACACGAACGTCACGATTCAGGGTGCGATCGACGTGGAGGGCACCGGCCGCACCATCGAGAAGGTACTGAACAAGCGTGCAGAGCGCACCGGCCGCACGCCCGCATTCGCCGGCGGTGATACCGCATGGCGCTGACGGATGCCCCCACGGTCACGCTCGACGGCGTGCAGCTCGCGTCTTCGTGGTCGCTCTCGCAGCGCATCGCGCTCGGCGGCCTCGCGATCACGTGGGGCCGGCAGAACCACCTACAGCCCGCCGAGCCCGCATCACTCAAGCTCGAAGTGCTCGACACCGACGGCCAGATCGCATCGTCTGCCGGCCTGATCGGCAAGCGCGTCACCGTCGTACGCGCAGACGGCCGAACGATCTACCGCGGCCGCGTGGACGACTTCGAGATCGATCACGTCGAGATGAACGATCCAAAGCTGAACGTCAAGCGCCGCGTGTGGCGGCTCATGCTCATCTGCTTCGACACCATCGCCGACCTCGCGAAGATTCACCCGCGCGGCCCCGGTAACGAGGCCGTCGGCGTGAACGTGCTCGGCCCGGACTATTGGTTCATCGAGCGCCCCGCGAACCGCATCGCCGCGCTGCTCGCCGCCGGCGTCCCCGTCCCCTCGATCGAGTGGGCCGACCCCTACCCGGTCACCGAGGGATCGCCCGGCCTCGCCCGCTGGCGCACATCGTCGGACAACTTCAGCGCGCTTAACCACGTCGAGGGGATCTACAACGCGCACCCGCTCGCCTACGTCCGCCACGACCCGCACACGAACGGCCTGACGATCGGCCGGCCGGCGGCGACCGCCGGCGTGGAACTCACGTGGGACGGCGACACGCTCGACGTCGCCCTCGCCGATGGCGCGACGGTTCCCGCTCGCATCGTCGCGATGCCGGAAGGCTACAAGGCGCGCACCGGCGCAGCCGATGCCATCGACGTCGTGCAGATCATCAGCCCCAGCCCCACCGACGCGGGCAAGAACGACCCGCTCAGCAGTGTCGACGCGACGACCGAGGCGCACACCGATCGCTACAACTTCATGGCGTCAGGACGCCGCGAGCACCGCGTGATGAACGAGATCCTGACCACGCTCGCCCCGGAGGTTTCCGAGTCGTTTTCATGGCCGTTCCCGCTCGCCTACGTCACGAGCGAGTACGGCTACCGCGCGTCAGGATTCCACGAGGGCATCGACCTCTCAGGCGGCCCCGCCTCGAGTGGCGAGCCCATCCCGTCCGCCGGGGCCGGCACCGTCGTCACGTCCGTCACGCTCCACGAGGGATGGGGCAATTACGTCGTGGTCGACCACGGCACCGACGCCGATGGCAACAACCTTCGGACGCTCTACGCGCACATGATCGAACCCGGCGTGCCCGTCGGCACCGTGGTCGACCGCGGCGACACGCTCGGCCGCGTCGGCAACACCGGCAACAGCTACGGCGCACACCTGCACTTCGAGACGTGGGTGAACGGCGCGCACATCAACCCCCGGATCTTCATGGATAAGTATTCGACCGGCGCACCCGCGCCCGTCGAAGGGGGAGTGTGGCAGCGCCGCGCAGCAGACGACACCGCCGCGACCCTCAACCAGCTCAACGGCAAGGTGAACCTGCCTCGTATCCGGATCGATTGGCGACACTTCGACTACCCGCCGGCGATCGATGCGGCCTTCATCGACGGCACGTCTCACGGCTTGCCTCTCTATTTCCCCGGCAGCGTTTTCGCCCCGGTCTACGAGGCCGCCACCGAGCACGAGATCATCGGCGGCACTCTCGTCTATTTCAAGGGCTGGACGCTCGACGCGACCCTCGCCCCCGCCATCCGCACCCGCGCCGGCATCACCATCAACCAGCTCGTCACGATCGACGCGCCCCTCATCTCCGACTTCGACGACGACATGCTCATCGCCGATCTCGGGAACGTCACGAAAGGAGTGACCGCCTGATGGCTGGAGTCACCCCCAACAACATCCGTTACCCGGACGGCGCGAGCAAGGCGAAGAATCTCGGCCCCGAGCTGCAGCAGATGGCCGAGGACATTGACCGGTTCATCGATGAGCAACTCGACCCCACAGGCCCGCTCAAAGACGTGGTCGAGGACATTGTCGAAGACTTCGTGCCAGGCGCGGTTGAGGACGCGCTCGACGCAACTGTCATCCGACTCGTCAAGTGCGTGCACCTTGAAGCCGGGAAATGGGTGTGGGACGGCCCCGCAGCGCCCGCCGCGACTCACTACCTCATCCCCGACGAGAACGCCGCTCTCGTCGCCCGCGCAACACCATTCCCGACCCCATCGGCGTCCGCGCCGGAACTCATCTGGTAGGAGACCAGCGACATGGCTGAGAAGAACAAGACCCTCGTAACCCGCGCTGAGATCGACAGCAACGTCAACACCGGCGTGGGCCGTGCGCAGCTCCTTTTCGACGGGCAGGCATCCGATGCCGCGTCGTTCACCGGCGTCCGGGATATCACCGGACTGATCACTCCCGGGCGCATCGCGTCGGGCCGGCTGCTCATGATGCGCGAGGGGTCCGATGTTGACTGGATCTTCGACAAGATCGTTCTTCCTCCCGAGGCCGCGGGGCTCTCCTGGCAGCTTTTCTCGCGAACGGATCTTGCACCGTTCCGCCCCTTCTACACGACGACTCATGACTACCGGATCAACACCGGCGGCAACATCGTTCGTCTGTCAGTGAATGACTCTGTGGCCGTCTTCGTGCAGTTCGCCATTGCCGGCCTGCCGATCAGCACCGTCCTGCAGAGCAAGACGCGTGCGGGCTGGCCGGCGGCACTCCCCGGCGTGGCGGATGGTCAGCCTGTGGTGATCGTCCCGTGACTTACTTCCTTACCCTCACCGATGCGCTTGCGCTCGACGAGACGGGCCGCCGGGCGATCGCGAAAGACTTCGTGTCGCGCACTGAGGTATCCCGCCCCGGTGTCACCGCGACGTTCAAAGCGCCGGTGTTCAACGCCGAGAGCCCCGCGCTGCTCACCATTCGCCAGAAGGTGATGCGCGCCATGCTCGGACGCGACACGTGCTCGCTGCTCGTCACCGCCGATTCCAAGTCTTCCGAGTACCTGGGAACGGTCGTGTCATGGCCGACGCAACTGCGCCGGCTGCTCGACGCGCTCGAAGGTTTCGTTCAGGCCGACAACGGCGTGATGGACGCTCGATGGACGTCCGCCGGCATGTCGCCGAGCCCGACGACCTCGATCGGTCTCCAGCCGACGACCGCCGGCTCGACCGCCACCAAGTCGGTCACGTTCACGGGCACCGTCACCGCATCCGGCGCCAAGCTGCTCGCGCGCATTCCCGGCGGCGGCGCGGCCACACTCACGATCAACGGCACATCACAGGCAATCACGATCCCCGCGGTATCCGGTTTCCATGCCATCGATCTCGCCGGCATCGCACCAGGGCCGCTGACGGTCACGATCGCAGCGACAGCCGATCTCTACGTCGCCGGCATCCGTCTCTCGTACTCCACGCCGGGACTCATCATCAGCAACCCCGCGCGCCCGTCGTCCGCGGCGTCGGACTGGTCGCCAGGAGGCAGCACGGGGCGATGGTCTACCATCGTCGCCGGCCCCGCCACTGATCCCGATTTCGTCATCAGCGCGCTCGGCACCAACGAGATAACCAACCTATTCGCCATCACGACCTACTACGACGCTCTCGCGGCCCGAGGCGTCCCCGTCATCATCGTGAACCCCGGCGGACTGGGAGGCGCACGCACGCGCGTCGAGGCAGAGGCGCTATCCGCTCATCTGTACTCGATCGCCCAGGCGCGCGACTGGCCGCTGATCGACTTCGAGGCGGTGATCGGCACCTACGACCAAGCGCTCGCACACCTGCTCATGCTCGACACGCTGCACGAGAACAGCCGTGCCGCGCTGCTCGAAGCTCTCGCCGTCTACGCGCTCATCTTTGGAGGTCTGACGTGACCACTCAAGTTGATCTTGGCCACGGGCGTGGCTGGGCGTCTCCCGCGGCGGCAGCATCCATCCTCCGCATCGATCGCCAGCTCGGTCGCCTCGCCGACATCAACGAGGCCGGCAGATCGCCCGAGAAGGCCAACGAGAACCGCCGCAAGTGGCTCGCCTACGAGCGCTACCTCAACGGCGGCCCGTGGGCGCCCAAAGCGCCGTTCGCGCTCGGCGCTGAGGACTCCGTGCACTGCTCAGGCGACGCCGCCGACTCTGACGACTGGTACGACCCCGCAGCCGCCGCCGTATGGCGAGCCAACGGATGGCGACAGACCGCGCTCTACCCCCACAACCTCGCCAAGCACGAGCCCTGGCACGGCGAGTACTTCCCCCATCTCGACACGCGCCGATTCGACCCCGCGCCGGCAGGCGGCGCTCTCACGACAGAACAGGATGAACTCACCATGACCTCACCCATCTGGAACGTCGTCGCCAAGATCGGCGACGCACCCGAGAGCGGCACCCTCTACTACGGCACCGAGAGCGGCAAGATCGAGAAGCTCACCGGCTACTCGCGCGCTCTCGTCTCCGTCGCATTCTTCGGCGCACAGCCAGCCGCCAACGGCACGATCCCCGACCTCATCCCGACCATCGCCGACCGTGGCGGCGACTGGACTCGTGTCCAGGCACTGCACAAGGCGATCAAGGGCCGGCCACGTGAGTGATGCCGTCATGGTCGCCTGCATCACCGGCGTGCAGGCGATCACCCTCGCCGTCCTCGGCATCCTCGCCAAGCGCGTCGGCAACGTCCGCCGCGAGACGACAGCCGTCCGCCGAGACACCGCGGCCACGCGTGAGCAGGTTGTGAACCACCACGACACCAACATGCGCGAAGAGAACGACAGCCGCCATTCAGAAACGCGCGGATGGTTCAACGACCTCCGCCGCGATATCGGCGGCATCCGAGAGGACGTTCGCGGACTTCGCACCGATCACCGCGCCCTGACCCGCGACCACCGAGCACTGACCGCCCGAGTAGACACCATCCAGAAGAAAGGCCATACCGATGATGAGTGAGACAGCCCCCACCCGAGCCGCGCGCCGAGCCGCAGCGCGCGCCGCCATCGAGACGGACGAGTACCGTCCTACCGTGCCGGTCAACGTGCGTGACGCGGTGTACTGGGCGACGCTAGGAACCGCCGCCGCATCCGCGCTCGCATCAGGCGTCGCCGGCATCTGGTTTCCCGAGATCGCCGGCCAGGTGCTCGCGACCGGCGGCGTCGCCACGACCGTCATGGGCATCATCGGCGGCGGCGTCGGTGTCGTCTACCGTCCGGGCTCGCTCGCACGCTGACGACGGCATAGACTCCCTCGCATGGGAGAAACGAAGTCGCTGCTTGCTCAGGTGATCGCCATGCGCGACGATCAGACGATGGATCCCGATTTGCGCCCGTGGGCGGCGATCGAGTTGCTTGCGCAGCGGCTGGACGAGCTGAGTCCCGATCAGTTCGAGGAACTGATCGGGACTCGCACGGTCGATAAGACCGGCCCCGGCAAGGTCGAGATCTGGTGGGGTAAGCCGCCGGCGACGACGACCCCTAAGCCGCCAGCGACGAAGGCGGCCGGATGATCGTTCCCGCCGCCGCAGCGCGCCGCGCAGCATCGTCGAGGTGTAGGTAGCGCTGAGTCGTGAGCAGCGAGGCGTGCCCGAGCATGTCTTGCACGGCCCTGAGATCGCCCGTCGCCCGGTAGGCCGCCGTCGCGCCGGCGTGGCGCAGCGCGTGCGGATTCCAGCCCGTGAGCCGCTTGATGATCTTGTGCACCGATTGCGGATGCATGTGCCCGTCGGTGCCGCCGGGAAAGTAGAAGCCGCGCGGTTGCTCGAGTTCGATCCGCGTGAGCGCGTGCGCGAGATCGTCGTTCACGTACACGATGCGTTCCTTGTTGCCCTTGCCGAGCACGCGCAGCAGATCGCCGTCGCGATCGCGCATGTGGAGCGTCGAGATCTCCGTGAGCCGCAGACAGGCGTAGCGTCCGAGCATCACAAGCCCGCGATCGCGCGGCGTCGAGCCCTGGAGCGCCATCAGTATGTCCCGATCGCGTGCCACGCGCGGCATCCGTACCGGAACGGGAATGCTCTCCAGCTCGGCTGTCGGATCGGCCATGATGAACCGCTTGGTGACCGCCCAGCCGTAGAACAGCCGCCAGCTCGCCAGCATCGAGTGTCGTGTCTCCGTGGACAGGTGCCGGCAGTCGCCGAGGACTTCCTGTAACTGTCGTTCGCGCGCTAAGGCTAGAGGTAACCGACGAGCGAGCGCGCGCACGTGGCGCATCCGCAGTTTGATCGTTCCGTCGCTCCGTGAGCTCGCACGCAGCCACGTTTCGTAGGCGGACAGGATCTTGTCATTCTTCATCGGTACATCCATAGATCCATTGAATGCACGTTCAAGGATGCACGCGGCAACTTATGCAGCCTCGGCGTCCTCATGTCGCTCAGTCGTTATATATCGGATCGGTGCCACGGCCGCGATCGACTCGGAACCGGCAGGTTCTTGGTTCGAGTCCAAGCCGGGGAGCCAATGAAAAGCCCCTCTTCGGAGGGGCTTTTCCCTTTGCGTGGCATGTCCTCGGTCGCGTCCATCGAGCGGGGCGAAATGCCGCCTCCATGAACGCGAACGAGGCCCCGTCGAGTTGACGGGGCCTCGTTGTGCGAATCCGAGTCAGATCAACGTGCAGCGCCCTTGAGCGAGCCGGTGGTCTGGCCAGCGGGGTCGGAGATGACACACTGGACGACGCGGTCGTTCAGCTCGTCCCAGGTCTGCTGGGTCGGCGTGATCGGGTAGACCTCGAGCACGGAGTCGTTGAACGCGATGCCGACGAAGCTCGTGTAGGCGTCGCCGATGCACTCCTGCGAAGCGGCGTCGATGTTCTCCTCCGAGAACTCGCCGTCGTCCATCGTGATCTCGTAGTAGACCTCTTCGTCGTGCGGCTGGTCGCACGGCACGACGTCGGCGTCCTCGATCAGGCCGGTGTCGCTGGCCATCTTGCAGTCACCGAGCTTCAGCGAGAAGATGTCGATGTTCGCGCTCTCGGTGACCTGGCCGGATTCCTCGTCGCGGTCTGCGTCGCCGGAGCCTCCGCCCAGAATTCCGTTGAGCGCGCTACAGCCGGTCAGTGCGACCGACAGCGCTACGGCAGAACCTGCCAGCGCCAGTGCGCGTCGCGTGCGCATCTTCATCATTTCGTCCCCTCCAGAGCCTTCGTGAGCGGGCATATCGATATCCCGCCTCAAGCACGCTATCCGGCTCCGAGTCTGTGATGCAACTCCGAGAACGCTTTGACTGGGCTGAAAGGTTAGGTCAGCCTTCCAGATCGTCGATGCCGGGGACCCAGCTGGCGCCGGGCTTGCCCCATCCGCGCTTCTTGGCGATCTTCTGCACGGTCTTCCAGTCGCCGTCCGAGAGGCGGTCGATGTAGAGGATGCCGTCCAGGTGGTCGAACTCGTGCTGCATGATGCGCGCACGCCAGCCATCGACGGAGATCTCGACAGGCGAGCCGTCGAGATCGGTTCCTATGACGCGCACCCGTTCGGAGCGACGCAGCGGGAATCGCTCGCCGGGGAACGAGAGACACCCTTCCGATTCGAGGTCGTCGTCAGGCTCGCCGGGCTCCAGCGGCACCATCCAGAGTTCGGGGTTGATGATGACTCCGCGCCACGGCTGGTCGTCGTCGTCGACGTATGCGTAGGTGTAGATGCGCAGGGGCACGCCGACCTGGGGCGCGGCCAGACCGACGCCGGGAGCGGTGTCCATCGTCTCGAACATGTCGGCGACGAGCGTTCGGATGTCGTCGGTGATGTCCTCGACGACGGATGCGGGGGAGTGCAGGACGGGATCGCCCATGATGCGAATAGGAAGAACAGCCACGCCATAACCCTACTCGGCGCGCATCGCCGGGTAGGGTCGAAGCGTGAGCATCTCCGTATGGACGACTGGGGCGGAAGACGTCACCGACCAGTTGGTAGGCGCGTTCCAGAACCCGGGACTGCTCCTCGGCATCCCCCTCGCACTCGCGGGTGCGGTCTTCATGTCGCTCGGTGCGCAGTATCAGCATCGCGGCGTGGAGAAGATGGAGCGACTGAGCGGCGCGGACGGCGCATCCGGCCTTTCGATGGCCCAGGTCCGCGGGTTGCTGACGCGGCCGTCGTGGCTCGTAGGGACGCTGATGCTCGGCTTGGCCATCGTGTGCCAACTCGCAGCTCTCACTGTGGCGCCCCTGATCGTCGTTCAGCCGCTCGGTGCGATCGCTCTCGTCATGACGACGCTGCTCAACGCCCGCATCTCGGGGCACTCACCGACCAAGCAGTCGATCACCGCGATCGTCTGCTGTGTAGGTGGAATCTTCCTCTTCGTCTTCTTCGCGGCGATCTTCGCCACCGAGAAGGAAGTCACCGACACCGAGCTGTTCACGATCCTGGCGATCCTGTTGGTCGTGATCATCATCCTCGGCGCATGCTGGCTCGTCCTTCGTCACCGCATGCGCGCGCTCTTCTACATCGTCGGTGCGGGCATCCTCTACGGATTCGTGGCTACGCTCGCGAAGGTCGTCATCAAGCGCGTCCAGGCGGGCAACTTCGACTGGATCACCATCGTGTGTGTGATCGCTCTGATCGCCGCTGCGGCTGTCGGAGCCTACTTCGTGCAGACCGCCTACAGCTCGGGCCCGCCGGATCTCGTCATCGCCGGCCTCACTGTCGTCGACCCTCTGATCGCCGTGCTCATCGGCATGGTCGTCCTCGGTGAGGCGGCCGCCGCGCCGCCGTGGGTTCTCGTGATCTTCGCGATCGCGGGAGCTATCGCCGTGTGGGGCGTCGTCGGACTGGCTCGCTATCACCCTCAGGTGCTCAGCGACAGCCAGGACCTCGGTATCACTCGCGGAAGCGACGACAGCACGGGCAGTGGGTCGAAAGACGCCTGAGATCGTTCGCTGGCCGGTCAGGCTCAGTAGGCGGGATCGATCAGGTCGGGTGAGACCTCTGAGGCCGCGGCCTCGTCGACGAAGAACACCGTGCGCTTGCGACCCTTGGCGCCGGCTGCCGGGACGTTCGTGTAGCTCGCACCGGCGAGGGCGAGGCCGAGCGCCGACGCCTTGTCTGCGCCCGTGAGAACGAGCCAGACACGCTTCGAGGCGTTCAGCACCGGTCGCGTCAGTGTGACTCGCTCAGGCGGCGGCTTGGGGGAGTCACGCACCGGCAGAGCGGCGGCATCGGTCACCGTGACCTCGGTGCGATCGGGGAAGAGCGAGGCGATGTGGCCGTCAGGACCCACGCCGAGGAAGCAGACGGCGAACGATGGCCACGGGTGGTCCTCGGTGCCGTAGCGTGCGAGCTCCGCGGCATAGGCGGCGGCAGCCTCGTCGAGGGTCAGACCCTCGCCCGCGGCTGCGACCTCGTGCACGTTCTCCGCAGGAACCGGGATGTGGTCGAGGAGAGCCTCCCGCGACTGCACGGCGTTGCGGTCGGCGTCGTCGCGAGCGACGAAGCGCTCATCGCCCCACCAGAAGTGCACCAGCGACCAGTCGATCTGAGCCGACCGAGCGTCGTCGCGCGTCGCGCGTAGGACCGCGCCGCCCATCGAACCGCCCGTGAGGGCGATATGAGCGATGCGGCCGTTGCGCGTGCGGGCACGAAGGCGCGTCAGGAATCGGTCGGCCACGCTCGCGGCGAGTGCCGCCGGCGTCGGTTCGACCACGACCCGCTTCTCAGCGGATGCTGTCTGCGTCGACATCATTCTCCTGTCTCGGGCGGACCCAGCTTCTCCCAGCCCTCGGTGATCACTCGACCGTACAGGACGTCAGGGTCGAGGCGACGCAGCTCCTCGGCGAGGCACTCGCGCAGCGTGCGGCGGGGGAGGTGCAGATCGTGGTCGGGCTGATCAGGCTGCGTCAGCACCGCCACGCCGGGCGTCGGGCGCTCGAGCAGGATGTCTCCGGACGAGCGGTGCAGCCGCACCGACTTGATGCCCTCTTGCCAGTGCTCCGGGTCTTCGTACGACCACTTGACCGGCACGTCGAGGGCCATCTGCAGCCATGCTGCCAGCAGCGCGGTCGACGGCGAGGCGGATCCGCCACGCACCTCGACTGCGGTCACCTCTTGGAACGGCGGCTGATCGAGCACGGCTGCGAGCTGCTCGCGCCAGTGTGTCAGACGCGTCCAGGCGAGGTCGGTGTCTCCCGGAGCATGCGTCTCGCCGAGCTGCGCGAGGCGTTCGCGCACGTCGGGTGCCGTCGCGGCATCCGTGATGCGTCGCTGCGCGATCTTGCCGAGCGGCGACGCGGCGGGCGACGTCGGTGCCTCTTCGGGCCACCAGGCGACGACAGGGGCGTCGGGCAGGAGCAGTCCCGTGACGAGGCTCTCCTCGTTGCTCGCAGCGTCGCCGTAGGCGTGGAGGACGACCACCTCGGATGCTCCGGCGTCGCCGCCGACGCGGATCTGCGCATCGAGTCGCGATTCTCCGTCGCCCGTGGTGAGCACGATGACGCGCATGGGGTGCTCGCGCGAGGCGTCGTTGGCCGCGTCGATCGCGGCTTCAGCCACGCCGTTGCGGGCCGAGATGATCAGCGTGAGCACACGGCCGAGCGCGACGGCGCCGCCTTCTTCGCGCACCTTGACGAGCTGCTTGGCGACCTGGCTGACGGTCGTGTCGGGAAGGTCGATGATCATGGGCGTCTCCAGACTCGTCCGTCACGGGCAAGGAGGTCGTCGGCGGATGCCGGACCCCATGAACCGGGTGCGTACTGGTCGACCGGGCCGCCCTCGGCTGCCCAGTACTCCTCCACGGGGTCGAGGATCTTCCAGGAGAGCTCGACCTCCTCGTGGCGCGGGAACAGCGGCGGATCGCCCAGGAGGACGTCGAGGATCAGCCGTTCGTATGCCTCGGGGCTCGCCTCGGTGAACGCGTGGCCGTAGCCGAAGTCCATCGTGACGTCGCGGACGTTGGTTCCGTTGCCCGGCACCTTCGAGCCGAAGCGGATCGTGACGCCCTCATCGGGCTGCACGCGGATCACGAGCGCGTTCTGGCCGAGCTCCGACGTGTTCGAGCGGCCGAACAGATGCTCCGGAGCCTTCTTGAACACGACGGCGACCTCGGTGACACGTCGACCGAGACGCTTGCCCGTCCGGAGGTAGAACGGGACACCGGACCAGCGACGGGTGTCGATCTCGAGCTTGATCGCGGCATATGTCTCGGTGGCGGATTCCGGGTTCATCCCGTCCTCGTCGAGGAAGCCCGTGACCTGCTCGCCACCCTGCCAGCCGCCCGCGTACTGACCGCGGGCCGTGGCGAGTGCGAGGTCCTCGGGAACGTGCACCGCCGCGAGCACCTTCTCCTTCTCGGCACGCAGGTGCTCGGCGGACAGACTGATCGGCTCTTCCATCGCGGTGAGCGCCAGCAGCTGCAGCAGGTGGTTCTGGATGACGTCGCGCGCCGCGCCGACTCCGTCGTAGTAGCCCGCACGGCCGCCGACACCGATGTCCTCGGCCATCGTGATCTGCACGTGGTCGACGTAGTTGCGGTTCCAGATCGGCTCGTAGAGCTCGTTCGCGAAGCGCAGCGCCAGGATGTTCTGGACCGTCTCCTTGCCGAGGTAGTGGTCGATGCGGAAGATCGAGTCGGCCGAGAACGCCACTTCGAGGGCGGCGTTGAGCTCGCGCGCCGACTCGAGGTCGTGGCCGAACGGCTTCTCGATCACCACACGGCGCCAGCGCTCGTCGTCATCGTCGTTCGCCCCGACGAGGCCCGAGTCCTTGAGCTGCTTCGCGACGAGAGGGAAGTCCTTCGGCGGGATCGACAGGTAGAACGCGTGGTTGCCCATCGTGCCGCGTTCGACGTCGAGCTGGTCGACGGTCTCACGGAGCTTGCGGAACGACTCGGGGTTGTCGAACTCGCCCGAGACGAACCGGATGCCCTGGAGCAGCTGCGCCCACGTCTCCTCGCGGAACGGCGTGCGCGCGTGCTGCTTCACGGCGTCGTAGACGACCTGGGCGAAGTCCTGGTCCTCCCAGTCGCGTCGGGCGAAGCCGACGAGAGCGAACCCGGGTGGCAGGAGCCCGCGGTTGGCGAGGTCGTAGACGGCGGGCATGAGCTTCTTGCGTGACAGATCTCCGGTCACACCGAAGATCACGAGAGCGCTGGGCCCTGCGATCCGGTTGAGACGGCGATCATCGGGGTCACGCAGCGGGTTGTGCCCGCGCGAGATGGGAACAGACATCAGTGGGGGATTCTCCTGGCTGTTACTTCTGTGCGGCTTCGAAGAGGGTGAGGACGTCGGCCGACGAATCGGTGATCGTCAGGGAGACGACCGGGCGGCCGTGCTCGGCCAGGACGCCGGCATCGCCGGCCGCCTGTGCCTCGATGAGCTGGCCGAACGTGAACGGTCGCTCGGGGATCTCGAGATCGACGTCGGTGCGCTCCAGGATCTGCAGGAACACGCCCTGCGCCGGTCCGCCCTTGTGATACTGGCCGGTGGAGTGCAGGAACCGGGGTCCCCAACCGAAAGTCGTCGGCCGACCGGAGTCCGCGGCGACGAGCTCGCGGAGCCCCTGCAGCTGCGGGACGTCGAGCCGGTTGACGTATGCCTGGATCGACACGTATCCATCTTCCGGCAGTGCCGCCCACAGCGCGTCGAGCACGCCCTCGACGGTTCCGGACGCCGCGAGAGCGGGGTCGGATACGCGAACCTCGACGCCGTTCTCGACGAATGCGGGAGCGGTCGGCGCGGGACGGGCGTCGAGCAGGCCGCGAGCCGCCACCTTGGCGGACTCGACGTCGGGCTGGTCGAAGGGGTTGATGCCGAGCAGGTAGCCCGCGATCGCCGTCGCGTACTCCCACACGACGAGCTGAGCGCCCAGCGATCCGCTGACCAGGATCTCGCCCTCGTGCCGTTCGCGGAGGTGGAACTCGTTCGCGTCGTCGACCAGACGCACGATCTGCAGGTCCGACGGCTTCGCGTCGAGCTCGGGCGACACAGGCAGGAGGACGACGGGCAGGATGCCGGTGCTGTCCTTGCCGGTGGATTCGGCGATGAGCTGCTCGATCCAGTCGGGCAGGCCGTTGATGTGCGTGCCGTCGGTGATCAGACCCAGCTTGTCGCGGCGAGGCGACGTGGCGGAGATCGCGGCAGCGAGCCGCAGAGCCGGGTTGTCGGCGGAGTCGATCGCGACCTCGAGGAGCGAGGCGTCGGCCTCGTTCAGGAGCTCGTCGATGTCGGCTCCGGCGAGCCCGGACGGGACGAGACCGAAGGCGGTGAGCGCCGAGTAGCGTCCTCCGACGTTCGGGTCGGCGTTGAAGACGCGGTACCCCGCCTCGCGAGCCGAGACATCGAGCGGCGAGCCCGGGTCGGTGACCACGATGATGCGCTCGAGCGGATCGATGCCCACGTCGCGGAACGCGGCTTCAAACGTGCGACGCTGCGAGTCGGTCTCGACGGTCGAGCCCGACTTCGACGACACCACGAGTGCGGTGTTCTGCAGGCCCTCGTCGAGCGCGGCGAGCACCTGGCCGGGGGCGGTCGAGTCGAGGATCGTCAGCGGGACACCGGCGGTCTGGGCGATCACCTCGGGGGCGAGCGACGATCCGCCCATGCCCGCGAGCACGACGCGCGTCACGCCTTTCGCCTGCAGGTCGGCGCGCAGGGCGGCGATCTCGGCGACCAGGGGCCGCGAGACGGACACCGCCTCGACCCACCCCAGGCGGATCGACGCCTCCGATTCGGCTGCCGGGCCCCACAGGGCCGCGTCGCCGCCGGTCACACGCGAGGCGACGAGGTCGTGGACGAGAGCGGGGACCGTCTCGTCGATCGCGACCCGAGCCGCGCCGGAGGCGTGGATCGCAAAGGTCATCGCTGCGCCTCGAGGCCCTCGGCCACCTGCGTCAGCAGGTCGTGCCACGAGTCGATGAACTTGGCGACGCCCTCGTCCTCGAGCACCTGGGTCACGTCGGTGAAGTCGATTCCCAGAGCCTCGAGGCCGGCGAACACCGCTCGCGCGTCCTCGTAGCCACCGGTGATGGTGTCACCGGTGACGACGCCGTGGTCGAAGGTCGCTTCGAGCGTCTGCTCGGGCATCGTGTTGACGACGTCCTTCGCGACGAGCTCGGTGACATACAGAGTGTCGGGCAGCGCCGGATCCTTGACACCGGTCGAGGCCCAGAGCGGACGCTGAGTGTTCGCGCCGAGCTTGATGAGGTCCTGCGCGCGCTTCTCGGCGAACTTCTGCTCGTAGAGCTCGTAGGCGAGACGCGCGTTCGCGAGTCCGGCCTTGCTCTTGAGCGCCTCGGCCTCGTCGGTGCCGATCGCCGAGAGGCGCTTGTCGGTCTCGGTGTCGACGCGCGAGACGAAGAACGAGGCGACGGAGTGGATGCTCGACAGATCGAAGTCGGCGCTGTGCGCGCGCTCGAGTCCGGTCAGGTAGGCGTCGATGACCTCGGCGTAGCGCTCGAGGCTGAAGATCAGGGTGACGTTGACGCTGATGCCCGCCGCGATCGCCTCGGTGATGGCCGGCAGGCCCGCCTTCGTCGCGGGGATCTTCACGAGCAGGTTCGGGCGGTCGACCTTGGCCCAGAGCTTCTTGGCCTGCTCGACGGTGCCCTCGGTGTCATGTGCGAGGTCGGGGGAGACCTCGATCGAGACGCGGCCGTCGACGTGACCCGACTTCTCCCACACGGGGCGGAAGATGTCGAGCGCGGCGGCGACGTCCTGCGTCGTCGCGGCGAAGACGGCTTCTTCGGCCGTCGCGCCGGACGCAGCGAGCTCGGTGACCTGTGCGTCGTACGAGGTGTTGTTCTTGTCGGTGATCGCGTTGGCGAAGATCGTCGGGTTGGTCGTGACGCCGACGACGTTGCGGGTCTCGATCAGCTCGGCGAGGTTGCCGGAGGAGATGCGGGTGCGTGACAGGTCGTCGAGCCAGATGCTGACACCGGCTGCTGCGAGGTCTGCGGTGGGGGTGCTCATGCGTTCTCCTTGATGGTCTCGCGTGCGGCCGCGATGACGGCCTCGGTGGTGATGCCGAACTTCTGGAACAGGGTCTTGTAGTCGGCGGAGGCGCCGAAGTGGTCGATGCCGACCGAGCGGCCACGGTCGCCCACGATGCCGCGCCAGCTGAGCACGGAACCCGCCTCGACCGAGACACGCGCCGTGACGGCCTTCGGCAGGACCGACTCGCGGTATGCCTCGTCCTGCTCCTCGAACCACTCCAGGGACGGAGCGGAGACGACGCGCACGTTGACGCCCTCCTCGGCGAGTGCCGCGCGGGCGTCGACGGCGAGCTGCACCTCGGAGCCCGTCGCGATGATGATCACGTCGGGGGTGCCGTTCGGAGCCTCGGCGAGCACATAGGCGCCCTTAGCGACGCCGTCGGTCGATGCGAAGACATCGCCCTCCGCTGTGCCCTGTCCGCGCTCGAACACCGGGATGTTCTGTCGGGTCAGGGCGATGCCGGCCGGGCCCTCATGCCGACGGAGGATCTCGAGCCATGCGGCTGAGGTCTCGTTGGCGTCGGCAGGGCGCACCAGGGTGAAGTTGGGGATGGCGCGCAGCGTCGCGATCTGCTCGATCGGCTGGTGCGTGGGCCCGTCTTCGCCGAGTGCGACGGAGTCGTGCGTCCAGACGAAGATGCTGGGGACGTTCATGAGAGCGGCCAGACGCACCGGCGGGCGCATGTAGTCGCTGAAGATGAGGAACGTGCCACCGAAGGCGCGAGTCGGACCATGCAGCACGATGCCGTTGACGATCGCGCCCATGGCATGCTCGCGGATGCCGAAGTGCAGCACACGGCCGTAGGGGTCGCCCGACCACTCGTGCGTCGACCACTCGGCGGGGATGAAGGACTTGGAGTCCTTGATCGTGGTGAGGTTCGATTCGGCGAGGTCGGCCGAGCCGCCCCAGAGCTCGGGAAGCTCGGCGGCGAGGGCGTTGATGACCTGCCCTGACGCCGCGCGGGTCGAGACGTCCTTGCCGCTCTCGAACACGGGGAGCGCCGAGGCGATGTCGGCCGGCAGCTCCTTGGCCTCGAGGCGGTCGAGGAGGGCCTTGCGCTCGGGGTTCGCGGCGGCCCACGCATCGAACGACTGCTGCCATGCGGCACGGCTCTCGGCGGCACGCTCTGCCAGGCCGCGTGTGCGGGCGAGGACGTCGTCGGCGATCGCGAACTGCTCGTCGGCGTCGAATCCGAGGACCTTCTTGGTCGCGGCGAGCTCGTCGCCACCCAGTGCCGATCCGTGGATCTTGCCGGAGTTCTGCTTGCCCGGCGACGGCCAGCCGATGATCGTCTTCAGGATGATGAGCGACGGCTTGGAGGTCTCGCCCTTGGCGGCCTCGATGGCGGCATGGAGCTCGGCGACGTCTTCGACGTACTCGCCCGACTTCTTCCAATCGACGGTCTGTACCTGCCAGCCGTAGGCCTCGTAGCGCTTCGCGACGTCTTCAGTGAAGGCGACGTTCGTGTCGTCCTCGATCGAGATCTGGTTGGAGTCGTAGATCGCGATGAGGTTGCCGAGCTCCTGGTGGCCCGCGAGCGAGGACGCTTCGCTGGTGACGCCCTCCTGGAGGTCGCCGTCGCCGGCGATCACGTAGACGAAGTGGTCGAACGGGCTGGTGCCCGCGGCCGCCTCGGGGTCGAAGAGACCGCGCTCGTAGCGAGCGGCGTAGGCGAAGCCCACCGCGGAGGCGAGTCCCTGGCCGAGCGGGCCGGTGGTGATCTCGACGCCCTTGGTGTGGCCGTACTCGGGGTGCCCGGGGGTGAGCGAGCCCCAGGTGCGCAGCGCCTTGAGGTCGTCGAGCTCGAGGCCGAAGCCGCCCAGGTAGAGCTGCACGTACTGGGTGAGGGAGGAGTGTCCGACCGAGAGGATGAAGCGGTCGCGGCCGAGCCAGTCGGTGTCGGTCGGGTCGTGACGCAGCACCCGCTGGTAGAGGAGATACGCGGCCGGAGCCAGGCTCATCGCGGTGCCGGGGTGGCCGTTGCCGACCTTCTCCACGGCATCCGCAGCCAGAAGACGCGCGGTGTCCACCGCGCGTCGGTCGATCTCATCCCACTGCAATTCCGACACTGTGAAGCCCTTCTGCAACTGTTCGAGAGCGCCCGGATTGCACGATCGCAGTCCGCAACGCTACGGAAGGGTGTGTGATGTGCGCTGGGCGCGCGAGTCATTTCAGCATAGCGCCGAGGTCCGACCCATTACCCCCCTTTACAACGCTCCGCCCTTCCAGTAATTCCATGGATCTGTGGTGGCTTCTGCAGCACGGTGGGACTGGGGATCATCGTTCCTGGAACGCGATTCCGTGACGGCCGCGTGAGGCGGACGCAGAGCGTGAACCGGGGCTGACGCCCGGACGGCGGGCGAGCCCATCGTCCCGCGTGCTCTAGACTGGGGAACGCTGTCGTGACGCGTGTGGAGGAGGCGATCGAGATCTCGACGATGTCTGATCAGACCGTTGTGAAGAAGTCCATCGGTCGCACCGTGAAGGCGTACGTCGCCCTCACCAAGCCGCGCGTCCTCGAACTGCTGCTGGTGTCGACCGTCCCGGTGATGTTCCTCGCCCAGGGCGGACTGCCCGACATGTGGCTGGTCCTCGCCACCGTCATCGGCGGATCGTTGAGCGCGGGCTCCGCCGCGGCGTTCAACATGTACCTCGATCGCGACATCGACGCCCACATGCACCGCACCGAGAATCGTCCGCTCGTGACGGGAGAGATCACGCCTCGCGGCGCGCTGATCTTCTCGTGGACCCTGGCCGTGGTCTCGACCGTGTGGCTGTGGTACACCACGAACTGGCTGGCGGCCACGCTGTCGGCATCCGCGATCTTCTTCTACGTCGTGATCTACACGATGATCCTCAAGCGCCGCACCGAACAGAACATCATCTGGGGCGGTATCGCCGGATGCTTCCCGGTTCTCATCGGCTGGGCGGCTGTCACCGGTTCGCTCGACTGGCCGGCGCTCATCCTCTTCGCGCTCATCTTCCTCTGGACCCCGCCGCACTACTGGCCGCTCTCCATGAAGTACAAGGACGACTACGAAGACGTCGACGTGCCCATGCTCGGTGTGACCCGCAACGCCTCGCAGGTCGGTCTCCAGGTCATCCTGTACGCCTGGGCGACCATCGCCTGCTCGCTGCTGCTGATCCCGATCGCGAACATGGGCCTCGTCTACACCGTCTCCGCCCTCGTGTTCGGAGGGTGGTTCATCTATGAATCACACCGTCTGTACAACCAGGCGGTGCGGGGGAACGAGGCGCGGCCGATGCGCGTCTTCCACGCCTCGATCACCTACTTGACGCTGATCTTCGTCGCCGTCGCCGTCGACCCGCTGCTGCCGTTCTGAGCCTCGTCGTCCTCGGCGATCTGCTCGGCATCCGCGTGGGTCGAGCTGTTCTCGACCATCGTGGTCTCGTCGTCGGCGGCGTCTGATTCGGTGTCGCCGTCGATCGGCTCGACGACGACGGGAGCGGGGGAGGGCAGAAGCGCCTGCACGGCGCTCAGCGCCACCGCGACGAGGATTCCGATGACGCCCGCGCCCAGGAGTGCGGCGCCGACGACGACGAGCGACTGCCCGACGTAGACCTCGATGCCGGTGGCCGTGCCGTCGAGCAGAGTGCTCGTCATGGTGCCGATCTGACCGGCGATGAGCCATCCGCCCACGCCAGCCGAGGCGAGCGAGAGCACGAGGAGGAGCCAGAAGCCGATGCTGCGTGTCAGTGACTTTTTCATGTCGGCCACGATGCACGACCAACTGATGAGCCTCTGATGCCTCAGCTGTGCATCCACTGTGCCGAGGGCTCGGAGCGCGCCGACCTCACGGCCGGGTTCGTCACTCCCTGGGCGCGACGGGCTTCTTCAGATGCAGCACCACGACCGTGTACGTCGCCGCCGAGAGCGACGCGAGCACCATGTGGATGCCGACGAGCAGTGGAGGGAGGCCCTCACGCGCCTGCCAGATGCCGACACCGACCTGCACGAGGATCGCGAGCACGAGCACGAGCAACCACTTGCGGGGTTCGAGTCGCAGCACCCATGCGGAGATCGTGAGCGTGGCGACGAGCGCGGCGAGGATGTATCCGGGCCATGCGTGGACGTGCGCCAGCACGGTGGCGTCGAACCCGTGACGGAGCACGTCGGCATCACCAGAATGCGGGCCCGAACCGGTGGTGAGCACACCGAAGACGATCGTGACGGCGAGAGCCAGGCCCGTGACGTGGCTCAGGATCGCGAACCACTTCGGGACCGCGCGCTCCCTCGGACCCGGCTGCCCGTACAGGCGCACCAGGAACGCCGCGGTGACGCACACCAGCAGCAGGGAGGAGACGTAGTGGAACCCGACGATGAAGGGGTTCAGGCCGGTGAGCACGGTGATGCCGCCGACGAGCGCCTGTGCGACGACTCCGAGCAGGACGATCCAGGCGAGGACGACGAGATCACGACGGTCGGTCGTCAGACGGAAGGATCGCACCATCGCCGCGATCACGGCGATCAGCAGAGCGCCCATGGCGAATGGAGTCGCGGGAAGCGAGAACAGCGACACGATCACGAAGGTGATGACGGCCGCGAGAATGCCGGCGCCCGCGAAACGCAGGGCGGAGAAGACCAGCAGTCGGCCGCCGACACGTGCGAGCACGAGCAGCAGGACGGCGAGGGCGATGATGCCGACGACGCCCGTCATGACGCGGTTGCCGAACTCGATGATGCCGTGGATGCCCTGATCGGCATATATCGGCACGAGCGACTCGGGGGTGCAGAGCGGCCATTCCGAGCACCCGAGGCCGGAGCCCGTGAGGCGCACTGCGCCGCCGGTGCCGATGATGATCGTCTGAGCCAGGAAGGACAGCCAGGCGAACACGCGGAGAGCTCGTCCCCAGAGGATCGCATGAGCCGAGGCCGGTGCGTTCACGGGGGAGGAGATCGAGGGCTGGGGCATAAGTCTTCTCCGAACCGCCCGGACACGGCGGGCGGCCCTGTCTTCAGGCGGAACCTGTAGAATCGGATTGTTGTGATGAGCGCTTACCGCGCTGAAGCATCACTAACAGTTTAGGCGCGATGGATGCGCCGGTGATGAGGGCCCACCAACGGCACCCGCTCCCGCAGACTCGACGGGGATCAGGTGTGTCGGGGCGGATGACACCGTTTGGGACCTGTGAGGAGAGTGTGTGATGTCGGATGTGCTGATCGACCGCCCGGAGCTTGACGGCCTGGGGGTGTACGAATTCGGATGGCATGACGAAGATGCCGCCGGAGCCATCGCCAAGCGTGGAATCTCCGAAGAGGTGGTTCGCGGGATCTCGGCGCTCAAGCACGAGCCCGAATGGATGCTGAAGACCCGTCTCAAGGGGTATCAGCTCTTCGGACGCAAGCCGATGCCGACGTGGGGTGCAGACCTCAGCGAGATCGACTTCGACAACATCAAGTACTTCGTGCGCTCCACGGAGAAGCAGGCGCAGTCCTGGGAGGACCTCCCCGCGGAGATCCGCGAGACCTACGAGCGCCTCGGCATCCCCGAGGCCGAACGCCAGCGCCTCGTCGCGGGCGTCGCCGCCCAGTACGAGTCCGAGGTCGTCTACCACCAGATCCGCGAGGACCTGGAGGAGCAGGGTGTCATCTTCATGGACACCGACACCGCTCTGCGCGAGCACCCCGAGTTCTTCGAGGAGTACTTCGGCTCGGTGATCCCGGCCGGTGACAACAAGTTCGCCGCCCTGAACACCGCCGTGTGGTCCGGAGGCTCGTTCGTCTACGTCCCCAAGGGCGTGCACGTCGAGATCCCGCTCCAGGCCTACTTCCGCATCAACACCGAGAACATGGGTCAGTTCGAGCGGACGCTGATCATCGCCGACGAAGACAGCTACGTCCACTACATCGAGGGCTGCACGGCTCCGATCTACAAGTCGGACTCGCTGCACTCGGCCGTGGTCGAGATCATCGTGAAGAAGAACGCCCGCGTTCGGTACACGACGATCCAGAACTGGTCGAACAACGTCTACAACCTCGTCACCAAGCGTGCGGTCGCGCACGAAGGCGCGACGATGGAATGGGTCGACGGCAACATCGGCTCCAAGGTGACGATGAAGTACCCGTCGATCTACCTGATGGGCGAGCACGCCAAGGGCGAGACGCTCTCTGTCGCGTTTGCAGGCCCGGGGCAGCACCAGGACGCCGGCGCGAAGATGATCCACATGGCGCCGTACACCCAGTCGTCGATCGTGTCGAAGTCGATCGCCCGTGGTGGCGGTCGTGCGGGATACCGCGGCGAGGTCCGAGTGGACGCCAACGCGCACCACTCCGCCAACACCGTGCGCTGCGACGCCCTGCTGGTCGACACCAAATCGCGCTCCGACACATATCCCGCGATCGACATCCGTGTGGACGACGTGCAGCTCGGCCACGAGGCGACAGTCTCGAAGGTCAGTGAGGAGCAGCTCTTCTACCTGCAGTCTCGCGGCATGCCCGAGGACGAGGCGATGGCGATGATCGTGCGCGGCTTCATCGAGCCGATCGCACGGGAACTGCCCATGGAGTACGCGATGGAACTGAACAAGCTCATCGAAATGGGCATGGAAGGATCGGTCGGCTAAATGGCGGCCTCGACGACAGCGCCCAGCGAGGCGCAGCACACGAACGCGCACATCGACCCCGCAGCACAGGTCTCCTCCGCCGGATTCGTCCCGGTGCAGACCCGCTCGGAGCGCCCCCACTCCTTCGACCCGGATGACTTCGGTGCTCCCACCGGTCGCGAGGTCAACTGGAAGCACACCCCGGTCGCCAAGCTCTCGCCTCTCTTCGAGGTCGCGGGAGCGGGCGATGGCGTGAGCTACTCCTTCAACTCGGGAGAGCAGTACGTGTCGGCGCCGCTGGCCGCCGGCGACGCACCGCGCGGGGAGGTCTTCCTCGCGGAGGACATCACCGCCGCGATCGCGTGGCAGGGCGCAACCGAAGCGCTCCACATCCGCATCCCGCGTGAAGAAGAGGTCGCTGAGCCGGTCTTCCTCGCGATCGACGGACTCGGTGCAGATCGACGGGCCGACGCCCACATCGTGATCGAGGCGCTCGAGCACAGCTCCGCGACCGTCGTGCTCCAGCACACGGGCGCGGCGCAGTACTCGCAGAACGTCGAGATCATCGTGCGTGACGGTGCGAAGCTCACCGTCATCAGCCTGCAGCAGTGGCAGGACGAAGCCGTGCACACGTCCGCTCACCAGGCTCGCGTCGACGCGGATGCCACGCTCAAGCACTTCGTCATCAGCTTCGGCGGCGGCGTCGTCCGTGTGAACCCGAGCGTCGAGCTCGCGGGTGCGGGCTCGGAGGGATACCTCTACGGCCTCTCCTACGCCGATGCGGGCCAGCACCTCGAGAGCCAGGTGTTCCTGCACCACAAGGGGCCGCACACCAAGGGCGACGTCCTCTACAAGGGTGCGCTCCAGGGCCAGGGCGCGCACAGCGTCTGGATCGGCGACGTGCTGATCGGCGCCGACGCGAACGGCACCGACTCGTACGAGGCGAACCGCAACCTGGTGCTCACCGAGGGCGCTCGCGCCGACTCGATCCCGAACCTGGAGATCGAGACCGGAGACATCCTCGGCGCGGGCCACGCCAGCGCCACCGGTCGTTTCGACGACGAGCAGCTGTTCTACCTGCAGGCCCGAGGGATCAGCGAAGAGGAAGCGCGCCGCCTCGTCGTGCTCGGCTTCCTCACCGACATCGTCCAGCGTCTGGGGATCCCCGCGCTGGAGGCCGAGCTTCTCGCCGCGATCGAGACGGAGCTCGCCGAGGTGAACGCATGACCGCAGAGCGCGTCTGCGGCGTCGCCGAGCTCGAGCAGGACATGCCGCTGCGTGTCGAGCCGAACGGCGTGCCGATCACCGTCATCAAGGACTCCGAAGGCGTCATCCACGCCATCGGAGACACCTGCACCCACGGTGACATCTCACTCTCCGAGGGCTTCGTCGAAGGAGAGACAGTGGAATGCTGGGCCCACGGCTCCGCATTCTCGCTGCTCACCGGCAAGCCCCAGAATCTCCCTGCTTATGAGCCCGTTCCGGTCTACGTCGTCGAGATCGACGGCGACGACGTGCTCATCGACCCGACTGTGACGAAGGAAGTCTGAATGTCTGTTCTCGAAATCCGCGACCTCTACGTGACGGTCGAGACCGAGGCGGGAATCACCCCGATCCTCAACGGAATCACCCTCACGATGAACACGGGTGAGACGCACGCGATCATGGGCCCCAACGGCTCAGGCAAGTCGACGCTCGCTTACACGATCGCCGGTCACCCGAAGTACACGGTGGCTTCCGGCTCGATCACGTTCGACGGCCAGGACGTCCTCGCGATGAGCGTCGACGAGCGAGCTCGTGCGGGCCTCTTCCTCGCGATGCAGTACCCGGTCGAGATCCCCGGCGTGACGGTGACGAACTTCCTCCGCACTGCCAAGACCGCGATCGACGGCGAGGCGCCGGCGATCCGCGGGTGGACGAAGGACGTCAAGACGGCCATGTCCAACCTTCGTATGGACCCGAAGTTCGCCCAGCGCAACGTCAACGAGGGCTTCTCCGGCGGCGAGAAGAAGCGTCACGAGATCCTTCAGCTCGAGGTGCTCAAGCCCAAGTTCGCCGTCCTCGACGAGACCGACTCCGGCCTCGACGTCGACGCGCTGAAGATCGTCTCCGAGGGCGTCAACCGCGCCAAGGAGGCCACGGGTCTCGGCGTGCTGCTGATCACGCACTACACCCGCATCCTCCGCTACATCCGCCCTGACTTCGTGCACGTGATCGTTGCGGGCAAGATCGTCGAAGAGGGCGGCCCGGAGCTCGCCGACCGGCTCGAGGACGAGGGATACGACCGTTTCCTCGACCCCGCAGCCCCGATCGAGGCGTAGGCTGATTGGCATGACAGCCACCCTCACCGACGAGAAGTACGACGAGGTCACCGAGGCTCTCAAAGACGTCATGGACCCGGAACTCGGGATCAACGTCGTCGACCTCGGCCTCATCTACGATCTTGCGTGGGATGACGAGAACGATGCCCTCGTCATCCACATGACGCTCACCAGCGCAGGCTGCCCGTTGACCGACGTGCTCGAGGACCAGACCGCTCAGGCTCTGGACAGCGTCGTCGATCGCTTCCGCATCAACTGGGTGTGGATGCCGCCGTGGGGCCCCGAGAAGATCACGGACGACGGGCGCGACATGATGCGCGCTCTCGGCTTCGCCATCTGAGGATGCTCGAGGTCAAGGCCCTGCCTCTGGCAGAGCTTCGCGAGCGCAGCAGCGAGAAGTGGCGGGAGTATCCCGCCGATGTCCTGCCGCTCTTCGTCGCGGAGATCGACTTCCCGTTGGCGCCGGCGATCTCCTCGGCTCTTCGACGCGCTGTCGACACCGGCGACACCGGATACATCGCATCGCGGACGCCTCTTCCCGAGACCTATGCCGCCTTCGCGATGCGTCGCTACGGCTGGCATGCGGATCCGTCGCGGATGCGCACGACCGCCGATGTGAGCATGGGGATCGTCGAGATCCTGCGCCGCGTCACGCAGCCGGGGGAGCGCGTGGTCGTCACCACACCGGTGTACCCACCGTTCTTCGACCTGGTCTCCGAGGCCGGGGCAGAGGTCGCGCGGGTGCCGCTGCTCGACACCGGCACGGCGTGGGAACTCGATCTCGACGGCATCCGCGCGGCTTTCGAAGACGGCGCCACAGCCATGCTGCTCTGCAATCCGCACAACCCGACCGGCACGGTGCACAGCCGCGACTCGCTAACCGCTCTCGCCGAGATCGCCGATGAGTTCGGTGCTGCGGTGATCTCGGATGAGATCCATGCACCGCTCGCGCAGCCGGGCACCGGGTTCACGCCCTTCCTCGACACGGGCGAAGCTGCGGAGCGCGTGGGCTACGCCGTCGTGAGTGCGAGCAAGGCCTTCAATCTCGCGGGTCTCAAGTGCGCGCTCATGGTGACTGCGTCCGATCGCACCAGCGCCATCGTGCGCGGGCTTCCTATCGAGGTCGAGTGGCGCACCGGGCAGTTCGGGCTCCTCGCGGCTGTGGCCGCATTCTCCGAGGAGAGCGACGAGTGGCTCGATGGGCTGCTCAGAACGCTCGACGAGAATCGCGTGCTGCTCGAGGATCTGCTGGCGTCGAAGATCCCTGCCGCGCGCTATCGGATCCCCGATGCCGGATACCTGGCCTGGATCGATCTCTCGGGACTGGAATGGGGAGACAACCCCGCGCGACGGATCCTCAAGGAGGCCAGAGTCGCCCTGCATTTCGGCCCCGCCTTCGGCGAGCCGGGCAGGGGTTTCGTCCGACTGAACTTCGGCACGAGCCCGGAGATCATCACCGAGGCCATCGAGCGCATCGCGACGCTCGTGGGCCGATGACGACCGAGCAGCGGCCGACCGCCTCGATCTGGGACCGAGAACGACTCTGGGTCACTGCCGGCGCGGTCGCGCTGATCTTCCTCGCCGCGATCGAGGCGCTGGCTGTCACGACCGTCATGCCGATCGTCAGTGAGGCGCTCGACGGACGCGATCTGTACGCCGTAGCCTTCGCCGGCACGCTCGCGACGAGTGTGATCGGCATGGTCGCCGCGGGTGCCTGGTCGGATGCTCGAGGGCCCCGTGGCGCCCTGTACGCCGCGGTGTCGCTGTTCATCGCCGGTCTGCTGCTGTCGGGCTTCGCCGTGACGATGGACCAGTTCCTCATCGGGCGCCTGGTGCAGGGGCTCGGCGCGGGAGGACAGACCGTGGCGCTGTACGTCGTGGTCGCTCGGCTGTATCCACCGCAACTTCACGGCAGAGTGTTCGCGGCGTTCGCCGCCGCATGGGTGGTGCCGTCGATGATCGGTCCCTTCCTCGCCGGGGCGGTCGCCGAGTACCTCGATTGGCGCTGGGCCTTCCTCGGCGTCGCCGTGCTGACGGGCGTCGCCTTCGTGATCGTCGTGGCGCGGCTGCGAGGCGTCGACCTCGGACGCGGCGAGCCGCAGAATCGCCGGGCGCTCGTCATCCGCCTTGTTCTCGCGGTGGTCGTCGCTGTCTTCGCCGTGCTGATCGGCTTCACTGCGGAGATGACCGTGCGCCTCGCATGGCCGGTGGCGATCGGATCCGTCATCGTGATCGGTGTCGCGCTGCTGCCGCTCGTTCCCCGGCGCACCCTCCGTGCCGGGCGCGGTCTGCCGAGCGTCGTCCTCATGCGCGGCATCGCCGCAGGCGCGTTCTTCGCGGCCGAGGCATACGTCCCCTATCTGTTGATGGAGCGCTTCGACTTCACGGCGACCTGGGCGGGGATCGCGCTCATGCTCGCCGCCTTCGCATGGGCCGGAGCTTCGCAGCTGCAGGGGGCCTTCGGAGAACGACTGGGCAACACCCGCATCACCGTGATCAGCCTGTCGCTCCTCCTCGTGGCGCTCGTGCTCGTGCTCGCTGCGGCGCAGTGGGGAGTGTCGCCGGTATTCGTCGTCGTGGGGTGGGGCTTCGCCGGCGGCGGCATGGGGCTGCTGTATCCGCGCCTCACAGTGCTCACCCTCGCCTATTCGAACGAGGGCAATCAGGGCTTCAACTCGTCGGCGCTGTCGATCTCCGACGCCGCGGGCTCAGCTGTGGCGATCGCGCTGGCCGGATTGCTCGTCGCGACGCTGGGCGGCGAGGCCGCATCGTTCGGGGTGGTGTTCGCGTTCTGCCTCGGTCTGGTGCTGCTGGCGTCGGTGCCGGGGCTCAGACTGGGCCATGCCGCGGAGTCGTCCGAGGGCTGACCACTGCACCGAGCGAGTCCCCTGCGAGCGCGGTGACGCCCAGGTCGAAGACCCGATCGAGGCCGGCGGTGACATCGTCCGTGCCGTCGGTGAGAGCGGCCCCGTGGCTGTCGGCGTGCATGCGCTGCTGAACGAGTGTCGCGTGCCCGAGCACGAAGTGCAGCATCGCCGCTGCCCGATCGGCGGCTTCTGCGTGCCCGTGGCGCGCGAGCGCGGCCTCGAGCGCGGTCTGGGCATACGACGAGCCGAGCCGCAGGGCGTAGGTGCTGAGCACGAGCTCCGCACCGTCGCGGTAGGTGAACAGGGCGTCGCGGATGCCGCGCGCGGTGGTCAGCACGTCGGCATCGTCGCGGGGGATCCCCGCGGTGATCCGGTCGGCGAGCTCTGCCAGCAGTTCCTGCTTGCTCGAGAAGTGCCAGTAGAGAGCGCTCGGCTGAACATCGAGCCTGCCCGCGATCCGGCGCATCGACAGGTCGGCGAGGCCGACCTCGTCGAGGAGGGCCAGCGCCACGCGTGCGACGCCATCGCGGTCGTGACGGGCGGAGTTGTGCTCTGGGCTCATGTGATCACTATAGTGAACACCGTTCAGGTGAACAGTGTTCAGGAAGGTGTCGGATCATGACCCAGCAACGCGATGACCTCGGTCGCGAACTAGCAAGAGTGGCGATCTTCGCCGCGCTCATCATCGTTCTCGGCATGGTGACGGTGCCGATTCCCGGCGGTGTGCCGATCACCGCGCAGACATTGGGGGTCATGCTCGCCGGTGCGGTGCTCGGACCCCGACTGGCTCCGCTCTCGATTCTTCTGGTGCTCGCTCTCGCGGCGATCGGACTGCCCGTCCTCGCCGGTGGGCGCGGCGGCCTCGGTGTCTTCGTCGGCCCGACCGCCGGATATCTGCTCGGGTGGGTGGCAGGCGTCATCGTGATCGGTCTCATCGTGGGCCGCGGTCGGCTCAGCTGGTGGCGAATCGCCCTCGGCGTCGTCGTCGGAGGCATCCTGGTGGTGTATCTCTGTGGGATCCCCGTGACAGCGCTCGTTCTCGGGCTCGAACTCGGCCCGACCGCGCTCGCGAGTCTGGTGTTCCTCCCCGGCGATCTGCTCAAAGCGGCCGCGGCGACGGCGCTCGTTCTGGCGCTGCGACGCGCGTACCCCCGGGCGTTCGCCGCGCGTTCGATCGCAGCGCCCTCATCCGTCCGTGCGATCTGAGACCGCGGTCGGATCGATCTCACTCGACGGTGTCGCCGTCGAGAGGGAAGGGCGGGCGATCCTGCGCGACGTGAGTGTCGAGCTCACGGCGCAGAGGATCGCGGTGATCGGCGCGAACGGGTCGGGCAAGTCCACCTTCGCGCGTCTGCTGAACGGCCTCGTGCTGCCGGATGCAGGCCGAGTCACGGTTCACGATCTCGATTCGCGGCGGGACACGAAGGCTCTTCGACGGAGGGTCGGTTTCGTCTTCACCGACCCTCAGTCGCAGATCCTGATGCCGACGCCCGCTGAGGACCTCGCGCTCTCGCTGCGCGGTTCGCCCCGCACGGAGATCGCCAGCCGGGTGGCCGGGGCACTCGCCGAGCACGGGCTGACCGACAGGGCGGACGTGCCCGCGTCCGACCTGTCCGGCGGTCAGAAGCAGCTGCTCGCTCTCGCGTCGGTTCTGATCACCGAGCCGCGCCTGATCGTGGCCGATGAGCCGACCACGCTGCTTGATCTGCGCAACTCCCGAAGGGTCTCCGACCTGCTGCTGGCACTGCCGTCGCAGGTCGTCATCGTCACCCACGACCTCGACCTCGCGGCGAGATGCGACCATGCGGTGCTCTTCGACGCGGGTTCGCTCCTCGCAGCGGGCACCCCGGACGACGTGATCGCCGAGTACCGCGGGCGGTGCGGATGATCCAGTCGTACCGGCTAGGGGCCAGCATCGTCCACCGGATGTCGGCGGGGCCCAAACTCGCGCTCTTCGCGGTACTCGCGCTCGTGTCGTCCGCGTACCCGCATGACGGGTGGAGCGTCACCGTCTCGCTCGTCGTCGTGTGCACGCTCTATCTCGTCGCCGGGCTGCCGGTGAGGGTCCTGATCGCCGAGATCTGGCGGCTGCGCTGGCTCGTGCTGGTTCTCGGGACGGCATTGTGGATCTTCGTGTCGCCGCTGACCGCGTGGATCAGCACGAGCAGGGTCGCGTCGCTGCTCCTGCTGGCTGCGCTTCTCACGATCACCACCCGGATGGGTGATCTGCTCGCCGTTCTGCATCGGATGCTGCGGCCGCTGCGTCGGCTGGGTGTCGATGCCGATGCGGTCGCGATGACGATCTCGCTGACGCTCACGATGATTCCGGTGGTCGCCGGATTCGCCCATGCTGTGCGGGAGGCGCAGCGTGCGCGCGGCGTTCGTCCGGGCCTTCGAACCACCGTGCCGCTGATGGTCAGGACGCTACGCCACGCGGACGAGGTCGGCGACGCTCTCGCCGCCCGCGGTCTGGTGTGATCGGCGTGCGAGGCGTTGGGAGAGCAGCATTCCGCCGACGGCGAGTGCGGCCGTCAGAACCGTCGTTCCTGCGACGAGAAGCAGCACGACCGAGGCGACGCCGAGTGCGGCTGCGATCGCGATCCGGCGAGTCGAGTCAGCGGCTGGTGGGGACGGCTGCGTCTCGACGCGCGTGAACGCCAGCGCGATCGCCGCGGTGAGAGTCAGCGCGGTAGCGAGCCAGAGCGGGCGAGACACCCACCATGCGAGGGTGCTCGGCTCCGGCAGCGCGATGCCGCTGCCGAGCGAGGCCATGGCGCAGATCCCGGCCATGGCGAGCAGCGTCGGCATGTGCCACAGGTAGATCGTCATGGTGCGTCTGTTGACGAACGCGGCGAGTGCGGCCGGGGCTGGGCGGCGGCTGAACGCATCGATGCGATCGCGGAGAAGCGAGACGGCGCTCAGGTGCACGACTCCGACGAGAAGCAGGGCACCTGTGGGCGGGTTGATGTTGGCGATGAGGTCAGGGGAGTAGACGCCGGTGGAGAAGACACCGACGAGTGTGATCGATGCGACAGCTCCCGCGATCGCCCGTGCTCGTCGGCTCAGTCCGTCGATCGTGCCATCGGCGAGGAAGAAGCCGATCTGCTGCAGCGCGAGCCAGACGAATGCGAGATTCAGGAAGCCCACCCACTCGAATCCGGTGATCGCCCGGAGCGCGTCGACGGCGAGCGCAGCCGCGACCAGCGAGGCCACCGTGATCAGCGGCTTCCGGGCGTGAGCCTTCGCGAGTGCAGGAAGAAGCGCCTGGCACCCCAGGAAGACGGCGAGGAACCACAGCGGCTGGCTGTAACGGAAGCCGGCGACGGCGATGATGTCGGCCGGGACGCCGGCGATGCTCAGCGCCGCGAGTGCCGCGCCCACAATCCCGATCGCGAACAGGGCCGGCCGCAGCAGCCGGTGCACCCGGGCGGCGATGAAGGAGGCCGCGGCGCCGCCGCGCGCCTGCGTGCGCCGGAAGGAGATGTAGCCGGCGAACCCGCCGATGATGAAGAAGAGCGGCATCACCTGGAGCACCCAGCTGACGGGCACGATCCACCACGATCCATCGCTGGCGTTCGCGAACACCGGGCTGCCGTCGACGACGGTGACTCCGACCATGATGGCGTGGAGGAGCACGACTCCCGCGACGCAGACCGCACGCAGGAAGTCGATCGCGGTGTCGCGACCTGCCGGCAGCGGGTCTCGAAGTGCGGTGAGGGATGGTGCCTCGACGATGGCCATGAAGTCCTCCTCGGATGGGGTGTCCGAGGAGCGTATGAACGCGGTGCCGTGCGGGGGATCACCCCCAGGGCTGGTTCGCACCCCTACCGGGGTGTGATCCTGGCGAGGCTCAGGACGCGGGTTCGACCAGGCCGGCGTCGTACGCGAGGATCACGGCGTGCACACGGTCGCGGAGCCGGAGCTTCGCCAGCACCTTGCCGACGTGGGTCTTCACGGTCTGCTCGGCGATGAACAGATCGGCGGCGATCTCGCTGTTCGATCTGCCACGCCCGATGAGCACGAGCACCTCTCGCTCTCGGTCGGTGAGCTCGGCCAGCGAGGTCGCGGCTCGCGGTGTGCGCGGCCGCCGCCCTGCGAACTGCTCGATCATGCGCCTCGTCACGCTGGGGGCGAGCAACGCGTCGCCGCCGGCGACCACGCGCACGGCGTGGACGAGTTCTTCCGGAAGAGCGTCTTTCAGCAGGAACCCGCTCGCCCCGGCCTCGAGCGCGTCGTACACGTAGTCGTCGATGTCGAAGGTCGTGAGCATGAGGATCCGCGGCACATGGGCTGCGGGGTAGCCGGGACCGAGGATGCGACGGGTCGCCTCGATGCCGTCGACCTCCGGCATCCGCACGTCCATCAGGATGACGTCCGGATCGAGCCGCGCGGCGAGAGCGACGGCCTCGGCGCCGTCGGCCGCCTGCCCGGCGACACGGATGCCGTCGTGAGCGTCGAGGAGCGCGGCGAATCCGGCGCGCACCATGGCCTGGTCATCGGCGATGAGGACGCTGATCGTCACGGGGTCTCCTCGGGGTGCTCTGGGGTGTTGTCCCGCGGTGGTGCGTCTCTGAGCGGCAGCGAGGCGATGACTTCCCAGCCGCCGCCCGTCGTGGGGCCCGCGTCGAACGAGCCGCCCAACAGCTCGACGCGCTCGCGCATGCCGCGCAGCCCGTATCCGCCGCCGGGAGACGCGGGTGAGCCCGAGGCACGGCCGTTGCGGACGCGGATTCCGACCGCGTCGGGGTCGGCCTGCACGCGCACCGTGACGGCGGCACCCGATGCATGTCGCACCGCGTTGCTCAACGCCTCCTGGGCGATCCGGAAGGCCGCGATCTGGACGGCCTGCGGCGCATCCGTCACGGAACCCGTGATCTCCAGGCCGACGGTCACTCCGGCTCGACGGATGGTGTCGACGAGGGCGGGGATGTCGTCGATGCCCTGCTGCGGTGCGAGCTCGGCCGTCTGGTCTTCGGTGCGGAGAACCCCGAGCATCCGTCGCATCTCGGTCAGCGAGGTGCGCGCCGTGGCCGCGATGCTGTCGAACTCCACGGACGCGGCATCTCCGATCTCGGGCAACCGGTAGCGTGCGGTCGACGCCTGCACCTGGATCACGGACATGCTGTGCGCGATCACGTCATGCAGCTCGCGAGCGATGCGGGTGCGCTCCTCGACGAGAGCTCGTCGTGATTCCTCGAGGGCGGAGTGCTCGCGCTCGCGGGTGAGCTCGGCAGACACCCGAACGCGTCCGGCGACGAGCACCGCCACCAGGAACATCGCCGCGGCCACCGAGGTCGTGACGATGAGGTCGGCGGTGACGCTGCCGGCCGTCTCGGGAGTGGCGACGACTTCGGGGCGCAGCAGCGGCGCCGTGAGGGCGAGCAGAGCTCCGATGGCCAGGGGGAAGACGCCCGCTCTGGCCCCGTGCACGAAGGTCACGACGCCGACCAGGATCACGAACGTCAGCAGCGCGGGCACAGACCACGGCCAGGGGGCCTCCGTCGCGAGAGCCGGGACGACGAGAAGCGGAAGAGTGAACGCCGCAGCGCAGAACAGCGCGATCGCCCATCGCGGGTGACGCAGCGACATCAGTGGTGCGGCGCACAGAGCGGCACCGAGGATGAACGAGAGCGGCAGCGAGGTGCCGTACAGCACGGTCTGCACCGGCACGAGCACCGAGAACAGCACGAGGCTCGCAGCGCCGAGCGCCGTGAGCGCGGCGGTGCGACGGCTGATGCGGGGAGCGCGCTCGGTGCGCGGCCGACGACGTGCCATGTCTGTCATCCTGCCAGTTGCAGAACACGGGTGCGTCGCCGACGGGATGCCGTGACGCGGTCGATCACCAGCCCGATGACGAGAGCCACGACGATGCCGATGCCGGCGCTCACGAGCGGCTGGTCCTTGATCCACGAGCCCGCGAGAAGTCCGATGGCGAGGCTCAGGGCGCTCCAGCTGATGCCTCCCACGATGCTCAACGGGAGGAACCTCCGCCAGGGGAAGCGCAGGGCACCGGCTGACATGTTGACGGCGACGCGGCCGACCGGGATGTACCGGGCGCCCAGAATGAGCGTCGCACTGCGGTGCGCGAGTGCTCTCTCTGCATGAGCGAATGCGGAGGCGACTCGCGGACGGCGCATCCATGCCCACCTGGTCGTGCCCAGCCTGCGGCCGAGGGCGAACGCGATGTTGTCGCCGATCGTCGCCCCCACAGCGGCGATGAGGCCGAGGGGCAGCAGCGTCCAGAACTCACCGGTCGACGCGAGTACCGCGGCGGCTGCCACGAGGACTGTCTCGCTCGGCACCGGCGGGAAGAAGCCGTCGATGATCGTCACCGCGAGCAGCACGGCGTACAGCCAGGGAGAGGCGACGGTCTGCAGGATCAGCTCGTTGATAACATCCACCTCAGAAGGCTAGGAAGCAGGTGGCTGGTGGGGCATCACCCTGAGGTATCGACCGCGTCCCTCTGGAGAGGTAGATCCGACGATCGCCCGACCGAGGTCGGGGCGACCACCGTGCACGGCCTGCTGGTCGACGACCAGACCCGGTGCGAGCACTATCAGGGGCCGCTCGACGTCATCGCCCTCAAGTTCGCGTGCTGCCGCGACTGGTACCCGTGCCACCTGTGTCACGCGGAGCTCGCCCGGCACGATGCGCGCCGGTGGTCGACGGACGAGCGTTCGACGCAGGCGGTGCTCTGCGGCGTCTGCGGTTCGCTGCTGAGCATCGACGCCTACCTCGAGACATCGGAGTGTCCGACGTGCTCGGCGGTCTTCAATCCGGGCTGCCGGCTGCATCACGATCTGTACTTCGACTGAACACACAGCCGGGCGATCTATACTGGGAGTTTGGCCCCTCGGCCTGAATCCCCTTGAACGAACGGACATCCCGCTGTGCTTGCCGTGCACGAACTCGAGATCCGCGTGGGCGCACGCCTCCTGATGGAGAACGTGTCGTTCCGCGTGAGCGACGGAGACAAGATCGGTCTCGTCGGCCGCAACGGTGCAGGCAAGACCACGCTCACCAAGGTGCTCGCCGGTGACGTTCTGCCGTCGGGCGGAAGCGTGACCCGCTCGGGCCAGCTCGGCTACCTGCCGCAGGATCCCCGATCGGGCAACCCCGAAGACCTCGCCCGCACCCGCATCCTCGACGCCCGCGGACTCGGCCAGCTCAACCTCGGGATGAGCGAAGCCGCACTCGCGATGGGGTCGGACGACCCCGCGGTCGCCGACAAGGCGATGAAGCGCTACGCGCGTCTCACCGAGGAGTTCGAAGGTCAGGGCGGGTACGCGGCCGAGGCTGAGGCAGCCTCCATCGCGAACAACCTGTCGCTGCCCGACCGCATCCTCGACCAGCCGCTCTCGACGCTGTCCGGTGGTCAGCGCCGTCGTATCGAGCTGGCCCGCATCCTCTTCTCCGATGCGGAGACGATGATCCTCGATGAGCCGACCAACCACCTCGACGCCGACAGCGTCGTGTGGCTGCGCGAGTTCCTCAAGAACTACAAGGGCGGGCTGATCGTGATCAGTCACGACGTCGAGCTCGTCGGCGAGACCGTCAACCGGGTGTTCTACCTCGACGCGAACCGCCAGATCATCGACACCTACAACATGAACTGGAAGAACTACCTGCGTCAGCGGGTGGCCGACGAGGAGCGCCGCAAGAAGGAGCGCGCCAACGCCGAGAAGAAGGCCACGACCCTGCAGCTGCAGGCGGCCCGCTTCGGGGCGAAGGCGTCGAAGGCCGCCGCCGCTCATCAGATGATCGCGCGTGCCGACAAGCTGCTCGCCGGACTCGATGACGTCCGCCAGGAAGAACGCGTCGCCAAGCTGCGCTTCCCGAAGCCCGCACCGTGCGGCAAGACCCCGATGATGGCGACCGGACTCTCGAAGTCCTATGGCTCACTCGAGATCTTCACCGACGTCGACCTCGCGATCGACCGCGGATCCAAGGTCGTCGTGCTCGGACTCAACGGTGCAGGAAAGACGACGCTGCTGCGCATGCTCGCGGGCGTCGACCAGCCCGACACCGGTCAGCTCGAGCCCGGACACGGTCTCAAGGTCGGGTACTACGCGCAGGAGCACGAGAACCTCGATGTGAATCGTTCGGTGCTCGAGAACATGGTGTCGGCTGCTCCGCACATCACCGAGATGGAAGCGCGCAGAGTGCTCGGCTCGTTCCTGTTCACCGGAGATGATGTGCTCAAGCCCGCCGGGGTGCTCTCCGGCGGTGAGAAGACGCGTCTCTCGCTGGCGACGCTCGTGGTCTCGTCCGCGAACCTGCTGCTGCTCGACGAGCCCACCAACAACCTCGACCCCGCATCGCGCGAGGAGATCCTCGGCGCGCTCGCGCACTACGAGGGAGCAGTCGTGCTCGTCTCGCACGACCCGGGTGCGGTGCAGTCGCTCAACCCCGAGCGCGTTCTGATCCTCCCCGACGGAGTCGAAGACCTCTGGAGCCAGGAGTACCAGGACCTCATCGAGCTCGCCTGATCCTTCGCCCCTCGTGGCATAGTCGAGAGCGTGACGCACGACGAACATGACTTCGACACCGCCCAGCTCAACGAGTGGCTGAAGGGTCGGCACGCTCTCACCGGGCGAGCCCCTGACTGGGATCTCAGCGCACTTCCTGACGACCCGAGCGCGCTGTTCGCCACGTGGCTGCGCGCAGCGGCTGAGGCCGGGGTGGCTGAGCCGCACACGGTGACCCTCGCGACCGTGGATGCCGACGGACTGCCCGACGCTCGCACGCTCATCCTGAAGCGGATCGATGAGCGAGGCTGGGCGTTCGCCAGCACGAGGTCGTCCCGCAAGGGCGCGCAGCTGGCTGCCTCGCCGGGCGCGGCCCTGAACTTCTGGTGGCAGCCGCAGGTGCGCGCGGTGCGGGTGCGCGGCCGTGTGGAAGAGGCGACTGCCGAGGAGAGCGCCGCTGATCTCGCAGCGCGCTCCCCGGCCGCGCGGGCAGAGGTCGCCGACGGCGACTGGGTGCTGTGGCGGATCATCCCCACTCGGGTCGAGTTCTGGCAGGGATCGAGAGACCGCCGTCACACGCGGGTGGTCTTCGACGCTGTCGACGACGGATGGAGCCGCTCGATCATGGGCGGCCCGGCAGATCAGAGGTCGGAAGGGCGAAGGGCGTGAGCGGATACCAGGTGATCGAGATCGGTGCTCTCGACGAGTGGCGCGCACATCATGGCGGGTTCGACCAGGCGCGCTCGCGCGACGGCCGTCGAGTCGTCGATCATGAGCTGACGATGCAGTACATCGGCCTCACCGCGAACGCCCTCGAACCGGGGGAGGAAGCCGGCTACTGGCACGTCCATTCGCGGGTCGAGGAGCTCTATGTGTTTCTCGACGGACGCGGGCAGCTGGGACTCGACGACGAGGTCGTGGAGGTGGGCCCGGGAACGGTGATCCGCGTGGGACAGGGCGTCGCGCGTACCTGGCGCGCTCGGTCCGACAGCCCGGGAGAGCTGCGCTGGCTCTGCATTCGAGCCGGAGGAGAACAACTTCCGCATCTCCCCGACGACAGCTCTCGCCTCCCCGAGAAGCCGATTCCCTGGCGGGATTGATCCGTGGCCGAGCTCCTGCCGCCGCGTCCGTCATCACCGCCGGCTTTCACGGATGACTTCACTCGGGGGCTCGACGCGGAGAAGTGGGTTCCGCACTACCTGCCGCACTGGACGGTGCCCGAGCGCTCCGCAGCGCGATTCGCTTTCGTCGAGGGCGGACTGCAACTCCGGATCGAGCACGATCAGCTCGACTGGCGACCGGACGACGCGCCGCTGCGGGTCTCGAATCTGCAGACGGCGACGTACTCCGGTCCGGTCGGATCGACCGCCGGCACGCATCGCCACCGCGACGACGGGCTCGTGGTCGAGACGCATACGCCGCCGCGACTGCTCTTCACACCCTGTCGTGGGCGGATCGACCTCACGGTTGCCGCGGGCACCGACGAAGGATGCATGCTCGCGGCGTGGCTCGTCGGTACCGAACACCTCTCCGAGACGGACGCCGGCGAGATCTGCATCTTCGAGATCGACGCCTCAGCTGTCGGGAGCACGACGCGGGTACGAACGGGCATCAAGTCGCACCACGACACGAGGTTGACGACCGACATGGTCGAGGTGACCCTCCCGTTCGATGCCCGGAGGCCGCATACCTGGACCGTGATCTGGGGCGATGGCGAGACGATCATCGGATGTGAGGGGCGGGTGGTGCGCCGCTTCACTCAGGCACCGGACTATCCCATGCTCCTGATGATCGACCTCTTCGAGATCGGCGGGCCCGCAGGCGCGTACCCCAAGACCGCCGTCATCGGCGAGGTGACGGCCTGGGACTGACGCGAGTCAGCGGGCGTCGAGCAGCTCGTCCTCGACGTCGGCGTCCTTGTCGCGCCGCCGAGTCGTCTTCACCGGTGCGGGCATTCCCTCGACCTCTTCACGGTGCTTCACGATCTCGGTCCGGATGATGTACCCGATGAAGACGAAGCCCATCAGCGCGAACAGGATCCACTGGATCGCGTAGGACAGGTGCGGTCCCGGGTCGTCGGTGGGTGAGTCGAAGCCGCCGAGGGTCCCGTCGCCGGGTGGAGTCTCGCTGACGATCTGCCCGTACGCGCTCGTGATGACGTCTCCGTCGACCAGCTCGGCGATCGAGGGGAGGTTGATCGTCGGCACCTGCCCATCGGGAGCACCTCGCCCCGAGGCCGGGAGCTGCTCACCCGGGCGCAGGCGCACGATGACCTCGACCTCTCCGGTCGGAGGAGCCGGAACGGAATCCGGGGAGTCGCCGTCGCCCGGCGGCACCCATCCGCGATCGACGATGAACACACGGCCGTCGACGTCGCGGAACGGCACCAGGACCTCGAACGCGCTCGTGCCGCCGTGCGGGCGGTTGCGCACCAGCAGCTGATCATCGGCGATGTACTCGCCGTTCAGCACCACGGGATGCCACACGTCACCGGGATCGAGCACTCCGTCGTCGCCGATGAGATCGGCGAGAGGGACGGGATCGGCGTCGTAGTTCTCCTCCACGAGCGCGATCTGCTCAGATCGCGTCTCATTGCGCTCGAACTGCCAGTTCGACAGGAACGCGCAGGCGATCGCGAATCCGATCGCGATCAGCACGTATACGGTCCATCTACCCATCCGGGCACTCACGAGGGCACACCATCTCTCACTGTCACGGGGAAGTCCCTGGCCGCCAGGTAGTCACGGAGGAAGCCGACATGCTCATCGCACGCGAGCCAGATCTTCTCACGGTCGGCCGCGTGGATACGCGGGTTACGCCACACCACCTGCATGGTCGCCGCGTTCCGGCATCCGGCGCGCGAGCACTCCAATCCACTCACTCGCGATCCTGGCGGCTCTCGTGGATGGTGATGATGCCTGGAGCTGGGGTCTCGTCGACCGGGAGCGTCGGAGTCGCGGCCGGAGCCTCCAACTGCTGCACCGGGGACTCTGCCATGGTCTCAGTGCTGTCGCTGCCCGCGTTCGCGAAGACGACGGCGATGTACGGGAGCACCGCGGCGGCCAGCGCGAACACCCAGGTGTACCAGCCGTAGGGCTGCACGAACATCATCAGGGCGAAGCAGACGATGCGGATGGTCATCGTGAGCGCGTATCGGCGCACGCGGTGGTCAGCCTCGTCTTTCGGCGACTGCGGAAGCGAGGTGACGGCAGGGACCAGGGGCTTGCTCTTCACGATGAGTCCAGCCTACGCCGCCGCGGGCTCCGCGGCTCGCCCGTCTGCCGCTAGGCGGAGAAGAGGAACGGCAGCGTGAAGGCGCCGAAGAAGAGGAAGCCGATCACCGTCATGACGATGCCGACGACCAAGACCGCGACCATGATGTACCCCATGATGAGGCCCGCGAAGGCCATGCCGCGGCCGCCGATCGCCGGGTTCTCTTTCGTCTGTCGCAGCGCCATGTGACCGGTGATGACGGCCACGATCGACGCGAGCAGCGGCACCACCGCCCAGAAGAGGACGACGCCCGCGATTCCGCAGATCAGCGAGGTGATCGCGAGTCCGCTGGCGGGGCGAGGAGCGGGGTAGGGCACCGCGCCGTAGTTCGGATATCCGGCACCGGGCTGACCCGGTGCGGACGCCGCCCCGTAGTACGGCGGCTGGGCGGCGGCGTACGGCTGAGCCACCGCAGAGCCGTAGGGCTGCTGCGGGGCATACTGCGGCGGCTGCGGCGACGGGTTCGCGTACCCCTGCGAAGGAGCGACCGACGGCGCCGCACCGGGATACGCCTGGTGCGGCTGCGCCGAGGGAGCCGGCGGAGCCGGTGCGAGAGGCGCCGCCGGGGGAGTCGGCTGCTGTCCGTCCGCCGAGGTCGGGATGCTGTTGTCGCTCACGGTGATGCCTTTCGTCGGGTTCAGCGTTCCAGCCACGCGGCTGTTCTGTCAAACGTCGACCCGAACGAGTCACAGCATCATCGGTAGGATCGATGACGACCCGGCCGCCGTACCCGCACCGGCCAGATCAGGAGTGGAAATGAGTTCTCGCGTCGTCCTCGTCACCGGTGGAAACCGCGGCATCGGCCGCGCGATCGCCGAACGATTCGTCAGGGACGGCTACCGCGTCGCCGTCACGGCTCGCAGCGGCGAAGGCCCCGAGGGCACTCTCACGGTGCGTGCAGACGTCACGGATGCCGCTGCGCTCGACGCGGCCTTCACCGAGGTCGAGCAGCAGCTCGGACCCGTCGAAGTCGTCGTGGCGAATGCCGGCATCACGAAGGACACCCTGCTGCTGCGGATGAGTGAGGACGACTTCGACAGCGTGGTCGCGACGAACCTCGGCGGCACCTTCCGCGTCGTGAAGCGGGCATCGAAAGGCATGCTGCGGGCTCGATTTGGCCGAGTCATCCTCATCTCCAGCGTCGTGGGCCTCTATGGCTCGGCCGGGCAGGTGAACTATTCGGCCTCGAAGAGCGCGCTCGTCGGCTTCGCACGTTCTCTCACGCGGGAGCTCGGCGGACGCGGTATCACCGCGAACGTCGTCGCCCCCGGATTCATCGAGACCGACATGACCGCTGAGCTTCCCGAAGAGACTCAGAAGCAGTACAAGGCGAACATCCCGGCCGGGCGATTCGCGACGCCCGATGAGGTGGCAGGCGTCGTCACGTGGCTTGCAGGCGATGACGCCGGGTACATCTCGGGTGCTGTCATCCCCGTCGACGGCGGCCTCGGCATGGGGCACTGACACTCCACCGACGACGTACCGTCATCGGCGGGTGATCGCCGCATCGAGCAGCGCGGCGAGTCTGTTCGGTACCGAGAACTGAGGCCAGTGACCTGAGCCGATGCGCACGACCTCGGCATCGTCGATCGCACGGAACTCTTCGGCATACGGCCCCCACTGCTCGAGCTCGGACTCGAGAGTCTCCTGGTCGAGACCTCCCATGAGCAGCGTCACCGGCACCCGGTGCCGCGCACCGGGGCCGAGCTCGATCTCATCGGTGGGCACGCGCGCTGGCACGCTGTGCGTGAGCGGCGCGGTGCGCGCACGGGTCGCCTCGTCGAGGTCGTCGACGTCTTCCGCAGGGAAGAACTCCCATCCGGGGAACGGGACGACGCCGTCCACGATCTCGAACTCGCTGATGCCGAATCCGGACGGCGGCGGTACGGTGTCGACGAATATCACCCGCGAGACGCGGTCGGGCCGCGCATCGGCCACGCCCCAGGCGACGTTGCCACCGCCGCTGTGACCGACGACGACCACGGGCGCGGCGACGGCGTCCACGGCGGCGACAGCGGCGTCGACCCAGTCGGCGATGCCGATGTCAGCGGACTCGGCGGCCGGGAGGCCCACGCCCGGCATGGTCAGCGGATGCACGGTGTGCCCTGCGCGTTCGAGATCGGTGGTCACTTCGCTCCAGCTGGACGCGTCGAGCCAGAGACCGGGGATGAGGATGATGTCCATGCGCCGGAGGGTAGACGGGGCATAGGACATCCGCTAGGGCAGCAGCGCGATGACCTCGGAGAGATCCTGCGGTCCGATGACGAGGCTCGCAGCCTCGCGCACGGCGGGCTTCGCGTTGAACGCCAGTCCGAGTCCCGCGACCGCCATCATCTGCAGGTCATTGGCTCCGTCGCCGATGGCGATCGTGGCGTGGCGGGGCACTCCGAGCTCGTCCGCCCACTCCAGCAGCGAGGCGGCCTTCACAGCGGCATCGACGATCTCGCCGTCGACCCGACCCGCCAGAGCACCGTCGACCACCTCGAGTCGATTGGCGCGCCAACGGTCGACACCGAGCTCCGGTGCGACATCGTCGAGGATCTCGTGGAATCCGCCTGACACGACCCCGACGACACCCCCGCGCTGATGCACGGCGGCAGTGAGCTCACGCACGCCCGGAGTCGGCTCGATCCGGGCGAGCACTCGAGCGAAACCCGAGACAGGAACGCCTTCGAGAGCTGCGACGCGTGAGCGCAGGCTCGTGGCGAAGTCGATCTCGCCGCGCATCGCGGCTTCGGTGGCTGCCTGCACCTCGGCGCCGCGCCCCACCTCGTCGGCGATCAGTTCGATCACCTCATTGCGGATGAGGGTGGAATCGGCATCGAGGACGACGAGGAATCGAGCGGCAGTCACGCCTCTGAGCCTATCGACCGCAAGGCGCGGGTCGGTGCACGGCGGTCTTCGGCCGACATCCTCAGCGATCGATGAAGAGCCCCTTGCCCACCACAGTGATGCCGGATTCGGTCACGGTGAAGCCTCGCGCGAGATCGCGTTCGCGGTCGACGCCGACGGTCGCGCCGTCGGCGAGCACGACGTTCTTGTCGAGGATGGCTCGATGCACCCGGGAACCGGCGCCGACTCTCACTCCGTCGAAGACGACCGAATCGGTGATGGTCGAACCGCCGCCGGCGAGAGTCCACGGGCCGACGACGCTGCGCTCGAGATGCGTGCCCGAGAGCACGGATCCGAGGGACACGATCGAGTCGATCGCGTTGCCGATACGCCCGACGGAGTCTCGCACGAACTTCGCGGGCGGCGAGTTCACGGCCTGCGAGTGGATGGGCCACTCCATGTTGTAGAGGTTGAAGATCGGCAGCGTGGAGATCAGGTCCATGTGCGCGTCGAAGAAGGAGTCGATGGTGCCCACGTCACGCCAGTAGGAGCGGTCGCGCGGGGAGGACCCCGGGACGTCGTTGCGCTTCATGTCGTAGTAGCCGGCCTCGCCTCGATCGACGAAGTACGGCACGATGTCGCCGCCCATGTCATGACCGGAGGTGGGGGACTCGCCGTCTGCCTCGACCGCGGCGATCAGCGCGTCGGCGTCGAAGATGTAGTTGCCCATCGAGGCGAGCACCTCGTGAGGGGAGTCCTCGAGCCCTGCGATGTCGGTCGGCTTCTCGAGGAACTGCTTGATGCGGCCCGACTCGGTGTCGGCGTCGATCACACCGAACTGAGACGCCATCGCGAGCGGCTGGCGGATGCCGGCGACGGTGGCCTTCGCGCCCGACTCGATGTGCGCGTCGAGCATCTGCCGGAAGTCCATGCGATAGACGTGGTCGGCACCGATCACCACGACGATGTCGGGCTTCTCGTCGTTGATGAGGTTGAGGCTCTGCAGGATCGCGTCGGCCGAGCCGGAGAACCAGCGCTTTCCGAGACGCTGCTGCGCGGGCACGGAGGTGACGTACGAGTCGAGCAGCGCCGACATGCGCCAGGTCTGCGAGATGTGACGGTCGAGGCTGTGCGACTTGTACTGCGTGAGGACGACGATCTGTCGCAGACCCGAGTTGATGAGGTTCGATATCGCGAAATCGATCAAGCGATACTGTCCGCCGAAAGGCACTGCAGGTTTTGCTCGGTCGCCCGTGAGGGGCATGAGACGCTTTCCCTCGCCGCCGGCGAGGATGATGCCGAAGATCTTCTTTGGTGCGGACATGCACCCACAATAGATGTGATTCGGCTCGGCTAACTAGCATCTGGACAAGTGAGTCACTACCGTCTAGACATGCGCGTCGAGATGATCACGAAGGAATACCCGCCGGAGATTTACGGAGGTGCCGGTGTGCACGTCGCAGAGCTCGTCACGGCCCTGCGGCAGAATATCGATGTACAGGTTCGTGCCTTCGGTTCCCCCCGAGATGAGGCGGGTACTTTCTCCTATCAGGCCCCGTCGGAGTTGGCCTCGGCCAATGCCGCTCTGCAGACGCTCGGGACCGATCTCGAGATCGTGGCGGCCATCTCCGACGCCGACCTCGTGCACAGCCACACCTGGTACGCGAACTTCGCCGGACACCTCGCCTCGCAGCTGCACGGCATCCCTCACGTGCTCACCGCCCACAGTCTCGAGCCGCTGCGCCCCTGGAAGGCGGAGCAGCTCGGCGGGGGATACGCGGTGTCGAGCGGCATCGAGAAGCTCGCCTACGAGAACGCTGCGGCGGTGATCGCGGTCAGCGCCGGCATGCGCGAAGACATCCTGCGCAGCTATCCCTCCGTCGACCCCGCCCGGGTGCGTGTGATCCACAACGGCATCGACGTCGAGCGGTGGCGTCCGGTGCAGAACCCCGCGTTCCTCGAGTCGGTGGGCATGGACCCGACTCGACCGTCTGTCGTCTTCGTCGGTCGGATCACCCGTCAGAAGGGTCTGCCGTACCTCCTGCAGGCCGCTCGTCTGCTGCCGCCGGAGGTTCAGCTGATCCTCTGCGCCGGCGCACCCGACACCCCCGAGATCATGGCGGAGGTGCAGGAGGGCGTGCGGCTTCTCCAGCAGACCCGCGAGGGCGTCATCTGGATCGATCGGATGCTGCCGCGCGACGAGCTCTCGGCGATCCTCACAGCGGCCACGACCTTCGTATGCCCGTCGGTGTATGAACCGCTGGGGATCGTGAACCTCGAGGCCATGGCGTGCGGTGCCGCTGTCGTCGGCACGGCCACCGGGGGCATCCCCGAGGTCGTCGACGACGGCGTGACAGGGCGTCTCGTGCCGATCGAGCAGCTGCAGGACGGCACAGGGACGCCGGTCGACCCCGAGCGCTATGTCGCCGACCTCGCGAGCGTGCTCACCGAGGTGACGTCCGATCCGGAGCAGGCTCGCGCCTACGGCGCGGCCGGTCGGGAGCGCGCGCGCGACGAGTTCAGCTGGGATGCGATCGCCGACACCACGCGCGCGCTCTACGCGGAGCTGACCGCCTGAGCCGATAGGCTGGAGGCATGTCGATCGCCTTGGAATTCACCGACGTCGTCGTGCGCCGCGAGGGGCGCGACATCATCGATCACGTGACCTGGCAGGTCGACGATGATCAGCGGTGGGTGATCCTCGGACCCAACGGCGCCGGCAAGACCACACTGCTCCAGCTGGCGGACACGCTGATGCACCCGACCTCCGGAGCCGTCACCGTGCTGGGGGAGACCCTCGGTCGAACCGACGTGTTCGAACTGCGCCCCCGCATCGGCTTCGCCTCGTCGGCGATGGCGAAGCGCGTGCCGCGCGACGAGACCGTCCTGAACACGGTGCTCACGGCGGCGTACTCCGTTCTGGGGCGCTGGAACGAGAACTACGAGGACATCGACGAGCGCCGCGCGCTGCGGGTGCTCGGCGACTGGCGTCTCGACCACCTGGCTGATCGCACGTTCGGAACCCTGAGCGACGGCGAGCAGAAGCGCGTCCAGATCGCCCGGGCCGTGATGACCGACCCCGAGCTGCTGCTGCTCGACGAGCCGACGGCCTCGCTCGACCTCGGTTCGCGCGAGGAGCTGCTCGCGCTCCTGAGCGGCTATGCCTCGTCGCCGACGACACCCGCGATGCTGATGGTCACGCATCACGTCGAGGAGATCCCGGTCGGTTTCACGCACGTGCTGCTCATGCGCGAGGGGCGCATCGTGGCAGCCGGACCCATCGCCGAGACCCTGACCGCCGATACGCTGACCGAGACGTTCGGAATGCCGATCGTTCTGAGCAGCGACGAGGGCCGCTACGCGGCCCGCGCGGCATCCTGACGCGGATCTGATAGAATCGATCCTTGGTGCTCTCTGCACCGCAGACTTCCCTCGTCCCTGGCACAATCCAGGGCAGCAACTAAGGAATCCCATGAAGACTGACATTCACCCCGTGTACAAGGCAGTCGTGTTCCGCGACCTCGGCTCGGGCGAGACGTTCCTCACCCGTTCGACTGTCTCCAGCGACAAGACGATCGAGCTCGACGGCGTCGAGTACCCCGTCATCGACGTCGAGATCTCGTCGGCATCGCACCCGTTCTACACGGGCAAGCAGCGCATCATGGACTCGGCCGGCCGCGTCGAGAAGTTCAACCAGCGCTTCAAGGGCTTCGGCGGATCGAGCAAGTAACGATCACCGCGTTCGAAGGCCCCGTGTTCCTCGGAACACGGGGCCTTCGTCGTCTCATCCCGGTGGATCGCGGGGTCAGATGTCGATGATGATGCGTTCCCCGTCGATCCTGCCGGGCGGGTCGCCGGGAGCGGGCGCCGGTGCGGTGCGCTTCGTCTGGCGATCGCGCTCCATCCCGGCCTCGTGTGCCGATGGCATCCAGATCGCGTCGAACGAACCGCCCAGTCCGCCGCCTGCGCTCTCGTACTTCTTCTCGAGCGGCGCCTTCGCGTAGACCGCGACGATCACCACGACGATCGCGATCACCACGACGAGGAGGATCGCGATCGTGAGCAGCATCCCGAGTGCGTCGGCCATGAGACCAGGCTATTCGGCCGCCGCCGCCTCGGCATCCGTCTGCAGGAGGATTCCGGCGGAGATGCTCAGCGGATGCGTCGTCCGTGCGCGAGGTCGATGAGGTGCGTCAGCACAGGGCCGGAGCGCACGCCGTTGTGCTCGTGCTCACTGGTCACCCAGAGCTCGACGCCGGGCAGCAGGCGTGCGGTCTCGAGTGAGAACTCCATCGGGACATAGACGTCGTTCACATAGACGGCGGCAGCGCCCGTCGCACCGGAGGCGGCGATCGCGACCTCGTTGTAGATCCGGGGCCACTCGAAGTCCGCCAGCGCGAGCGTGACGTCTCGCCACGGCTGGAAGGCGGGCACGGTCTCGGTCCATTCGCGGCGGATGTGCTCGCCCGTGAACAGTGTGACGTCGTCGCGGAAGTCCTGCGGCTCTGTGCGTTCCGCCGACCAGCGTGTGGCGTGCCCGCTCGCGTAGCTCGATTCGTGGAACGCGAAGTAGAGCGGGTTGCGGCCACCGTACGGCATGGCGTGCATCAGATCATGGCGGAACGCGTTCGACGCGGGATCGCGCTCGAGCAGCGACCATACGGTCTGCCACCCGTCATTCGTGCCGAGCGCCGAGCCCACGGAGCGCAGCCGTGACGGCGAGACCACTTCGCCGTCGGGAAGCACGATCTCGCCTGCCGCGGCCTGATCGACCAGGCGGCGCATGACGTCTCGGTGCTCGGGGAACCGACGGTAATACCGCTCGGAGGCGGCGCGCATCTTGTCGTAGCAGAGCGCGTAGACCTCGTCGGGGTGCCGGTCGACGGTGCTGAGTCCGCCGGTGATGAAGACATCGGCGAGCGAGTCCGAATCGGTGGACAGGTAGGCCAGGGTCGTGAATCCCCCGAAGGACTGGCCGAGCACGCTCCACGTCTCCGCGCTGAGGTGCTCGCGCATCGCCTCGCAGTCGCGGACGATCGCATCGGCGCGCAGATGCGTGAGGTACTCGGCGACCGCAGCGGAGCCGCGCTCGAGATCGGCATCGCCGACCGGCGTCGAGAGTCCGGTGCCTCGCTGGTCGAGCATCACGACCCGATAGTGCGCGAGGGCCTCGTCGAGCCAGGCGGGGGACGTCGACGAGTGGAACGGCCGAGGGGCCTCGTGGCCCGGCCCGCCCTGCAGGAAGACCAGAAAGGGGAGGCGTTCGCCTCCTTCTCGTGTGACGACCCGCGCGAAGATGTCGATCGTGCGGGTGTCTGTCGGATCTCCCCACACGAGCGGGACGGTCAGTGTGTGCTCTTCGACTGTCAGGTCGAGGAGGCGGCGGATGGTTGTCGTCATGTCACATCACATTCCCGATGTAGGAGTACTTGACGAAGACCTCCGAGGCGATGTCCGCCTCGTCGAGCGCGCCCTGCACTGCGTTCATCATGTAGTTCGAATCCCAGCCCATGTAGAGGTGGTGGGTGTCGTCCAGCTGATCCCACTGCCCCTTCCAGGCCATCGAGTCGTAGATCGGGCCGCCGTGGGTGGCGCAGTACGACACGGCGGCATCGCGGGTGTCCGTCCATGCGCGACGGAAGACACGGTTGAAGAGGTGTTTGACGTCGAAGACCTCCCAGCGCTCTCCGCGGTACTCGACATACTCGAACTCGCGCTCCCATCCGGCCGGCCACCCGCGCCGGCGCACCGCATCGAGGATGGGAGTGAGCCCGTCGTCGTCGATCTCGGGCAGTGCGGGGCGTGCCCAGATCCTCAGCAGATCGGCGGTGAGCCGGATCGTGCGCTGAGAGATGGCCGCCGTTCCCCACGTCTCCGTGGCAGCGAGTGCACTGGTCTCGGGGACGGAGCTGCGAGCATACGCCGCGTCCCGTTTCACGGAGTACGACTCTCCGAAGACCCGCTGCGCGAGGGACTGCTCGAGCAGAGTGAGATTGCCGAGTGTCGGGGCGAGCGCGCGATGCGCATTGCGCTCGTCGTCCGAGTAGTCGATCCACGGACGCTCGCCGTCGCCCGACCAGCTGTCGCTGGGGACTGTGGGCACGATGTGCTCCACATCGAACTCGTCAGGGTCGTCGACTCCCTCGAGCCGCCCGAGGACATAGGCCGGATGCGGCAGCTCGCTGTACTTCAGCACGGCGCTGACGCGCTCGTCCGACGGCGTGATCCGGGCGAACGCTCGAGCCAGTGCCTCTCTTCCGTTCGCGCGCGCTCGGCAGAGGCGGGCCACGAGTCGCTCGTTGGGCAGGTTCACGAGCGTGCGCCGCAGATACATCGCCTGGATCCACTCGAGCGTCTCGACGAGCTCGTCGCGGCCGATGAGCCCGCGGCTGTGATCGCTGTAGACGCTGAGGACCAGCGGATAGGCTGCGCGGCCGAAGGTGTTCACGTATCGCAGCTGCCGAGCGATCTCGGGGTCGTGCTCGAGAGACGGGTCGAGCAGGATGCCGTAGATCTCGGCGTAGTGGCGCCAGACCTCGGCATCCGCCTGCAGGTGATCGAGGTCGACGCGGGGGAAGGACTGTCGGAACGCGCTGTAGACACCGTGCTCGCCGTTGGCCGCCACCTCGCGCCCCGTCGTCATCACGAGGTAGTGCCGCCAGAATGCGCCGATGGTCTCACCGGTGTGCTGCTCGATCGGGAGCCAGAACCGCGCCTCGACGTCGAGCTGCTCGGCGTGGGTCAACCCCATCAGCATGTAGTTGTGGATGAGCTCGTGATCGCGCAGCGGCTCGCCGGTGGAGTTCAGGCTCTCGAAGATCTGCTGCGCGTTCGCGTCGGCGCCGAGGGTGATCGAGACGTGCTCGAGCTTCTTCAGCCCCGCCCAGATCTGCGGCGCCTCGTCGGCGTGCACCTGGCTGCGGAAGAACGCGTAATTGTCATCGAACCGCGATTCGCGCTCTGCCTGGACATCGCGCTCCAGCACCACGGACTCGTACAGCTCGGCCCACGCGTCGTGAGGGCGCAGCTTGGTGCGATCGGGGTCGTCCGGGCGCACGAGCACCCGGTCGAGATCGGCGGCGAGCAGGGGATCGGAGTCCTGAACCGCATGCCGGAGCGCTGCGACCAGCAGCATCAGCGTCGTGATGCGCTGCTGGCCGTCGATCAGCACGAGGTCGGTGTCGGCCTCGCTGTCGTCGGCGGCCGAGAGGATCGACCCGATGAAGTGACGGTGCGACGAGTCTTCACGGGCGACGGCCCGGACGTCGGAGAGCAGCTGCTCGCAGCCGCCGATGTCCCACCTGTACTGACGCTGGTACACCGGCACGACGATGGTCGTGGAGTCCTCTGCGAGCCACTCGATCGTGTTGACAGCTGTCGCCTCGACGTTGGTCGCAGTGCTCATGCTGGTGTCTCGTCCTCCCGTAACGCCGTGCGCCGAGGAGTCGCCAGGCGCCCGATTCAGTCTATTCGCTTATTCACGGCGGCCCTCGGCGGCGCTCCAGAAGTGCCCTGTTAGGCTTGCCTTATCAGGGCCTGTTAAAACGTGCTGGCCCCCGATGAAAGGATCTGGTTCAGATCATGGGATACATCAAGTCCGCTGCCCTCGAAGACAAGGGCTTCGTCGTTCTCGACAGCTACAACCAGGAGCTCGACCCCAAGGAGTGGCTCGACATCGAGTACAACGACTGGAAGTCGTCGGGTGACACCCGCTTCGCCCCTCTCGCCAGCGCCAAGGGCGAGATCGAGTGCAACGGCTTCTGGAACCACAAGCCGCCGCGCACCGACAAGGACGGCGTCTGGATCGACTCGCAGACCGCCAAGGCCCCCAACCTCACGCGTCGCGCGCAGGAGCCCGGTGCCAACGTCGGTCGCTGCCGCGTCATCGAGCTGCAGCCGACCCCGTACGGCGAGTGCCTCTACAACCTCCACCAGGACGACAACAACCGTCTGAACCCCGACGGCACCGGCTGGGTCGTCCGCGGGTTCTTCAACCTCAGCGACGACAAGGACAGCTTCTTCGTCCTGCGCGAGAACCGCACCGACCCGAGCATCGAGTACCGCATCGCTCTGCCGGCGGGCGCTCAGCTCATCGTCGACACGCAGCGTCTGTGGCACGCCGCGACCCACGTGGGCACGGAGCCGCGCTACTGCCTCATCACGTCGTGGACGTCCGGCCCCGAGCTCGACGCCTACATCGAGAAGTACCACGGCACGCAGGACGTGCCTAACGTCGAGGTCCCGCAGGAGGTTCTCGAGGCCGGATACGCCGAGCAGGCCCGCCGTGACGCCGCACGCGCCGCGTACTACGCCGCAAAGGGACAGCAGGTCAAGCAGGCCATGAGCGAGGCGTGATCCTCGTCTGATCAACGGCCGTTCGCGGTCTGAAGGCCCCGGTCCCGCGCGACCGGGGCCTTCGTCGTGTGAATCACATGCTTGTGATTTCGCCTGGTCTGGGCGAGAATAGGCCCACAACCGCATATTCACGCCAGTTCTCGTTGTTTCAGGTCGTTGGGGAAGACGCACCTGATGAAACGGAGAGATCATGGCGACGGCTTACGCACGCGGAGTGGTGTTCATCCACTCTGCACCTCGCGCGCTCTGCCCGCACCTGGAATGGGCGGTCGGTCGCGCTATCGGTCGCGCAGTGAACTTCGACTGGAGCGACCAGCCGGTGCTCGACGGCGCTCGACGCGCCGAGTTCTACTGGGACGGCCCGGTCGGCACGGGTGCCGCTCTTGCAACCGCGATCCGCGGGTGGGAGCATCTCCGTTTCGAGGTCACCGAGGATCCCACACCCCGCAGCGACGGCGGACGCTGGCTGCACACGCCCGACCTCGGCATCCACTATGCGCAGACGGATGCCGCGGGAAACATCGTCGTGGGCGAGGACCGCATCCGCTATGCGATGGAGATCGCCGCAGGCAGCGCGACCGAGCTGCAGCGTGAGCTCGACATCGCGCTCGGCTCCGCCTGGGACGAGGAGCTGGAGCCGTTCCGTCACGCGAGCGACGACGCCCGCGTGGTGTGGCTGCACAAGGTCGGCTAGGCGGACCCACAGACCTGGAACGGGAAGGCGCGAGTATCGGATGCCGGTGAGCGATCCCGGACGCTGAGAAGGCGAATCCCCGTTCCACAGATGACGAAGACCCCGTCCCGAATATCCGGGACGGGGTCTTCGTCTGTCAGATCACGGCCGAGCGTGGCATCTCGGCCCCGGCCGCGCGGCCCCCCGTCATGACGTCCTCCCACGCGAGTCTCAGTCGCCCCATCGCCTCGGCGGTGCGCTCAGGCGGCAGGGTGATCGGAATGCGCAGGCGCCTCTCGAGCACGCCGCCCGTCGAGAACCGCGGCCCCGGCGGAAGGATCAGTCCGTGAGCACGCGCGGCCAGCGACAGGGCGGTCGACACGGGGGCGCCGAGGTCGAGCCAGGCGGAGAGTCCGCCTCTCGTGGGCGGCATGGAGATGGTCTCGAAGGAGCCGAGTCCTGCCGCCACGGCTTCGCGGCCGGCATACAGGCGTGTCGCGACATGCGCGGTGAGCGCCGGCATCTCCTGCAGCAGCTCGACGGCGATGCACTGTTCGAGCAGCGCGGTGCCGAGCTCGAACGAGGGACGGGTGGCGAGCAGACGGGTCATGACCGAGCGGTCCGCCCGGATCCAGCCGATGCGCATGCCTCCCCAGGCGATCTTCGACATGGAGCCGACGGTGATCACATGCGGGCTGAAGGCGGAGAAGGGAAGCGGGGTCCAGTCGCGATCGATGTCGAGCTCGGCGGTCGTCTCATCGACGATCAGGTGTGTGCCGACGCTCCGTGCCGTGGCCGCGATGCGTGTCCGCTCGGCGTCGGAGAGCGTGGCCCCCGTGGGATTGTGGAAGTCGGGGATCAGGTACGCGAGGTGGGGGCGTCCGCGCAGCAGGGTGTCGGTGAGATGGCCCTCGTCCCATCCCGTCACATCGACCGGCGTCGGCAGCAGTCGGTACCCGTGGCGGTGGAGCGCCTCGAGCGCATGCGGGAAGGTGGGCTGCTCGACGAGCGCGCGCTCGCCCCGCCGGCCGATCGAGGCGAGCACCAGATTGAACGCGTTGAGCGCGCCGGACGTGATCATGATCTCGTCCGCATCGGTCGGCACTCCGCGCTCGATGAAGCGCTGCGCGACAGCCTCCCGCAGCTCGGGGAGCCCTTGCAGTGAATAGCCGCTGGTGCCGCGCATGGCAGCGAGCCGAGGGAGTGACCGCACTGTCGCGTCGTACAGCCCAGGCGTCGAATCCATCGACGCGATCGACAGGTCGATGGCCGACTCGTCTGCTGCGCCGCCGGCCGGGGCCGCGGTGTGCGGCAGAGTGACGCGAGTGCCGCCCCCGTGCAGACGAGAGACGTAGCCGTCGCGCTCGAGGAGGTCGTAGACACGGGTCGTGGTGGAACGCGACCGCCGCAGCTCGATCGCGAGCGATCGCTCGCTCGGCAGCCGCTCGCCCACGGTGAGTCGACCGTCGAGGATCAATGCGCGGATGTGCTCCGCGAGGGCCTTGGCTGTGGCGCCGGCGACGTTGTGGGCACCGAGCTGCTGGACGAGCCGTGAGGTCATGACTCCATGATGCCGCAAAGTGGACTGAAGAAAGCAGGCCACTTCTCGCCGAGTGGTCTCGTGAACCAGACGGATGGGTGGGCCAGCATGGAGAGATGCAGCTTCGTTCCGTTCTCCTCCCGATCAGCGCCACCAGTCGACGCGACGTCGTCGAGCGCATCGTGCAGCTGCTCGTGGGGTTGTTCCTCTACGGCGTCGCCCTCGGTCTGATGGTGCGCGGAGGCATCGGCGTCGCTCCTTGGGACGTCCTCGCTCTCGGCGTCTCGGGGCAGACGGGGATCGGATACGGCGTCGTCACCGTGCTGGTCTCGGTGCTCGTGCTGCTCCTGTGGATCCCCCTGCGGCAGCGCGTCGGGCTGGGCACCCTGCTCAATGCCCTGCTCGTCGGGCCCAGCGCGGATCTGGCTCTCGCCGTCATCCCCGCACCGACATCGATCTGGGTCGGGGCACCGATGTTCGTGGCGGGACTGCTGCTGCTCGCCTTCGCCACCGGACTCTACATCGCGGCGGACTTCGGTCCTGGCCCGCGGGACGGCCTGATGACGGGGCTCGTGGGTCGCACCGGGTGGCCGGTGTGGCTCGTGCGCACCCTGATCGAGGGCGGCGTGCTGCTGATCGGCTTCCTGCTCGGTGGTCCGGTCGGCGTGGGCACGGTGCTCTTCGCCTTCGGCGTGGGACCGCTCATCGGCTGGTTCCTTCCGTGGACCACTCGCGTCCGTGCCGCGAGATCCCGTCAGCTCGCGCGGGCGACCGCTCGCTAGACCTGCAGACACGAGAGCGGCCCCCGGGATACCCGGGGGCCGCTCTTCGTCATCGCTGCAGGTCAGTCGGCGCTCGCGAAGACGGCGACGGCGTTGTGGCCACCGAAGCCGAACGAGTTGCTGATCGCGAAGAGCTGGCCGTCGCCGAGAGGCTGCGCCTCGCCCGAGAGCTTGAACGGCACAGCCGGATCGGGCTCCGTCATGTTGATCGTCGGCGGGGCGACGCGGTCGCGGAGCGCGAGCAGCGCGAAGATCGCCTCGAGGGCTCCCGTGCCGCCGAGCAGGTGCCCGGTCGACGCCTTGGTGGCCGAGACGGGGATCTCATCGATCCGCTCGCCGAAGACCTTCTTGAGCGCGACGTACTCGTTGGGGTCACCCACGGGGGTGGACGTCGCGTGCGCGTTGATGTGCGCGACCTGGTCGGCGGTGATGCCGGCCTCGTCGAGCGCCTGCGTGACGGCTCGTGCGGCGCCGGTGCCCTCGGGGTCGTTGCCCGTGATGTGGTACGCATCAGCGGTGACGCCACCCCCGAGCACGTAGCCGTAGATCTTGGCGCCGCGTGCCTTGGCGTGCTCCTCGGTCTCGAGGATGAGCGCGGCTGCGCCCTCGCCCATCACGAAGCCGTCGCGGTCGATCGCGCCGGGACGCGAGGCCGTGGCCGGGTCGTCATTGCGGCGGGACAGAGCCTGCGCGGACGCGAACGACGCCATCGTGATCGGGTGGATGGCCGATTCGGTGCCACCGGCGATCACGACGTCGGCGAGACCGTCCTGCAGGTGGTGGAAGGCGTGGATGATCGACTCGGTGCTCGAGGCGCAGGCGCTGACGACGGTCTGCGCGTAGGCACGAGCCTGGAACTGCAGCGACAGGTTGCCGGCCGCCGCGTTCGGCATGAGCATCGGAACGGTCAGCGGCATCACGCGGCGGGGGCCCTTCTCGCGCAGGGTGTCCCACGCGTCGAGCAGGGTCCAGAGGCCGCCGATGCCGGTGGCGAAGTCGACTCCGAGACGCTCGGGAGCGACCTCGGGAGAACCGGCATCCGCCCAGGCCTCGCGTGCCGCGATGAGCGCGAACTGCGAGGAGGGGTCGAGCCGCTTCGCCTCGTGGCGGGGCAGGACCTCTTCGGGGCGGACGATCGCCTCGGCGGCGAAGGTGACCGGAAGGTCGTACTGCTGCACCCAGTCGTGCTCGAGGGTGCGGGTGCCGGACTGGCCTGCGAGCAGGTTCGTCCAGTTCTCGGGTGCTGTCCCGCCGATGGCGGACGTGGCGCCGATGCCGGTGACGACGATGCGCTTGGTCATGTGTGGTTCCTTGTCAGGCGGGTCGAGCAGAGAGCGGGCAAGGCGGAGGATGCCACGCCCCGACAGCGCGGGGGTGGCATCCTTCGAGGATTACTCCTGGCCTGCGACGATGAAGTTGACAGCGTCGCCGACGGTCTTGAGGTTCTTGACCTCGTCGTCGGGGATGGTGACGCCGAACTTCTCCTCGGCGTTGACGACGATCGTCATCATCGAGATCGAGTCGATGTCGAGGTCGTCGGTGAACGACTTCTCGAGGGCGACCTCGGATGCGTTGATGCCGGTCTCGTCGGTGATGAGCTCTGCGAGGCCTGCGAGGACCTCATCGTTGGTGAAAGCCATGTGGTCTTCCTCTTTCTTACGGGTTTGTATTCGGAACCGTGGAACAGTCTAGGGAAAGTCGGCGCGTTCTCAGGGGAGGACGACGACCTGGGCGGCGAACACGAGTCCGGCGCCGAAGCCGATCTGCAGCGCGAGCCCACCCGAGAGCTCGGGATGCTCG